>PFJY01000062.1 GCA_002784065.1 Hydrogenophilales bacterium CG_4_10_14_3_um_filter_58_23 | reverse complement strand
ATCATCTTCTGTGTCAGCCAAATATTCTCGTCTTCATAACGCATCTCCACGCTGGTCTCTGCACTACCAGTTGCGGCCACAAAGGTCAGATACTCGGCCGCTGATGAACGAACGACGGAGACCTCGTTTTTCTTGGCGGGTGGTGGTGGTTTCCTCATGCTCAGTTTCCCTCCTGAATAGTCTTCTCTACTATGCTCTTTTGAACTACAAAATGACCTGAAAAATGATCATCTACTGGAAGCATAGGCACACAGAGTGCGAATGATCGCGTCCGGGTTCCAACCGGTCTTGTACTCGATGCGTTCGCCTTCGACCGTGCGCTGGCGCAGCAGGTCGGTGAGGTTGATGGGGAGCTTGCTCATATGCATCCCTCAGACCTGCCCACCCACACCTTTGAACTTCTCAACGAAAGCAGCGATTTTCTGGAACACGCTTTGCTTTTTGGTAAGGTATTGCGGATTAAGCGGGCTCATCTTGGGCAGAACGGCATTTAGCTCAGTGCCATTGTCACTGGCGAATTCCCGTTTTAGTGAGCTGGTGATATAACGCCTGGCCGCTACTGCATTCAGGCTCTCGGTGTTAATCAGCTCTTGTGCTTCACGCTGTTGTTCTGCTTGGGCAAAGGTGAAGAAGGCATCAATCACACTGGCCTTATCGCCAATCTGATCCAGGTCGGTTTGGTTAATAAAGTCGACCAGCAGGCTCTCTTTGGCGCGGTTTCCCAAGCTGGCACGAATCACCCGGCGTACGTCTTCAACCAGTGTGGCCTTGTCCTTAACCTTCTTATGGTTCTCAAAAATCAATTCCAAAATGTAGTCAAGGTTGATCTCTTGTGACTTCAGCAGGTCTACCTCAAAGATCACGTCATCCCAATCGATGGTGGATTTTTCTTTTTCAGCGGAAGATTTTTCCCGACGCAGCCATTCGCGAATATCGTTGTAGCTTGACCGGTAGTCCTGAACTTTCCGTTCAGCCGGTATCCGAACAGCTTGCAGCGCTGCCAGATCTTCATTGCCTAAATAATGTTTGGCCTTGAACTCTTCAACCGCCACCGGGTTATTCATGTCGACGTTTTGCAAGGCCTTCAGGCTGGCAAATTCATCGTAGTTTTGCAGCACGTTCTCAACGCGCAAATACTCACCGAACAGTTTCGCAAAGGCCTTTTTGTCGGACTCCTTTTCAATGGCTGCAGGGTCAGGAAAGCGCTGCTCCAACTCGCTCACCACCTCCACAAAACCACGCCGTGCCTCACCGGTCACCACATCGGTAAAGCCTTCCATGTATTCCTTGTAGCTCTTCTCCAGCACCACGTTCTTGGTATTCTTATCTCCAAACAAGGTGATGGCGTCGATGGTCGCCTGCTCCAAATCTCGGAAGGTGACGATATTGCCAAAAGTTTTGGTGGCGTCGTAAATACGGTTGGTGCGCGAATAGGCCTGTATCAAACCGTGGTAGCGCAAGTTTTTATCCACAAACAAGGTGTTCAGCGTGGGTGCATCAAAGCCAGTTAGAAACATGCCCACCACAATCAGCAAATCGATTTCCTTGACCTTTACTTGCTTGGCAAGATCGCGGTAGTAATTTTGAAAACCATTGCTATCCACGCTGAAGTTGGTTTTAAACAGCGCGTTATAGTCGACGATGGCCGCGCTTAAAAACTCTTTGGCGCTGCTATTCATGGCTGAAACATCAAAGCTTTCATCCAGAATATCGCCTAGGGCATCCTGCTCTTCATTGGCCGCAAACGAGAAAATGGTAGCCACTCTCAACGGCTTGTCACTGGCTTTTTGCAACTCCTTGAACGACTCGTAATACAGCTTGGCGGCATCCACACTGCTCACGGCAAACATGGCATTAAAGCCTTTGGCACCGGCTTGCAGACGATGGGTTTTTTGCCGGAAGTTATTCAAGATGTACTGGGTAATTTCCCGTATACGGTCGGGGTGTAACAAGGCTTGCTTGTTTTCCGCCGCGCTAAGTTTTTTCTCATCCTGCTCGGTTTCTAGGGCTTTGAACTGCGGGCGCACATCGTTGTAATCGACCTTAAACTTGAGCACCTTTTCGTCACGAATTGCATCGGTAATCACGTATGAATGCAACTCACGGCCAAACACGCTGGCAGTAGTTTCCGCGCCGAGAGCGTTTTGCGGGAAGATCGGTGTGCCGGTAAAGCCAAACTGATAAAACCTCTTGAATTTCTTCTTCAGGTTTTTTTGCGCTTCACCAAACTGGCTGCGGTGACACTCATCAAAAATAAACACAACCTGCTTGTTGTAGATGGGCAGGTCGCCTTCGCCTTTCATCAGGTTGTTGAGCTTCTGGATGGTTGTGACGATGATTTTGTTGTCGTCTTTATCCAGATTGCGCTTTAAACCGGCGGTGCTGTCGGAGCCATTTACACTGTCTGGCGAAAAGCGCTGGTATTCCTTCATGGTCTGGTAATCCAGATCTTTACGATCCACCACGAAGAAAACCTTGTCGACAAACGCCAGCTCGGTGGCTAAACGCGCCGCTTTGAAACTGGTCAGGGTCTTTCCCGAGCCGGTGGTGTGCCAGATAAAGCCACCGCCCTCAAGAGCACTCCAGTTTTTGGCTTGATAGGCACTGTTGATTTTCCACAAGATACGCTCAGTAGCAGCAATCTGGTACGGGCGCATCACCAGTAAGGTGTTGCTGACATCAAACACCGAATAATGCAGTAACACATTGAGCAAGGTGTTTTTCTGGAAGAAAGTAGCGGTAAAGTCTTTTAAGTCTTTAATCAAGCCGTTATCCGCCTTCGCCCAGTTCATGGTGAAGTCGAAGCTGTTCTTGTTGCGCTGGGTGGTGTTGGCAAAATAACGGCAATCGGTGCCGTTGGAAATCACAAACAGCTGCAAATATTTGAATAAAGAATGTCCGCTGTTAAAGCTCTCTTTGCTGTAACGATGCACCTGATTGAAGGCTTCACGAATCGCCACACCGCGTTTCTTCAACTCCACGTGCACCAGGGGCAAACCATTGACCAAAATCGTCACATCGTAGCGGTTGGCGTGGCTGCCCGTTTGCTCAAATTGTTTGATCACCTGTACCTTGTTGCGGGCAATGTTCTTTTTATCCAGCAGGTAGATGTTCTGAATATGGCCATCGTCAAACACAAAATCATGAATATAGTCATCATGGATTTTGCGAGTTTTATCGACGATGCTGTCGCTGGGCCTATCCAGCCAGGTCTCTACAAACCGCTGCCATTCGCCCTCAAGAAACTGCACGTTGTTCAAGGCTTGCAGTTGCTCGCGCACATTGGAAAGCAGCTTCGGGGGCGTGTTTAAATCGAGGCAATATTCATAGCCCTGATTCTGCAAATCCTGAATGAAGTCCCGCTCCAAATCGTATTCGCTTTGGTAGCTTTCATTGACCTGCCATTCCTTGGCATATTTATCGAGAACGATAAAGCTGTTCGATTCGGCGATGGGTTTGGTGTAGTCAACCATTTTGAGCTTCCTTCTGCCAAAAGCCATAATTGCTTGTCAAGTGATCAAGCAACAACTTAACCGTGGCTTTTTCCGCTGGCGTTGGCACTGCAACGGTTTCATTGGACAGCGTGCTATGGCTTGTGAAATTGATGATTCTGCTCAGATAAAGTTGTTTGTCATCAGGCAAAAGCTCCGACCACTTTGGGTAGCCCAGAAAGCTGGCCGTTTTCTCGTAGAGATTGCGCAGCAGGGTGAAGTGATACCTTTCAACCTTGTTTTCGGTAATCGCGAGTTCGAGGGTTAACTTCAGGTGCAGGTGATAGGAAAAGCTCTTGTTGGAGTCGCCATACTTTTCCATGAGGGCAAAAGTGCCATCGTCGAAACGCTCTAGCATGTAGCAAACCTTGCTGTTCAGCTCATTGAAAAGCACGTTGTAGAACAGGGGGCTGTGCGTCGTGACGATAAACTTCAGATCGGATTCACTGGATTTGATCAAACTGGCCAAGTTGACCGCCAGCTCGATCAGATGATTTTCATCCAATGAGCTCACTGGGTCGTCAATGAAAACATACTCCAAGTTGTTAAAAACATCGGTGGAACGATTGATAACTTCTGCGATGTTCAGCTCGGAAATCAACTGCTCAAGCAGCGCGTTGAAAACACTCCAAATGAAGTTGCTTTCCTCGCCCTTAGAGATTTTGATGTTGGACTCTCGCTCCTCATTGCCGCGCTCAAATGAAAACCTGACCGTCGAAAAGTCTGGACTGAAGCTCGGCGTCAGCTTGTCGCTGGTGTAGTGCTGAAAAGTGGTGGTGATGCTCTGGTCTTTACCTTGCTCCTCGAGAACCCATTTGGTGAACACGTTGGGATGAATTTTTAGTTTCGGTTCGGTATCCAATTCCAAGTCGTTATCCCAATAAAACAGATCTTCCGTGAATGCGCTGTAGTAGAGGACTTTCTTAGACGCCAAATCTGACGACTGAGCCTCTTCTCCCTCCGCTTTTGGTGAAATCAGCTGCTTGAATTCTCTCGAAAGGCGGGTCTTACCTGTGCCGTTGAAGGCATAAACCAGCTGTACCTTTGGCACAGGTTTCGCTTCTTCAACTTCCTTGGTTTTTT
>PFJY01000168.1 GCA_002784065.1 Hydrogenophilales bacterium CG_4_10_14_3_um_filter_58_23 | reverse complement strand
TAAAGTATTAACAATCCCTTGCGGGTCGAGGAGGAATTATGTCAATAAATCAGATTGGTGGGAAATATTTCTCCGCGATAGCGGCTTCGTCCAACAGTCTGGCGAGGTATATGTCACCAGCAGGTTGTGCACATCAGGATTTTTTACCAATAACCTAAAAATGGGGAAAAAGAATCTTTTGGGAAGTGATGTTATGTCCAGCACAATAGATGTTTTGGTGTTCTTGGCATTTCGAGCAAAAGCGATAATTTGAAATAGCTCATCCATCAGATTAAAGGAGCTAATCGAATTTAAGTTTCCACCTTGGCTAACCAGTTCGTGGCGACGACACTCGAAAGCGATACGATTGCGTTCTCTGTATTTTTCAGAATCCACATCGTGGATTTGTGCGAATGATTCGCTGTTGATGATGCCGAGAGTTCGCATGTGTGCCCACGCACACAGAGATCTTTCTTCGGTGCCAATGGCACCAATAAAATGCCATTGTTTAGGACCGCTTAGCGAAAGGATCCACTCGGCTGAACCCCAAGGACGATATTTCATGCCTTTGGACTTTCGGTATCAGCAAATAGGGAGAGATTTTGGGGAAATTTTTCTTGAGCGATTTTTCTCCGGGGCAATGTGATCTGTGCTTTTGATGCCAAATCGAGTAAATCGTCAGTTTTCCAATAGTAAGGCTCCTTGGTTCGCGCTTCTGGAAGCTGGAATCTTGGGCATAAAATTGGGTTGAGATAGAATTTTCTTCGACGTCCGCTAGATTTACTTTTTGATGAGTGCTCCGTCTCAAATAGAACACCGTAACCAACTGCCTCGAACATGAAATTTCTTAATTCCGAAATATCTGGGGCGTCTGAATCAAACTCAGATAGCACGATTGAGATGCCATTGCCGCCGGGATATGACATACGCAAGTCTCGCATCATTTCTTCATTTAATCTGGTTCCTAGCTTTTCGACAAAATTCTTTCTGGAATTTCCCCCTGGTTCTTCAGGGAGTTTGTTAAACCATTCATTGCTGGCAAAAAGAATCCCGGCATCCTGAATGCTGGCAGGTATGCACTGACCGTGAAGGATGTCCGAACGTCTGTTTTCAGGAAGGCTGTCTTCATTCTTCAGGAAACCATCCCATATCCTGTGACAGATATGAAGGAATACGGTGATATTGCTGCCACTTAGGGAAATTACGTCCTCATAGCCCCACCACATAAATCGTTGTTGGCAACGCGTCATCAATTGCAAGACAGCTTGGTCAAGCCGTTCCTTACGCCACCACTTGCGTTCCCTCCAAGGATGGTTTGATGGTGGCGGGAATTCACGGTGTTGCACCTTTGATCGTGCGCCGCCAGTTTGGCGGCCCCACGCAGCGGCCAAGGTTGCATCCAGCATTCCGGCATAGTCAGTTCGATAAAGCTCTCTAAGATATTGCCTCCATTCAGTGCTCCAACCATTTTTGTCTGAGGCGACATCTAGGCCTAATGCTCTGTCAATTTGAACTTCATCTTGTTGAAGACTTAGCTGTCCAACCCTTTCATGGGCTTTAGGTGATTTTCCAAAAATTGATTTGGCTAAATGTTTGGGAATTTCAGTTTGTTCATTGTGGAAGTAATAGCCAACCCTTTTTTGAAATGCATCGTTAGCAAATTTCTCAAAAATGGTATTTTTGACTTCTCCGCGTGCAAACAGCTCCTCATCCATATCGATTAAATTGTAATCGCGCCTGTTTTCAAGTCGCGCTTCACTTCCCCATACACCCATGAATTCCGGGTTGTTCCAACCATAGCGTCGGGTGCCTGCGCGATAGTGGACCCTGGCGTCTCGTGATGCAAACACGCGGTTAATCATTTTGCGAAAAGCCAAAAGCAAACGTCGTTGGCGGTCGGTGAAGGCTCTATGCAACTCTTCAATCTGGTCAACGCGGATAAGCACCGGAACATTCTCTGGAATCATCCCACTTTGGCGTAAACATTCAGCCGCACGCGCAATTGGCTCGCCAATATTTGTCTTGCTCTGGCGTATTTCATCGGGGGGGGACGGGTCATCAATATTGCCATTGACCCACATTCTGTAGAAACTTATACGCTTGCCAATTCGATCTTTGAGTTGCCCAAATGTTTGAACTCCATCCAAATAGCCAAACCAACAATCTTGCTTCGCCAGTGCGGAAACAAATTTTTCTGCATTGGAGAAATCAATGATCGATTCAAAAACTTCTGGGTGATTGCCAATCGTCTCGATGGAATTAAGAAGGTCTTCAACAATCAAGTAGTTGAAGAAGTCGCCAAAATAGAGCGGCATTTCTCGTTCGTCGGCCTCTTCCCCGCGATACAAAGTAACCTGGGCAATGTCGGCAATCCGGCTGCGAGTCAGGTTCATTCCCGCAGAAATAAAGTTTCTCATTTCTTTTCTTACGGGAAATTCTTTCTTCACCTTCCAATAAGCGATACGTATTTCTGGACGGAGCAGGCTCAATATCATTGTTTTGCCACAGCCCTGCGTTCCGCTTAATACGACATTTCCACCTTGGAAGACAGGGTGAATTGCTGTCTGCAATACCTCATCACTAAAAAGCTCGACAAAGTTATTCTCTGTTTGTGTGTCATCAGAGAAATAGAGTTGCTGAAATGGGTTAATTGAAATGTTCATGTCAGCTGTCCCGATAAACTCTAGGAAAAAGCGGTTTCCATGTGCCAGATCGTGCTCGGTCATGCACAAGAGGAAGGGTGTTGTCTGGTGTATTGGAAAAAGTTACTAATGAGCTGCCTGTATCCCTATATCCGAACGCAGAAGAATAGTTAAAAGGATTATTTTTATGACAATACATAGCCAAGGCCTCCATCTCTTGTGTCTTGTTCCAATTTTGCGAACCCTGACGCTCTGGCCCCAGCAAGTCGCCACGACATAACTCAATTATGGGCCGTACGGTCAGGCGTCCACCAAGTTGTTTTTCTGCAATGCGTAGTGCATCAGCTCCATTGGGGCAAAGAATTAGTGGAATAAACAAGACAGGTTTGCCCAGATTTGCAACTGCCCATTTAACCGCATCAAGGCATTGGGTGCCTGATCCGACAATATCTTCAAGCAATACCAAATACTCAATTGGCGGTGATGGATCGCTGGGGTCGAGGCTCGAATTTTTCATGTAATGAACAAGATTTGATGTGAGCACGGTGTCTTGTGTGTCGCACATTTCAGCCAACATATGAAGCGTTGCAAAACATGGTCGATGGCCAACCCCTTGTAGGTGGTTGGCTTTGTAAAACTCGTTAATATCCATGCTATCGGTTACTGGGCAAAACCATGTATGACGATGGATTGTTTTTTGAATGACATCTTGAAATGCTTGAATGTCCGGTTGGATTGATAATCCGATTTGGCAGGCAATCCATCTGGTGACTTCTCGATCTAGGGCTGTGCGATACAATGCGACAAAATCATCGTGGGAGAAGAAGCTAATGTGGAGAGCGTATTCCAGAAAGAGTTTCTGGTCATCTTCATCAGCAAGATTTCCGATCCAACTCGCCAACCTTTCCATGTAGCTGGCATTGAAATCTGGGTGCTGCGCTGGCAAATAGACTCGCCATTCCCTTGTCGCGTGGTAATCAAGCTCATTCAGAATGGTTTGAAAATACGACGTGGCTACTTGCCCTCCGGTATTCTTGGCGTCCCATTCTCGAACTTTTGCGCGCAATTCTTCCAGGGTCATCAGGCTCTACCAAGTAGTCGTTTTACAAATTGTGCCGCGAATGCGCCAAGAGGTGGCGGCACAGCATTGCCGATCAGACGATATTGCCCTTTTTCATTCCCGCAAAAAACGTAGCTATCGTCAAAGCCTTGAATTCTGGCAGCTTCACGTACCGTAAAGCCTCTTTGCTGGGAAGGATGGAGAAAGTATCTTGGGGAGCCAAAGCGCGTGTCTACCGTACAGCTTGGCTTATCCCACGCAAGGCGGCGAAATTTACCATTGAAAGTGCCGACTAGGTCTATGCCGTCTTCAACGCGCCGAAGATAACCTTTTGCAATAAGCCCAGTGACTAGCCGATGAAAATTCTCGCCAAGCGCAGATTCCAATCTGGCTAACGAGACGGGATCAGCATCACCATAGTTGCGTTGGCGCTCCTGTCGCCGAAGACGGCGAAGCACTTCAAGAACTGTGCGTTCGCTTTCTGTAATCTCTCCAAACACCTCAGGAATATCCCAAGTGGCAACAGCGTTTTCGCCGCCACGAACATTTGAAAGCTTTTGGCCGGACTTGATTTTCTTGGCTATTAGCCAATCTCGACTATCTGACATCAGTTGTGAAGGATTATGGTTTTTTTGACCGCTAGCACCGGCAAGTACAGAGCGTAATGAGCCGGCAGCAACGATTGGCACATTGAAATCAATATCTCGTTTTGTTCTCCAAGCAAAAAATAAGACTCGTTTGCGTAACTGCGCCATGCCGATGTCAGCTGCTTGGCAACGCAGAGTTGCAGTGCGGTATCCCGCAGATTTCATAGTCTCGTTTAGCTCATTCCAGTAACGAGCATGTTCTCCCGATAGCGCTCCGGCAACATTTTCAACTACCAATACTTTTGGATAAATTCTTTGGCTCTTTTCGCAAATCATGTTGTTAAGCCGCCCCGCCAAGCGCCATAGCGAGCCACTGAGCGGGTTTCGGGCCGATTCCGTGT
>PFJY01000020.1 GCA_002784065.1 Hydrogenophilales bacterium CG_4_10_14_3_um_filter_58_23 | reverse complement strand
ATCGCCCGATGAATCGGCCTCCTACAACATCCACCCCGTAGGAGCGCAATTCATTGCGCGATAGCAGCCTGCGGATTACCCGACAAACTGTCGCCTCCCTAATCGCCCGATGAATCGGCCTCCTACACTCGCCCTATGGAAGCGCAGTGACCACGTTTAACTCCTCGGCGCACCCCATAAAATTGACCAACCCCCCGCTAATCAGGATAATCCGCGCCTGTCAACCAACCCCGACCCGCCCATAAATGTTGTTTCATTTACCGGTACGCCGTTTCCTGCAGAGCACTGAGAAGACCGAAACACCGCAAATACGCTTCGGCACACTGCAGTGGGTGTTGACGCGCCCGTTGTACCGTTTTCAAACTTTTGACCTGACCCAAGTCCCGGCCAAAAATCGACCCCAGGCATTGCATCTGGAACTGGCGCAATGGACTCCGTTTGCCCACAGCGATTATTACGTTGGCTGGCACGGGCAACAGGCGCTGGTTTGGTGCTGGGATGCGGAGCTGGTAACGCAGGCGATTGTTGCGCAAAATCTCAAACCGCAACGCGTGCGCATCCTGCCGGAAACCGTCCTGCAAACGCCCCCCCAGGACGGATTGTGCCTGGCGCGATGCCGCGAAGGCTACGAAGGACAACTTTGGCGTGAACAGCAACTCACGCGCAGCCGTTGGTGGGCGCAATTGCCAACGCAGGACGAATGGCTCATGTTCCAGCGTGATGCCGGCATCCTGCCCGGCGAACAACAAAGCCAGCCACCCGCGCCACTTGAGGGCACGATCGGTTCCCAACCCTGGGTAAACGCAGCCGGTTCGTCCAACGACAAGGCGATACAACTGGAACGACTGCTCACCGCGCTCGGCATCCTGCTTTTGCTGCTCCCCACTTTCTGGTACGGATTCAGCCTGATCAAACTGCAACACAGCCTCTCCGAGCTGCAAGAACAACAGGCACAACTACAACTCAAGACCGAGCCGATCACCCAGGCACGCAACCAGGTGCTGGATCACCTGGCCCGTGTCGACGCGCTGCTCGCACTAGCCCCCTATCCGGAACAGCTCACGCTCATGGCACGGGTCGCCGAAGTCATGCCAGGGGACAAATCCTACCTCGCGGGCTGGGACTTTCAGCAGGGTCAACTCAAGATCACCATAAAATCAGGTGAAAACATCTCCGCCACCTACCTGATCGGGGTACTGCAACAGGCCGGCCCCTTCCGCGAGGTCCGGGCACTGCCCGGTAGCGACCCCAAGAGCGTCACCCTGCAAATGGATGTCATTGGCAACCCGACATGATCGACGACCTCCTCATTCAACTGCGCAACAACTCCCGGCTACGCTGGGGGATCATGCTGATCGCCGGCCTATGCTGGCTGTATGCCGTCCTGCTGCTGCGCGACAATTTGCTGGAACAGCAACAACAACATCGCCTCACCGCACAATACGTTTCGCGCCTCGGCACACAATTGGCACAACCGGAGTGGCTAAACCGGATCGCCCCGACAAAGACCCTGGCCGTGCAACTGGAAGGCCGACTCTGGCAGGCGCCCACTTCCGGCTTGGCGCAAGCGGCTTTTCAGGAATGGTTGAATTCCGCGATGCTCAAAGCGGGCGTCACCCGCCCGCAAGTAACAGTCACCCTGATCGAAGAAGTCGCGGGCAGCGCGCCCGATCAAACCCAGCCCGCCGACCGCTCAGCGCCGGCAGATTTATGGAAAGTCAAAGCCAAGCTCGGCTTTGACTTTAATGCGGCAGCCCTGCTCAACTTCATGAAACAGGTCGAGAGCCACGACAAACAAATCACCGTGGCCGCACTCAAGGCGAATAAAGAACCGGTGAATCGCGTCGAGATGGAACTGCTTGCCTACTTCCAAAAACAGGCCGCTCCGGCGACCCCGCCGCGTAAAGAATTGGTACCGTTCTAACCATGCGCTTCATTCACGACAACCTGAACCCTTTGCTCGCCGCGCTGATCTTCATCGCCGCAGTGACCTGCTGGTTCGGCATATCCGCGCCAGTGCCCCCCGGCTCGGCAGCACTGGCTGCCGAAACCTGGAGCCTGCCGCAACCGGTCGAACACGACAACAAGGAAAGCCTGGCGGCAATCAACGCGCGCAATCTTTGGGGCAGTGCGGTTACAGAAGCCCCACCGGAGCCGGAATGGCATGTGCGCGGAATCGCCATGAGCGGCGCGGAACGGTTCATCCTGCTGGCCTATGAAGGCCAACCCCTCACCACGCTGAAAGTCGGCGACTCCCTCCCGGATGGTGCGAAAATCGTGCAGATCGAAAGAGACCGATTCTTCGTGCTGTCTGCGGACAAAAAGAAAATCAGCTACGGAATCCACAAACATGACCAAACTAAATAGCGCGCACTGCCTACTGGTGTTGGCCAGCCTGTTCCTGAACGCTTGTGCCACCGACAAGCCGCTCATTCCACCGCCGCTCGACCTGCCCAAAAAGGTCGCCGAGAACAGCACGCTACAGCTCGAGAACGAGCAGGCACGCAAAGCGTCGACGCGCATCAGTGAAACCCCCAAACCCCCCGCACCCGAATTGCTGCTGACCGGCAAGCTTGCCGCCCCCGCACCCGATGCACCGGCGGACGACAAGGCCAACATCACCCTGTCCTTCGAGCAGATCCCCTTGTCCAGCTTCATCCAGGTGGTGTATGCGGATATCCTGAAAAGGAACGTCACCATCGACCCCACAATAGTCGAACGCAAAGACCTGGTCACGCTGCGCACCGGCGAGTTGCAAACCCGCGCGCAGGTGGAAAGCGCCACCCGCCTGCTGTTAAAGAGTTACGGCATCGCCGTGGTCGAAGTCAACGGACTGGTGCGCGTCGTGCCGGACAATACCGCACTGGGCTACCTGCCGGAGATCCGCCGGGGTCGCGCCCTGCCGGAAACCCCACTGCCACTACGCCCGGTGTTCCAAATAGTCGAACTGCAAGTGGTGCGCAACACCGATGTAGCCGGCTGGATGCGCGCCATGTTCGGTGACAAAATCAAACTGCAGGAAGATGCAGGTCGCAACGCTGTACTGCTAAGCGGCAACGGCGACGATGTCACCGCAGCCCTGGAAGCCATCCACGTGCTGGACCAACCGCTGATGAAAGGTCGCCAGAGCATACGCATCACCCCCCAATTCTGGTCCGCAGAAGAGTTGGCAAACAAACTATCCGAACTGTTGCGGATAGAAGGTTATGGCACTTCCACCAAGGCCGATACGGGAATCGTCCAGCCCATCACCCTGTTGCCCGTGTCCGCAGCCAACGCCGTGTTCGCTTTTTCCGGCAGTAGCGAGATACTCGAGCATGTGGCGGCTTGGGCGAAGGAACTGGACAAGCCGAACGAAAAAGGCGCCGGGCGCAACCTGTTCAGCTACCAGGTGAGATATACCGACGCGGAAGCACTGGCCAAAACCATGCAACAACTGCTGGGGGCCGCACCGGTGACCAGCGGCACACTCGCGCAAAGAGCGGCCAATAGCCCGCAAGTGGTGGTGGACCGCGGCAGCAACACCCTGATCTTCACCGGATTGAGCGAAGACTACGGCGGCATCCGCAATCTGTTGCAGATACTCGACAAGCCCTCACGCGAAGCACTCATCGAAGTCACCGTCGCCGAAGTCACCCTGGGCGACAATTCCCAGCTTGGCATCGAATGGCTCGCCAAGGAAGCCGGCCTCAGCGGCGGCCGCAGCTTCAACGCCGGCACACTGGGCGGCCTTTCCATCGGCACCGCAGGTTTTAACTTCCGCCTGCTGGACAATATCGGCGACGTGCGCCTTGTGATCAATGCGCTGGCCAGCTCCAACCGCGCCACCATCCTCTCCAGCCCGCGCGTGGTCGCGCGCAGCGGCGAGACCGCCACCATCCAGGTTGGCCAGGAAGTGCCCATCATTTCTTCGCAACAAGTTGCCAGCACGGTCATCACCGGCACCACGACCACCTCGGTGCCGCAAACGATCCAGTACAAGAACACCGGCGTCATCCTCAACGTCAAACCGGTGATCCATTCCGGTGACCGCGTCGATCTTGATGTCGCGCAGGAAGTCAGCGCCGCCCAGGCCACCACCACCGGCGTTTCCACCTCACCCACCTTCAGTACACGCAAGGTACAGACCAAACTTTCGCTGCGGAGCGGCGCGACCGTGCTGCTGGGCGGCCTGATGTCGAGCAACAAATCCGAAGGCAATGCCGGCATCCCCCTGCTCAAAGACATTCCGCTGCTGGGTCAGCTCTTCCGCAGCAACACCGAAAAGAATGACCGAACCGAACTGATCGTGCTGATCACCCCCTACATCATCGAAGACGACAGCGATGCGCAAGCAGTCACCGATGCATTCAGGAAACGTTTAGGCGACTGGGCGCAGCAGCCCAACAATAAACTCAAGCCTCCCACCAAGTCGCATCAAAATGCGGTCGGCGAATAGCGGCATTGGGCGGCATTGGATTGATATCCAACCAATGAAGAAGAGCACCAATCGCCTGAAATCGAATAACCAAAAAGCAAAATTTACCAGTAAGCAGTTTTAAATTGCATTAAACACAACATTAATGGGCATATCAGCTTGACATATTAAATATGGCTGCATACACTGCGCCTCGTGTGATTTATTCGCACATAATTTGCAAATTATGCGTCATCAACTTGTAGCGATATCATCAACTCAGGAGTTAATAAA
>PFJY01000232.1 GCA_002784065.1 Hydrogenophilales bacterium CG_4_10_14_3_um_filter_58_23 | reverse complement strand
AACGCGAACACGGAATCGGCCCGAGTCCCGTTCAGTGGCTCGCTATGGCGCTTGGCGGGGCGGCTTAACAACATGATTTGCGAAAAGAGCCATTTTTTAATATAAGAAAATGCTAATTTATTGCCCGTGAAAATTTCGGGTGTTTATGGATGAGAACTAACTAATCCAGTTGAGTTACTGGTTAATTGCTGTTTCAATCCTCGCCCGCCCCTCGGGGCGGGCGCTACGCGCGAGATTAAACGGATTGCCGGAATGGGAATGGGTTTCAATCCTCGCCCGCCCCGAAGGACGGGCGCTACTCCGCCGTTAGTAGCACATCCTGCAAGCAAGATTACTGTTTCAATCCTCGCCCGCCCCGAAGGACGGGCGCTACCTCGAAGCATTGAATCGTTTCCGTGATCGTGTGCTGTTTCAATCCTCGCCCGCCCCGAAGGACGGGCGCTACCTTCGTCATTTCTCCAGATCCGCGATTGATATACGCGTTTCAATCCTCGCCCGCCCCGAAGGACGGGCGCTACCATTTGATGTGCTGATCGTTGCCGTCCATTAGCGATAGTTTCAATCCTCGCCCGCCCCGAAGGACGGGCGCTACCGGTTGCCGTCTCTGTCGATGCGGCCGAGCGCATGTTTCAATCCTCGCCCGCCCCGAAGGACGGGCGCTACACTATCAATATAATCAAGCAAGCACGTCATTTGTAGTTTCAATCCTCGCCCGCCCCGAAGGACGGGCGCTACTCTCGAACACCAGAACAACCAGCCACAGATGACATTTGTTTCAATCCTCGCCCGCCCCGAAGGACGGGCGCTACTCGTCCATGTTGTAAATTGTCTCAGCTTTGCCCTTGTTTCAATCCTCGCCCGCCCCGAAGGACGGGCGCTACTTCCACGCCTACTTTGACAACTACCGAAGCATCAGTTTCAATCCTCGCCCGCCCCGAAGGACGGGCGCTACTCGGCCTCGTCGGCACCTGTCAGGATCATGCAAGCGTTTCAATCCTCGCCCGCCCCGAAGGACGGGCGCTACATCGGCACCCGCTTTGCCGAACATGCCAGCAATGGTTTCAATCCTCGCCCGCCCCGAAGGACGGGCGCTACTTTTTGTTCCGTGGTCATGCTTTCGGTCTTCATGGTGTTTCAATCCTCGCCCGCCCCGAAGGACGGGCGCTACGGTCATCTGTCTGCCATACATTTACCGGATATTCTTTGTTTCAATCCTCGCCCGCCCCGAAGGACGGGCGCTACGTCAAAAGCATCCGGATTAGTTACAGAGGTAGTTGAGTTTCAATCCTCGCCCGCCCCGAAGGACGGGCGCTACCTGCTGATTTCTCGCTATATCCAGAATGTCCATTAGTTTCAATCCTCGCCCGCCCCGAAGGACGGGCGCTACCCCGCTTGCAGCCACGACCGTCAAACGCATCGCAGGTTTCAATCCTCGCCCGCCCCGAAGGACGGGCGCTACCGTCAAAGCCGGTGGTCAGCAGCATGGCGTTGAACAGTTTCAATCCTCGCCCGCCCCGAAGGACGGGCGCTACCGCTGGCGTTCCCCACGGGGCGGCGGCAGAAGCGGGTTTCAATCCTCGCCCGCCCCGAAGGACGGGCGCTACACTGGCCGTTGCCTGACTTGGTTGGCTTCATTTCGGTTTCAATCCTCGCCCGCCCCGAAGGACGGGCGCTACCTGGAACCGATACACCTGATGGATGGACGGCGGCGTGTTTCAATCCTCGCCCGCCCCGAAGGACGGGCGCTACGCCCTGGGCAGCGCCGACGAGGACGTGACAGATCTGTTTCAATCCTCGCCCGCCCCGAAGGACGGGCGCTACGCCGGTATAGGCATTGATCGCCATGTCAGCCGATGTTTCAATCCTCGCCCGCCCCGAAGGACGGGCGCTACAACAGAGACGAAACACCAAGAGCTAGTTTTTTCAAGTTTCAATCCTCGCCCGCCCCGAAGGACGGGCGCTACCTGATCGGCGTGTCCATTTGCTGGGGGGGAGATTACGTTTCAATCCTCGCCCGCCCCGAAGGACGGGCGCTACACCGCATACGCGGACGCGGCAGGGCTGACAATCTCGAGTTTCAATCCTCGCCCGCCCCGAAGGACGGGCGCTACTTTCCCTTCATGATATTAAGCGCGAGGCCAAACGCAGTTTCAATCCTCGCCCGCCCCGAAGGACGGGCGCTACAAAACGACGACATAGACAAGCCTGATTTTTTCCCTGTTTCAATCCTCGCCCGCCCCGAAGGACGGGCGCTACATCAGGCTTTCAAAACGACGAACAGAGCGGAAATAGTTTCAATCCTCGCCCGCCCCGAAGGACGGGCGCTACCAGCAACAGTCAACACAGCAGCAGTTGCGGTGCTGTTTCAATCCTCGCCCGCCCCGAAGGACGGGCGCTACGGGTAACTAAATTTCAATTACCCGGTGATCTGTCTGTTTCAATCCTCGCCCGCCCCGAAGGACGGGCGCTACGCGGCAATTCAATACATGATCTGGTTAAATTTTCTGTTTCAATCCTCGCCCGCCCCGAAGGACGGGCGCTACTCCCCGGTGGTAACCTCGTACACCATACCGTGGACGTTTCAATCCTCGCCCGCCCCGAAGGACGGGCGCTACCTGCGTTGTCTATGGATAGCAGGTTTAAGTCGATCGGTTTCAATCCTCGCCCGCCCCGAAGGACGGGCGCTACCGCGCAGCAGATACAAGACCACAAAAACACAAAAGGTTTCAATCCTCGCCCGCCCCGAAGGACGGGCGCTACGCCAGCTGGGAACGGCGCATCATCTCGATTTAGCTGTTTCAATCCTCGCCCGCCCCGAAGGACGGGCGCTACAAGGGCATCAAATTCGATAGCGGCGGACGCTCGCACGTTTCAATCCTCGCCCGCCCCGAAGGACGGGCGCTACTCGCCGGACAACTGCACGAAGGCTTCGATGTCGCCGTTTCAATCCTCGCCCGCCCCGAAGGACGGGCGCTACCGCGCAAGGGGCTGGACCCGGTCGAGGCGGGCGTGTTTCAATCCTCGCCCGCCCCGAAGGACGGGCGCTACGCGATGACCGCAAGGGCCGTGCCCGGCGTACCCGTGTTTCAATCCTCGCCCGCCCCGAAGGACGGGCGCTACTACTTGCCCAGGTTCTTCAGCAGATCGATATTGATGTTTCAATCCTCGCCCGCCCCGAAGGACGGGCGCTACCTCGATCAGCGCGCCGCGCCCGATCAGGGTGCGGATGTTTCAATCCTCGCCCGCCCCGAAGGACGGGCGCTACCCAGCGGCGGCATCATGGATGGCGGCGGCAACTCGTTTCAATCCTCGCCCGCCCCGAAGGACGGGCGCTACCTTAACTCACGGCCCGGCGTACCCGGTCCGATTCGTTTCAATCCTCGCCCGCCCCGAAGGACGGGCGCTACCTTAACACCGCCAATAGATACACAAGGCAACGTACTGGTTTCAATCCTCGCCCGCCCCGAAGGACGGGCGCTACCACCGCGTCCAGCGTGCAGAAGCCCGGCGCGATCAGTTTCAATCCTCGCCCGCCCCGAAGGACGGGCGCTACACGAGTTTGAAGATGGGTATGATTTCACTATCAAGTTTCAATCCTCGCCCGCCCCGAAGGACGGGCGCTACTCTGCGGCTGTAACCTTCCGTTGCGGAAGGTTTATTTCTGGGTTGGGCGCGAACCTTGGCGCGCCGCGTCGCCAAGGTTGGGTTTGGTAAAAGCAAGAGAAAGAATAATCCATAAGCTTCAATATGTTACTGTGTCCGCGAAACTACCGGGTTTGCGCCATTACTTAGGGTTCGCGTTTCATGCCAGCAATGGCCCCTCGAAATCCAACGCACGAAAACAACCGTACTCCCTGACATGTAGCCGGGTGGGTTCGGTAATGCGGTAGATGCGCAAATTGTCCTCTTCTTTGTTGATTTCTTCCAGCAGCCTTCTTTCCAGTTCCTCGAAGCGGAGCAAATCCACTTGGCATTCAAAGACCGATTTCTGTACGCGCTGGCCGACGCCTTCGCAAAGCTTTGCCACTCTGCGCAACCGCCGTCTACCTTCGCGGGTTTCGGTGGAAACATCATAGGTGACGATGACGAGCATGGCTATTTGGCGAGGAACGGCAAATAGCCTTCCATCTCGCCACGCACCGTGCGGGCGAGGAAACGCGCCTGGAGCAGGGGCACGAGGCCGAGAGGCATTTTGCTGTCCAACAAGGGATGGGTAATTTCCTCCTGCTTGCGTTCCTGATAGGCAACGATAACGGTTTTACGCGCATCGTCTTCCAGTTGCACCGCGCCGCCCTCCCGCTCGTGGAAATCCTTTTCGCTGATCTGTCCACGGTTCACCAAAGTGAGCGCCAGCCGGTCGGCGACGAGGGCGCGGAATTCTTCCATCAGGTCGAGGGCAAGCGCCGCCCGACCCGGTCGCACCGCATGAAGAAAACCCAATTGAGGATCGAGGCCGACAGCCTCCAGCGCCGAGCGGCAGTCGTTCATCAGCATGGAATAGAGAAAGGAGATCAGGGCGTTGAAGCGGTCGCGGGGCGGGCGGCGGGTGCGCCCGTCCATGGCGAAGGCGGGGCGCACATCCCGGCGCACCAAGGCGGGCATGGCTTCGAAATAGGTTTTGGCGGCATCGCCTTCCACGCCACGCAGGGCGTCAAGATCGGCGGCCCCGGCAGTCGCCCGCAAAGAGGCGGCAAGATGATCGGCGGCGGCGCGCAGGATTTGGGCGTCTTCATCTTCATTGGCGTCCCGCGCACCGCGCTGCAAAACATAACGGCTGTTCTTGATCTTGCCTGCGATGATGGTTCGGGCGGTTTCCAGGGCAAAGGTGGGAGTGCCGGCCTGTTGGTGCTGTGCCTGCCGCAGCAGAATGTTGCCGCTCACCGGCCCTTCCAGCCGCGCCTTGAAGCGCCCGTTACCCGTCAGCAACACCAGACTGATGCCTTCGTCGGCACAACGATGCATCAACGCCGGAGAAAGCATGATGTTGCCCAGGCAAACCAAACTACCTAGATGATGCAGCGGCACATGCAATTTCTTCACATGCTCCACATCCACCCGCACGGTGTCATTCTCCAGATGGAGATAGGAGTTCGGCGTCATGACATAAAGGGTATTGAGAACTTGGCGCGCCATTTTTACACTCCCGGATCAAACAAGGTTTCCAGCAAAACATGCTGCGCCACGCGTTCGGCGACAGCCTGCGGCTGGCAGATTTCCCTCAGCGAGCATTCCTTGCAGCGGCCATCGTTGACCGGGGGCGGCAGCTTGCCGGATTCCATCATGGCGCGGATGGCGTGTACGGTCTCTTCCACCTTCTCGCGCAGTGCTTGCGTAATTGCCACCTCACGCCTGCGCCGCGACCCATGGTGATAAATCGCGCCGTGCGTGATGACCTTGCCGGTCATTTCTTCCAGGCACATCGCCTGAGCGGCAAGCTGGATGTCATCGTGGGATTTTTCGCGCTTGGGGCCATGCTTGTATTCGACCGGATAAATGCGCCCGTCTGGATGAAACTCCACTACATCGCACTTGCCAACCAGCCCCAGCCGATCCGACCACACCGGCAATGCCCGTTCGGCACGTACACCCTCGAAGGTTTCAAATCCAGGATCATCCACCCGCTCATGCGCTGCGTTGCCGCGCATGGTGTAAACATTTTCATCGAATGCCTGCTCGACATGAATCAGCGCGCACTGGCGCGGGCAATAACTCCAGTGCTGTAGAGCGGAAAGCATGATGGGATCGGCCACTTCGTTCATGGCAGTGGTGCTATCATATTGCTTGCAACCTTTGAATTTAAGGAGGGCATCATGGCAGCGATATTGAAAGAAATTGAAGACCAGGCGTTAAGTCTGACGCCCAAGGAGCGAGGCGAATTGATCCACCGCCTAATCGTCAGCCTGGAAGGCGAAGCAGAAGACTCACCCGAAGCCATCACCAAAGCATGGGATGAAGAAATCGCCCGCCGCGTGACGGACATGGAAGCTGGCAAAACGGTCTGGATTCCTGCAGAAGAAGTTTTCGCTCGGCTTGATGCCATTATCGACAGCGCTCGTTGATTGATGCGCGTTTCGTTTAATCCCGAAGCGCTCGCCGAAGCGGAAGAGGCGACCCGCTGGTATCGGGATAATGGCGGATCATCGCCCAGCCGCGCTTTCACCCAGGAATTGCGGCGTGTCGTCCTCCTGGCCTCCGAGCAACCCGGTATCGGCAATGCTGGACTGCACGGAACGGTTCGTCTGTATTTCAAGCGTTTTCCATACACATTAGTTTTCAGAATTCAGGGCGAATCCGTCAGAGTGATCGCGATTGCCCATCAAAGCCGCCGCCCCGGGTACTGGGTAGAGCGGCGTTGACCTCAGCCAACTTTCCTCAGCAACTCTACGCCCGGCACTTTGGATTCATCCACCGTAACGATGTAGTCGCTGAAATCGCGCGGGACGATGACACCATCTTTGAGTTTGGGCTGGATATGAGCGAACAGGCTATGGGCGGGCGCGTTGCCTAGTTGGCCGTCGTGCTTGAACACATACAACCCGCGTGTGGACATCTCGCCCCGTGCAGCGGAGCGGTCATGCTCGAACATTTGCGCCAGCGCTTGCCAGAGCAATTCCAGATCGTTCTCATCAAAGCCGGTTTGCTTGGCAAGGAAGGAGGAAACAAAACCGTGGGCGGCATACAGGCCATAAGGCACGGTAAACTTGCGCCCCATGGTGCGGTTGTCGCCGGATTGTTTTTCGGCTTCCGCTTCGGTGGCGACGGCCATGCGCGTGATCGAATGTTCCAGTGTAACGATGGGGTCAACAGAGCGCGCAAAAGTAAGCTGGATCGGGCCTCGCACTTGGCCGCAATTGATGCCGGTGGACATCACCGCACCGAAAGCGCGCACGTCATAAAAATTGCGGCACATCCATTGCCTTGCCTCTTCGACGGCATCGCCGCCTTTGCGTTTCTTGTCGTCGCCTTCGAGCAACTCTGCTTTGCCGATGCCCACATAAGCGCGTTTGTGCTGGTTATTGAGCACCGCTTTTTCTTTGACGTAGATTTCAAAGGGCGGTTGTTCACCCTTCACCAGCCCAACAAAATTTCTCACCTTGCGCTTGAGGCTTACGTCCGTCACCAGCCCTCGCCCGGTTTCCGCATCCACGCGCGGCAGGTTGCCCGCGTCGGGGTCGCCGTTGGGGTTGCCGTCTTTTACGTCGAACAGTAAAACGAAGTCGTAACGATTAGTCAGTGCCATGATGTTTATGCTCCTTGAGTGGTAGATGTAGGTTCGGATTTGGTGAAAAAAGCTTGCCGCTGGTGGTAGTAGCCGATGGCAAAACGTCCTTGGTCGGCAAGGCTCAGATGTGCCGGAAAGTCGTTGATGTCGGACATGATCTGACCGATGAGTTTTTCGAAATAGCGTTTGCGGCCTTCTTCCAATTTGGCGAGGTGATGATTTTTTAGCTTCATCAAATTGGAGAAGACGGTGACAGGGGTGCTGGATGCCGCACCATAGAAACGGTCACGAATCGTGGCGCCGGGATTGACCGCCTCTTCCTGAATTTTTTCCAGTGCGGCAAAAAGGCGACCGATGCGGTAACCGGGGTTGGTGTTGGAATCATCGAGTGACACAGCAATCTCCTTTTCTTGTGACGGTGAATAACGTGCCTGCCGATTGAGGCAGGCTTTGATGAGGGCGGCGCGGGGGTAATTCACTTCACGCTCGGCGCGGATGCGGCGCACGGCGGCTTGCAGTAATGTTTGCGGATACGGCAGACCAGCAAGAATAGCGCGCATGAATTCGCCCGCCAGATTGGGCGGAATGTTTTCCGACTTGCCTTGTATGGCAGTGGCAACCAGCAGGCGGAACAGCGAGAGATACGGCTTCTCATAACTGGCGTGAACGATTTCCAAATCCTCAAAATGCTGGCGTATCCGCGCCGACATTTCAGCGACCGTGCCGACCTGCCAGAAACGCACACTGATGCGTGCGGCATTAGGTGCGAGGCCAAGCACATAGAAACGTGTGTTACCACCCTCGTCGCTGAGTGCCCCAGATTGTGGTGCTTTGAACAATGCTTCGATGGCGCGCGTTTGTTTTGCGGGGTCGTCTTTGGGTGGTTCGTCGAACAGGTCGGCAAACGAATCTTCCAGGTCGGTGTGCTTTTCTGACCAGAACACGGTAGAGGCATCGCCGACTTGGATGCGCTGATGATGATCGCGTATCAGTAAGTGGTTCAGTGAAGTTGCGTAGCGGAAGGCTGCCACTTTAGATATTGGGAAATTGAATCCTTGCTTCTTACCAAAGGAAGAGAATGCAGGATTTTCAAGATTGTTGACCGCCGCAAACGGAGCTGGCTTCTCATTTACCCCTGCAATTGATGGGTGAAGCCGCTCAATCTCTGAGAAGCAGCCCGTAATAAGGCAAACCCCTTGCCTTCCATTCGTGCTGCTCTCAATTTCGGCATTTCCATTACTAGCGCAATCAGCTTTTGAGGAAACATAGTTCTGAATCTCTGCACCATGAAGCATAAGGTTTGGGGAATCAGCTAACCTGAATGTCAGGTTGCAACCTTTGATTTTTACGCAGTCATTCCAAACTGGATGCTTAATGACTTCCTTTGCTTGTTGGCTATCGTAAAAATTGAGCAAAGCAGTAAGTTCAGGTGATTCGCCTATGTCGCTGTAAATCTGTCGAATACGATTTATGAAAACTCCATTTTGCTTCAAGGCCATGGTTTGAGCATCGTCTGTTTCCTCTTTTGGTGTAGCGAGCACAAATCCATAGTGATCCCATAATAAGTTTGGTCTTTCCCACGCATTCTTGCCTGACCTGATTTCTGCCTTTGGTACCAAAATAGATTTTGCACGCGCTTTCTTTGCACCGCTTTCCCTCATATCTTCAAGGCTGATGAATTTGCCGTTACGGTCAATAACAATCAAAAACGGAATTTCTTTGAATTCCCAGCCAAGTGGCGCAAGACCTGCACGTTCGTAGTAATCACATAGCGCCTGAAGAATCATCCCCGCACCTCCACATTGGCAACATCCAGCACACCGTTTTTCAGTTCGGCGCGGAAAAATCGCGGGCAGGGGCTGGAGAGGTTGCTGTAGTCCATGTCGTGCAGCATCCAGCCCAGATCGAGTGTTTCGGCTATTGGGGCGGGTTCGGTGGCAATGTTTTTGACCAAACGGAAGTTGGCCGCGAATTCGCGGCAACCCAAGTAGGGCTGGTTCACGCACTGGCCTTTGCTGGCGCGGCGCTCGAACATATTCAGGAATTTGGCGGGCGAGTTGGCCTCATCGGCGGCTCGCTGTTCGTCGGCATCGTTGATGCGATGTTTGGCCAGATGCGGAAAGTTGAATTTATGTTTTGCAGCATCGCACATTTCAAAGCCCGCGTGGATGCGGTAAGCAACATCGCGCAGGAATAGCCCGGCGCGCTGCTGACGCTCGTCTTCGATGTAAAGCCCGAGTTCGCCGCTGCCGCTGTTCATGGCGGTTTGCACGTTGCGCGAAGAAATAACCGCGCCCACCTCATTGCGCCGTAGCGTGATCCACTTAATCGGTTTGAGCACCTCGATCCTTGTCACTTGCCAACGAATGGCGGGCTTCCACAAGATTGCCTCGAATACGGCGCGGGCGGCGGAGGGTGTCATCACGTCATAGCTGACGCGCTCCACCTTCATTTCAGGCCGGGTGAAGCAGGCGAAATCGCCGGTTACTTCCAGGCAGAATGTCTTCATGTTTTCCTTCCTAAGCCGGACAAACCGGAATCAATGTAGGTCGGGTTTTAACCCGACAAGTCGGGCTAAAACCCGATCTACGATATACGTGTATCGCGCGAAGCCAATAAATACGGGCACCTTCACGCTATGCCTCATGTAGTTCGCCTATTGACGGCCGTTCCCATGATGTTTGATATTGAAAATATCATTTCAAATCGCCAACTCGTCGGGGGCGATGTTGCCATCAATCACCACGCCCAGCGTCTTGTCGTAAAGCGTGTCGCCCACTTGCACATAAATGCCCTGCCATATCTCGCGCACATCGCCTTGTTTTTCGAGTTGCACAAATAATCGCTTGGGGATATTTACCGAGTAACGTTGTAGTTTACGCATCAGCCAGCGCTGAGGTCCTTCTTTTTCCAGTTTGCCGAGTAAGACATCGTTATTGCCGTAGCGCACCAGAATGGTCTGGTAGGCGCTGTCATCTATCAGTTTGAATTTGTCCGCCACGGTGCGGAATTGAATCTGGCAATCGCGCGCATCTTGCGTGAGCAAATCGTGAATGCCGTATTTGTCGAGTGACGGTGCGCGCACATAGAGATGTTCAAAAAATTGCTTGGCAAGGTCGCGCCCCAATACATTGTTTGCACTTCCAGATAGCAAGCTCACCGAGATTTGAGCGGCTTGCCGCAGCAGGCCTGGCGGCGCGGGTTTCGGCGGCACAAAAACCACGACTTGCCCCATTTCTTCTTGATTGCCTTCTCGGTTGCAGCGTCCGGCAGCCTGCGCAATCGAATCCAGCCCAGCCAGTGCGCGATACACCACGGGGAAATCCACATCCACCCCGGCTTCCACCAGTTGCGTGCTGATAACGCGCACCGGCTCGTTGCGTTTCAAGCGCGCCTTGATGTCGGCAATGACTTCGCTGCGGTGTTCGCCGCACATCAGGGCGGACAGGTGCAAAGTGTCTTTACCCTCCTCATGTACAGTCATCAGCCTATGCAGTTCGCGCGCGTCGTCGCGGCGGCTGACGATGCACAACACCGACGGATGCTGGAGCAGTTCCGCCGCGAGGCTTTCCCAATCGCGCGGCGTTTGCAAATCGTCGGGGATGCTGACTTCGACGCGCTTCAGTTGTTGATACAAGACATCCGGGGCGTCAATAATTTCTTGCACATTATCCAAACCACGAAAGGCTGGGTTGCCAAAGGTTTGGAACGATCCTAATGCGGGCTGTGTGGCAGTCGAGAGCACGAACGTTACACCGTAATAACTTGCCAATTGATTCATTACATCGGCGATGGGTTGCAGAAATTCCGGCGGCAACAGCTGCGCTTCGTCCAGCACCACCACGCTGTTCACAATGTTGTGCAGCTTGCGGCAGCGGCTGCTGCGCGCGGCAAACAGCGATTCGAAAAACTGAACGTTGGTGGTGACGATGATTGGCGCATCCCAATTCTCGGTAGCAAGACGCGAGCGCGCATCTTCTTTTTCTGGATCGAGATTGGCGTGATGCTCGACCACGTTATCGCCGAATATCTCACGGAAGATGCCCGCCGTCTGTTCGATGATGCTAGTGTAGGGGATAACGTAAATGATGCGTTGTTTGTTGTGCTGCACGGCATGGCGCAGGGCGAAAGCCATGCCCGACAAAGTCTTGCCGCCGCCTGTCGGTACGGTAAGCGCATAAAGTCCCGGATTTAATCCGGCTTTCTCGCGGCACTGGCGCAGGATGTCGGCACGGATAACGTTAACTGGCGTTGCGCCTGCAATTGCTGACTTGTTTTCCATGTACAGGTCGAAATCGGCCAACAAGCTGGGCAAGTCACGATAGCCGCTACGGGTGGCTGCTTTGTCGCCATCCATGAAGGTTTCGGTATCGAGAAAGTCCGCATCCACCAGGCAAGAGAACAACATGCGCAACCACAAGTGCAAACCATCCACACCGCCGTGCGGCCTGGACATTGGATTGGCTTGGGCGAGGATTTCTTGCGGGATGGTTTGCGCTGGTATGCGGTCGAGCAAATAATCTTGTGCTGCGTCCAATCGATTGGAAAGCGCTTTGGGGCCGGTATCCGCCGCAGACCAATCGGGCAGTCCGGCATGATGACCGGCAGCCAGATAGGACAATATGCGACCGTATTTATTGATTCGTCCATCACGATTATCAAGCCGTCGCATCGCGTGTATTGCGCCCGCCGTGGAATGGTCAACCCGTCCGGGCGCACCTTCGAGATGCGCCTCTGCGTCATAACCGCTGACAGATTTGATGTATTGCTGGAACTCGGTGCTGTACTTGCCCAAGTCATGCCACAAGCCTGCGAGATGCGCCCAGTCTGCGCAATCGAACTGCTTGGCGAATTCGCCAGCCAGACCAGCCACCCCTCGCAAGTGCTCATCCAGAAAGTGTTCCTCCCATTTGCCGTCCGGCAATTGGCGAACATGAGCCAAGGGCCGTTGAACTGGTTTCTCGCTCATACCCGCCACCTCACCTCCACCCTGACCCTGTTACACGAATTGTTGCCGCTCTCCAGCCAGGCTATCGCGGCCTCCAGCGTTTCCCCGCGATCCAGCAATTGCGCAATAGCGGCATTGTCCATGCGCGGAATATAGCCCAGCTTGCGTCCTTGCCAATCCACGCGCACGGCGCGGTCGTCAAATCGGTTGTCGGCCTCCCGCGTCAACGTGAGCCGCTGGCCTGTGGCGAGTTGCGACCAGAGGGTTTCGCCGCTGTGGTACTGGAACCCAGCAAGCGGGGAGGTCTGCAAAGTTTTCCATGTTCCGCTACGGATACTGGCCTGGGTGGCGGCAGGCAAAGCGAAGCAACCGATAAGGCCGGTAAGTGAATTCAGGAATGCGCGCCGTGACATGATACCTCCTTCGTTTTCATACGATTACCATTATCCATGCCAACCGGCTCAAAACCTGAGCCTGCCGAATTCTTTTCAGAATTTATTTCTGGATTCCCGCGTTCGCGGGAATGACGGGATATGCAAGCATGTCGCGCCTCAGCATCACCTGGCGCCATACCGCCCCAGTGCGCTTTGCAGCCGCGCCACCACTTCCTCCCGCAACCCTTCCGGCTCCACCACTTCCACGTCCGGCCCATATTTGAGGATGTCCATCACCAGCTCATGCGTAACGGAATAGGGAATCTGCAATTCGTAGCTGCCATCTTCCAGAAACCGCCCCTGCTGCTCGGGATACCACTGTTCGTCGGCTACCCAGCGGGCGCGTTCCGGGGTGAAGCGGAGGATGGCGGTGTTTTGCGGTGCGCCGGCGAAGATGCCGTAGCTGGCGGCGAAATGGGCGTCGAGTTCGGCATCGGCCAGCTCGGCGGCGGGCTGATCGAGGGCATGAACCTCCTTGATGTTCTCGACGGCGAAGCTGCGCAGGGCGTTGCGCTGGTGGCACCAGGCGTCGAGATACCAGTTGTCGCGGTAGTGGATGAGGCGCTGGGGCGAGATTTCACGATTGCTTTCGGTGTTGCTACCACGAGCGAAATAACGGATGGCAAGGCGCTTGCGGCGCAGCACGGCATCCGCCACGGTTTGGAAATTTCCCTCGGCGGTGATGCGCCCGGCGATGCGCAGGATGCGGACGCGCCGCGAAATCTCGGTTTGCCCGAGGTGCTCCAGGGCAAGAATCTTGCCGATTTTGTCGCGCACCGGCGCCAGCATGTTGTCGAGCAGTCCGGGCTGGACGCTGCTCAACAACTGCTGCGCGCTCATCAAGGCATGCAGTTCCCGGCCATTGAACCACAGGCCGGGCAATTCGAAGGCGTGATCGCCGGTTTGGGCGTAATGATAGCCGTTGCCTTGCCGGTCGTATTCTATCGGCGCGTCGAAGAACAGCCGCATCTCCCGGATGATGCGGTTGACGGAGGCGCGGGAGCATTCCAGCTTTTCCTGAAGGGCGTTCAGCGCCATGGGATGACGGTGTGCCTTGAGGATTTGGTGCAACTGGTAGATGCGCCGGAGCCGATCCATGGGGTGTCACCTTTGTGGCAAGGGATGGAAATGGGCAGTGTATTACAATGTTCTATTTGCCGTAACCCTGAATCCGTGTGATGTTGCCACAAGCCTTTTGTGGTATTCAGGATAAATTTGTTCTCTGAAAATTTATGATGGCAGGGTGGGCACGCTTTTGTGCCCACGCGGATACCATACCGCGTGGGCAGACGATAAACCTGTCTGCCCACCCTACGCTATTCTCCGAAAACAAATTTACCCTGTTGCAGGGCTGGATTCATCCGGCCATGTGCGGATAAATCCGCACCTACATAAAAAAAATCAAAGGCCCAGATAGACTTCGAACTCCATCCGCTGCCAGGGATTGCGGCTTTTTTTCAGGCGGGTGATGCGTGCCTCGGCTTTCGAGCTGCGATCCATGAAGCGCGCCAGCGCTTCATTGTCGGCGCGCGGCACGTAGCCGAGTTTGTGGCCTTGCCATTCGACGCGGACGGCGTTGGGGTCGTGGGGATTATCGGGTTCGCGGACGAGTTGCAGGGTGTCGCCCACTTTCATTTCATCCCACAGCCGCTTGCCTTCGTAGTAGCGGAAACCGGCCAGAGGCGAGTTCTGCAGCAGGATTTTGGCGTTCGCGCCAGTCCCAGTCTCGGCGGCACTGACTGGCAAGGAGAAAAAAACCACAAGCAACAATACTTCGACCAGACGTAACCTCATAAACGCTCACCCCTCGCCCCGCCAATGTACTGCCTTTTATTGATTGCAACAATGCCGGAATGTCAGCGTGTTTTCGGCCCGCAAGCGGGCCTCCTGCATGCAGAACAAATTTATCCTGGCTGCGGTGATTTTAATTGTTGACTAAATAACTAAACTATTATTACAATAGGGGCATTTTTCTGAAACCGCCATGGAGAATATGATGTCCGCCAACCTGTTCAATGCCGCCGCTACTGGCGACACTCTTCAAATCCGTGCGCTGCTGCAAGGTGGCGCAGACTGCAATAGCCGCAACGCCGACGGCGCCACGTTGTTGATGCTGGCTGCCGGAGCAGACCACCTCGAAGCGGTGAAAGCCCTGATCGAACTGGGCGCGGACGTCAACGCGACCGACCCGCAAGGCTGGACCGCGCTGATGAAGGCGCTGTACAACCACGAGCTTAATCGTGGCTTTCCCGAAATCGTTAGCGCATTGATCGATGCCGGAGCCGGCTTCGAAACCCGTATTGGCTACGGCACTCGTCCGCTGATGCTGGCTTCCGGCTATGGCGAAGCGGGCGTCGTTGACGTCCTGTTGAAGGCGGGTGCGGATGTCCGCGCCAAGAACGAGGGTGGCCGCACGGCGCTGATGATGGCGAAGGACAAGGACTACGTCGAAGTCATCAACCAGTTGCACGAAGCCGAACTGGAACTCGACGATGATCTGGCCTGCGGTTCACGCACGCCGCCTGGCGTCAACGTGGTCACCTTCATGAAAAACCCGGATCATTGAACTCCCTGTCACGGCAAAAAACCGTGGCAACAGTTACGTTTTAAACATCAGCGCCTTGATCTGATTCAATTTGTCGCGTAGCTGCGTGGCGCGTTCGAACTCAAGATTCCTGGCGCAGACCAGCATTTCTTTTTCCAGCTGCTTGATTTCCCTGGTCAACGTCTTCTCGTCCAGGTGTTTGTAGGCGGCAAGCTCCTGGGCGATTTTCAGCTCCTTCTGGGCGGTGTCGATATCGAACACGCCATCAATAATGTCCTTGATACGCTTGGTGACCCCTTTCGGCGTGATGCCGTGAGCGATGTTGAAGGCAACCTGCTTTACCCGGCGGCGCTCTGTTTCATCGATTGCACGGCGCATGGAATGGGTGATTTTGTCGCCATAGAGAATCGCGGTGCCATTGATGTGGCGTGCCGCCCTGCCGATGGTCTGGATCAGCGCGCGTTCGGAACGCAAAAAACCTTCCTTGTCGGCGTCCAGAATGGCGACCAATGACACTTCTGGAATATCGAGTCCTTCCCGCAACAAGTTGATGCCGATGAGCACATCAAACACGCCCAGCCGCAAGTCGCGGATAATCTCTACCCGTTCCACCGTGTCGATATCCGAGTGCACATAGCGCACCTTGATGCCATGGTCGGACAAATAATCGGTCAAATCCTCGGCCATGCGCTTGGTCAATGTGGTGACCAGCACGCGCTCGCCGAGCGCGATCCGGGCATTGAGCTCGGAAAGCAGATCGTCCACCTGGTTGATTGCCGGGCGGACTTCGATCTTCGGATCAACCAACCCGGTTGGCCTCACCACCTGCTCCACCACTTGGCCGGCATGTTGCGCCTCGTAATCGGAGGGCGTGGCAGAGACGAAAATGGCCTGCCGCATCACCCTTTCGAACTCGTCGAAGCGCAAGGGCCGGTTATCGAGCGCGGAAGGCAGACGGAAACCATATCCCACCAGATTTTCCTTGCGCGCCCGATCCCCTTTGTACATGCCGCCGATCTGCGGGATGGTGACGTGGCTTTCGTCGAGGAACATCAGGGCGTTAGGGGGCAGGTAGTCGATCAGCGTGGGCGGCGGATCACCCGGATTCCTGCCGGATAGATGGCGCGAGTAGTTTTCGATGCCCTTGCAGAATCCCAGCTCGTTGAGCATCTCCAGGTCAAAGCGGGTGCGCTGTTCGATCCGCTGCGCTTCCACTAATTTATGTTCTTTCTGAAAAAATTCGATACGCTCGCGCAATTCCAGCTTGATCGCCTCAATCGCCCGCAGGGTGGTGCTGCGCGGCGTGACGTAATGGCTCGACGGATAAACCGTATAGCGCGGAACCTTGCGCTGGATATGACCGGTCAGCGGGTCGAACAGGGAAATGCTCTCGACTTCGTCATCGAACAGGCTGATCCGCACGGCCGTTTCCGCGCTTTCCGCCGGATAGATGTCGAGCACATCACCATGAACACGAAAAGTGCCACGGCGGAAATCAATTTCGTTTCGGTCATACTGCATCTCGGTGAGGCGCTTGATGGCATCGCGCTGGGGCATCGTCTCGCCTTGGCGCAGATGCAGGATCATACCGTGGTAGTCCACCGGGTCGCCGATCCCGTAAATGCAGGAAACCGAGGCGACGATCACGCAGTCCTCGCGCTCCAGCAACGATTTGGTGGCGGATAGCCGCATCTGTTCGATGTGCTCGTTGATGCTGGAATCTTTTTCGATGAACAAGTCGCGCGACGGCACATAGGCCTCCGGCTGGTAATAATCGTAATAGGAAACGAAATACTCCACCGCGTTTTCCGGAAAGAACTCGCGCATCTCGGAATAGAGTTGCGCCGCCAGGGTCTTGTTGTGCGCCATGATGATGGCCGGTCGCCCGAGACGGGCAATAACATTGGCCATGGTGAAGGTCTTGCCGGAGCCGGTCACACCGAGCAGAGTCTGAAACGCCAGCCCGTCATTCAAACCTTCGACCAATTTTTCGATCGCCTCGGGCTGATCCCCGGCGGGCTCGAACGGCTGGTGAAGTTTGTAGGGACTATTGGGAAATGTGACAATCACGGGTAAAATTACGCGGTTTTTGCAACTTTGAATTATATCATGCGGGTACTAGGAGCTTGTCCCCATGAAACAGAGGTGAGTGGGAGCGACCTCCTGGTCGCGAATCCGGTGGTTCGCGACCAGGAGGTCGCTCCTACATCACTCATACCACTAGCCCGCATTGCCCTCACTTAAGGAGTGAATCTTGGAACTGTCTCAGCGCGTTCAGGCCATCAAGGAATCCCCCACCCTCGCCGTCACCGCCCGTGCCGCCCGGCTCAAGGCCGAGGGCAAGGACATCATCGGCCTCGGCGCAGGCGAACCGGATTTCGACACCCCGCAACACATCAAGGATGCCGCCAAGAAGGCCATTGACGACGGATTCACCAAATACACCCCGGTCGGCGGCATACCCGGCCTGAAAAACGCCATCGTCGCCAAACTCAAGCGCGACAATGGCCTCGACTACACCGCCAGGGAAGTCATCGTCGGCGTCGGCGGCAAACAGTGCATCTTCAACCTGGCACTGGCCGTCCTGAATCCGGGCGACGAGGTGGTCATCCCGGCCCCCTACTGGGTTTCCTATGCAGACATCGCCCTGGTGGCAGAAGCCAAGCCGGTCATCGTCGAATGCGGCATCGAGCAGGGCTTCAAGATCACCCCAGCGCAACTGGATGCGGCCATCACGCCCAAGACCAAAATATTCATGGTCAACAGCCCGTCCAACCCGACCGGGGCGGTCTACACGCTGGACGAACTGAAGGCCCTGGGCGACGTGCTGAAGCGCCACCCCCATGTGCTGGTGGCCACCGACGACATGTACGAGCACGTCAATCTGTCCGGCGTGAAATTCGTCAACATTCTCAACGCCACCCCCGAGCTGAAAGGCCGCTGCGTCGTGCTGAACGGCGTATCGAAGGCCTATGCCATGACCGGCTGGCGCATCGGCTACGCGGCCGGCCCGGAAAAAATCATCAAGGCGATGGAAATTCTCCAGTCTCAGTCCACCTCCAACCCCACCTCGATCTCGCAGGTGGCCGCGCAGGCCGCTCTGGATGGCGATCAAGGGTGTATCACCCCGATGGTAAAAGCGTTCCGCGAGCGCCATGAGTTCGTGGTGCGCCGCTTCAACGAAATGACGGGGCTGAAGTGTCTCCGGGCCGACGGCGCTTTTTATGCCTTCCCCGACGCACGCGAAGCCATTGCCGATTTGCATCGCCGAGGCACCCTTGCGGAAGCGACCGACATGGCCCTTTCGGAATATCTGCTGGAAAAGGCGGGAGTAGCCGTCGTGCCGGGCTCGGCCTTCGGCGCGGAAGGCTATTTCCGCATCTCCTTCGCCACTTCGATGAAAAACTTGGAGATGGCCCTGGAGCGTATCCAGAAGGCGCTTGCATAGCCAGTTTAAGTGATTTAGCGGAGTATTTTCCAATTCAGGTATGAGCCTGAAGCGGTGTCGATCCGGGTGATTCAATTGTTCAGATTGACCGGGTTAAAAAAAG
>PFJY01000190.1 GCA_002784065.1 Hydrogenophilales bacterium CG_4_10_14_3_um_filter_58_23 | reverse complement strand
CATTCATGTTGCGTTCGGGGTCCTTAAGTCAGGAAAAATGTTTGATCCGGCGTTGCATGGGTGTTGACTGGGATAACAGTATCTACGCACTCAGGACTCAGCACTTAATGTTGTCCCAACTCAATGCCCCGCAGCGCGAAGCGGTGAAATACCTCGACGGCCCCTTGCTGGTGCTGGCCGGCGCAGGCAGCGGCAAGACCCGCGTGATTACCCACAAGATCGCCTACCTGATCGAGGAATGCGGCTATTCGCCCGCCCACATCGCGGCGATCACCTTCACCAACAAGGCGGCGCGAGAGATGTCCGAGCGTGCCGCCAAGCTGTTGCAGGGCAAGCCCAGCCGGGGACTGACCGTCACCACCTTCCATTCGCTGGGGATGCAGATATTGCGCAAGGATGCCGCGCACCTTGGCTACAAGCCGCGCTTCTCGATATTCGACGCCACCGACGCCGCCCAGATCATCAGCGACATCATCAAGACCACCGACAAGGGCGAGATCCGGGGGGCGCAGCAGCGCATCTCGCTGTGGAAAAACTCGCTGATCTCGCCCGACCTGGCGCTGAATCAATCCGAGAACGACCTCGAACACCATGCCGCAAAAACCTATCTGGCCTACCAGGACACCTTGCGCGCCTATCAGGCGGTGGATTTCGACGACCTCATCCGCCTGCCGGTGGAGCTGTTCGGCACGGTTCCCGAAGTCCTCGAAAAATGGCGCAGCAAGCTGCGCTACCTGCTGATCGACGAGTACCAGGACACCAACGGCTGCCAGTACCAGCTGCTGCGCCAGCTGACCGGCGCGAAAGGCGCTTTCACCGCAGTCGGCGACGACGATCAGGCGATCTACGGCTGGCGCGGCGCGGACATCAAGAACCTGCACACCCTGCGCGAGGACTACGAGCGCCTGCACGTGGTCAAGCTGGAGCAGAACTACCGCTCCACCATCCGCATCCTGCGCGTGGCCAACAGCCTGATCGCCCACAACACCAAGCTGTTCGAGAAAAAGCTGTGGAGCGATCTCGGCCTGGGCGACCCGATCAACGTGCTGGCCGCCAAGGACGAGGAGCACGAGGCGGAAAGCGTGGTGATGCGGCTGCTGGCGCACAAGTTCGAGCATCGCACCCGCTTCGCCGATTACGCCATCCTGTATCGCGGCAACCATCAGGCGCGGGTGTTCGAGCAGCAGTTGCGCAACGAGCGCATCCCCTACCAGTTGAGCGGCGGCAGCTCGTTTTTCGACAAGCCCGAAATCAAGGATGTGATCGCCTACTTGCGCCTGCTGGCCAACAGCGACGACGACCCCGCCTTCATCCGCGCCGTCACTTCGCCGAAAAAAGGCATCGGCACGCAAACCCTGGAAAAGCTCGGCAACTATTCCGCGCAACGCAACCAGAGCCTGTTCGCCGCCGCCTTCGAGGCCGGCGCGGAAACCCAGCTCGGCACCAAGCAGTACCATGCGCTGATGGAGTTCTGCCGGTTCATCAACACCCTGCAATTTCGCGCCGAAAGGGAATCCGCGGGGGTCATCATCGAGGACCTGCTCAAGGCGATCGGCTACGAGACGCATTTGTTCGACAGCGAAGAGCCGCGCGCGGCGGAAAGCAAGTGGAATAACGTGCGCGAATTCGCCGCCTGGCTCTCCAAGAAGGGCGAGGCGGACGGCAAGAACATCATCGAACTGACCCAGACCATCGCCCTGATCAACATCCTGGATAACCGCGACAGCGAGGATCTGGATGCGGTGCGCTTGTCCACCTTGCATGCGGCGAAGGGGCTGGAATATCCCCACGTGTTCCTGGTCGGCGTCGAGGACGGCATCCTGCCGCACCGCGAATGTATCGACAACGGGCTGGTGGAGGAAGAACGCCGCCTGATGTACGTCGGCATCACCCGCGCCCAGCGCGGCCTGACCCTGAGCTACTGCTCGAAACGCAAGCGCGGCCGCGAATGGCAGGCCTGCGAGCCGAGCCGCTTCATCGCCGAACTGGCGCAGGACGACCTGCGCATCAGCGGGCGGGAAAGCGCCCCGGAAGTGCGGAAAGCGGAAGGCGCAGCGGCGATGGCGGCGATGAAGGCGATGCTGAAAAAATAGGGTGCGCTTGCCAAAAAATTGCGGCTCCCTGTTGCTCCTCTTCCTCCTTGTTATTCAATAGCACAAAGTTGTTGAAAAGAGTCGTAATTGGCTCTATATTTGTAGCTAATAATTCAAGGATGAAAACGATGGACACGATCTTCGCCGACTACTCGATCAGCATGTCCGAGTTCAAGAAAAATCCGGCGCAGGTGTTGCGCACGGCTGGCGAGAAGCCGGTTGCCGTACTCAACCATAACCGCCCCGCTTTCTACATGGTCACCCCGAAACTCTTCGAAGCCCTGATCGAGGAATTGGCCGACCGGGATCTGGTGGAACTGGTGCGCAAGCGCTTGGCAAGCAAGGATACGGCCATCGAGGTGGACGTTGACCAAATCTGAAGGCTCTCACGGCACGCCGAACTACCGGCTCAAATTCCTGCCGGAAGCACTGGAGGAATGGAATTCCCTCGATGGCAGCGTCAAAGAGGTGCTGCGCAAGGCGCTCAAAAAGCGCCTCGACCAGCCTCGCACACCCGGCGCTCAACTGCACGCCGAACTACGCGATTGCTACAAAATCAAACTACGCAAGCAGGGATGCCGTTTGGTCTATAGTGTCGAGGACGATGCGGTGGTTGTGTTGGTGTTAGCCATAGGCAAACGCGAAGGCATGGCCGCCTACCGCTCGGCAGTCGAACGCCTGCTCTCTGACAAAAGTTAACTGGATTGCAAAGAGCGGAATGTCTCATTTGGCATAAATAAATTCGTCCACGGTTTTATGAAAAATGGCGTGTCTGCTTCAAGTTTGAAAATGGTGACGCATTTAATGTGGAAATAGTGGATTACCACTAGGAGTAACGACATGATCTATAACGGCTTAACATCTGTCCATCCCGGCGAGTACCTCGCCGAACTTCTTGAAGAGCTTCATATTTCTCAAGCGTCGTTCGCTCGTACTATTGGGGTGTCGCCCATGCGCATTTCCCATGTCGTTAAAGGCAAGCGCCCTGTTACGGCTGAGCTGGCACTGCTGTTTGCAAAAGCTTTTTGAGCAAACCCCACAGTATTGGCTCAATTTACAAGCCAGCTATGATCTAAAAGCTGCTGAGAAAAGCATCGCCAATCGTCTCTTTTCCATTCATAGCTTGGCTCATGCTTAATGGCTAACCCGCCTATAAAGACTTCCCTGTCAACCAAGCCGTGTATGAGTCTCTTGCTTGAAGCCGCTAACGCTGAACTGTTTTATCTACTTCGGCAAGGTAAAGGTAAGTACTTCTGGCGCCATCGACGTCAACTCATTGTGTCCTACTACCAACATAAGTTCGGTAGCCTGCCAGCGAGATTTGAGGCAAATTACATGACGTTGGGGCGGGGGTTCTGTAATGGCAACACTGAACTTAGTGCGCGTCTATTCTTAAAGCGCAATAAGGTCCATAGGTAACATCGCTCTAACCATACGTTGCAGCATATCCAAAGCGACCATGTGCTGGTTGTGTTGGTGTTAGCCATAGGCAAACGCGAAGACATGCGATTGTGCGCTTCGCGCGGATATTTAGGGCCGGGGCAGCCGGCAGATGGTTCCTTTCTTTGAACGGCCAAAGAAAGGAACCAAAGAAAGCCGCCCCTGCCCACCGCCCTCCGCTACGCTGCGGGTTTCCTGCGTTGCTCGCCAAGCCGGGCTGCTGCGGAACTCGCGCTGTGCGCTCAAACAGTCCTCGCAGAAATCCCCCGGCTTGGCTGCGCTACTCGGCGGCGGACCAAGGGGACCGAAAAACCACCCCATCCCCATCCTGACCTTCCCCTTGAAAGGGAAGGGACTATAACCCCCTCTCCCCAGCGGGGAGAGGGCTGGGGAGAGGGGGAGTAACGGCGAGAATCGCCCACAAAACCCAAATCCCCCTTCTGCACCGCCTCGGTTTTCCGGGTGAAGCGGGGGCCGTCGGCCGCGTTTGTCTGAGGCCAAAGGCCGAGTTTAGCGCGGCCGCCCGCTTCGCCCGGAAAATCGAGGGAAGCCCGAAGGGCCGGCGCGGTAGGGTGTCTTTTTGTTTGGTTACTTATATTTTGGACAAGCAAAATAAAGTAACCTGCTGCCGGGCAGCCCCCGGCATCTAAGCATCTGCGCGGAGCGCAACAAAACCCATCACCGCTTGTGACAACCGGAACAAATCCCTATAGTGGCTCAGTTGTCATAAAACTCTGGCGTTTCAGCGTGTGCCACATAACGGCAAGTAGGGTTGGGCTAATGTTGGAATGTTAGAACTGACCCCGGTGCTTCGATTCTCATGTGCTATAAATTGATATGGCGGTGTGAAAAAGGGTAGAGCCGCCCCCAAGTCTTGCTATATGGTTAATGCTGAGGCCATTTAGCTAGTCGGCTATCTATAATGTGGTGCTGAGGCCATCGGTTGAGAGGACAAAATTATGCTTGTTAAAGACATGCGCAGAATGCGCCCATGCCTGATGGCCTTTTTTGCAGTCTTTTTTTCGGCATATGCTGAGGCGGGTCTTTTCGGCCCATCAAACTATGGAGGTTCTTGCAAAACTCCCCACCTGAACTGAATTAACCGCAGAATTGGGTGCAAAAAGAGGTAGAGAAGGGCGGCCATTGCTG
>PFJY01000146.1 GCA_002784065.1 Hydrogenophilales bacterium CG_4_10_14_3_um_filter_58_23 | reverse complement strand
ATCAACTACAGCAGTTTTTTAAGGAGATACAGAATGAATGCAGTGACTGAAATGCCCAGCCCGCTGAATTTTACCGACAACGCGGCAGCCAAGGTAAAGCAGTTGATCGAAGAGGAAGGTATTCCGGGTCTGAAGCTGCGCGTGTTCGTCAGCGGCGGAGGTTGCTCCGGCTTCCAGTATGGCTTTACCTTCGACGAGACAACCAACGAGGATGACACTACGGTGGAGAAGAACGGCGTTTTTCTCCTTATCGACCCGATGAGCTTCCAGTATCTGGTGGGCTCTGAAATCGATTACCAGGAAGGGTTGCAGGGTTCGCAGTTCGTGATCAAGAACCCGAACGCCACCACCACCTGCGGTTGCGGCTCGTCTTTTTCAGCGTAAACCGTTCGATCAAAACAAGCGCCAATCAAAACAAGTGCCCTTCACGTTCGTCCCTTCCCCTTCAAGGGGAAGGTTAGGATAGGGATGGGCTCTTTGCCTCCTCTCCCTCTTGCGGGAGGATTGAGGAGAAGGGCAAGACACAAAAGGGGCTTACGCCCCTTTTTGTCTTTATCAGGCCAGGTAGATCGCACCTAGGATGCGCGCGCCTCTTGCCCCCGTTACCTCCGGCAGGTTGCCGGGATTTCCATCAAGTGCCTGCTTGGCTAGCCAGGCAAAGGCAAATGCCTCCACCCAGTCTGCTTTCACGCCTAAGTCATCGGTAGGTGCGATGCTTCTATTGGGCAGGGATAGGTTCAGCCTGCGCACCAGTGTCCTGTTATGGGCGCCGCCGCCGCACAGGTAGACCTCGCTGGCTGTACTGCAATGATCCAGGATGGCAGTGGCAATTCCTTCCACGGTCAGCTCAAGCAGCGTGGCCTGAACATCGGCCGGGGCAAAATCGGGTGACAGGAAATGCCTCAGCCACAGCAGGTTGAACATATCGCGACCGGTGCTTTTGGGTGGGGGCGTGGCAAAGAACGGTTCGGTGAGGAGTTGCCGCAGCAATTCCGGGATAGGGCGGCCGCTTGCCGCCCATGCGCCATCTTTGTCATAGGGCTGACCCAGGTGCTGGGTGGTCCAGGCGTCCAGCAAGAGATTACCGGGCCCACAGTCGAAGCCGAGTACCCCGCCGTGGGGTGGCAGGCTGGTCAGGTTACTGATGCCGCCAATGTTGACGATGACGCGGTGGCGTTCCGGATGGCGGAACAACGCAGCATGAAAAGCGGGTACTAGCGGGGCACCCTGCCCGCCGGCAGCAATATCGCGACTCCTGAAATCGGCGACCACAATGAGTCCGGTCAGTTCGGCCAGCAACGCCGGATTTGCGAGCTGAATGGTAAATCCGAGATCGGGGCGGTGGCGTACGGTTTGTCCGTGGCAGCCGATGGCCTTTACCTGCGCGGCACGGATTTCCGCTTTCCCCAGCAATGCCTGAATTGCCGCTGCATAGAGGCGTGACAGTTCGTTTGCCGCCAGAGCCGCACGCTCGAGTTCGTTTGCTCCAGCGCTGTTTAGCGCGAGCAGTTCGACACGCAGTGCTTCGTCAAAAGGGATGAACTGGCTGTGCAGCAGTTTGCAGGTATTGTTTTCGAAAGCAGCCAGAACTGCATCAATACCGTCGAGACTGGTGCCGGACATTAGCCCGGCATAGTATTCCGGATGACCCAAGGTTAATCAAGCGATGCCAGATTGGTATTTTTCAGCAGATTCAGGCGCATTGCCAGATTTTCGGCCATCTTGTTGAAATCAGCCTTGTACTGAGCGGCGATGGGGAAGGCGGTCGGCATGGCGATGCTCGACGGGTTGCGCTGTACACCTGCGACGCGGAATTCGTAGTGGAGATGAGGGCCAGTCGCAAGGCCGGTCATGCCCACATAGGCAATAATATCTCCCTGGTTTACCTTGCTGCCTTTGTGCAAACCTCTCGCAAAGGCGGAAAGATGGCCATAAGCCGAGCTGTATTGGCCTTGATGTTGCAGTATGAGCAGGTTGCCGTACCCGCCTTGCTTACCGACGAAGGCGATGGCGCCGTCCGCAACCGCTTTCACGCGAGTGCCGGTCGGCGCGCCGTAGTCGACGCCTTTATGGGCGCGCCATTTTTTAAGTACCGGGTGGAAGCGGGCGTTGGTGAATCCTGAGGTAATTCGGGAAAACTCCAAGGGGGAGCGCAGGAATGCCTTGCGCAGGTTTTTACCCTCTGGCGTGTAATAGCCGCCACGGCCTTCGCGATCCTGGAAATAAACCGCGCGATAGTTCTTGCCGTTGTTGGTGAATTCCGCCGCCAGCACGCGACCCGTCTTGACTAGCTCGCCCTTGTTGTAGAAGGATTCGTAGACGATGGTGAATTTGTCGCCTTTTTGCAGGCCGCGATGGAAGTCGATGTCCGACGAAAAAATATCGGCGATTTGTGTGGCGATATTGTCTGGAATATTGGCGGCATCGGTTGCGCCGAACAATGAGCTTTTGATTCCCGCGGATTTCATCATCAGGCGCGTTTCGAGCGGCACCGCCTCATCGCTGGCCTTGAACCCGTCGGCTTGTTTCTCTACCTTCAGCATGGATTCGCTGCTGCTGATGTACTGCAGGGCGAGGAGATTCCCTTCCGAGTCGGTTTGGGCGTGGACGATCCGACCGGGGATTAGTTGACGCAGGGATTTTGAACCTTTTGCGCTCTGCAGAAAGCCGGCGATGTCCCCATCATTGACGTCGAGGCGATCCAGCAGGGCTGACATCGTGTCGCCACGCTGAATTCTTTCCTCGTGCCAGAAGTTGCCGGCAATGTTGGAAGGTGTGGCGGCGCTGGGAAGTTGCAGGTTTTCGATGACGGTGTGGACAGGTATCTGGCTCGTCTGTGTTTCCGGGGCAATACCGAAGGCGGCAACTATGCCGAATAATGGCAGACTGGAGATAGCCACCAGCCAGTGCAGGCTTAATTTTCGTTCTTGCAGAAACGGCTTTTGCGCTAAAATACCAATCTCGTTGTTTCGCATGACTTCCCTGAGCGTTTGATGTAGGTGGAAGCTTACCAGAAGATGGGTGGCCAGTGAAGGTCGAATCGATTACATTTTGTTAAAACGGGCGGTATAGATGACCCAGGTCAATGAAGCATTGCAGGTTATAAAAAGAGGGTGTGACGAATTGCTGGTGGAACAGGAGCTTGTTGAAAGGCTGGCTACGGGTAAGTCGTTGCGCGTCAAGGCGGGGTTCGACCCTACCGCGCCGGATTTGCATCTCGGGCACACCGTTCTTCTTAACAAGCTGCGCCAGTTTCAGGAGCTGGGGCACGAGGCCATGTTCCTGATCGGTGATTTTACGGGCATGATCGGTGATCCCACCGGCAAGAACGCGACTCGCAAGCCGTTGACCCGCGACGACGTGATCGAGAACGCACGAAGTTACGAGCAGCAGATATTCAAGATACTTGATCCGGAAAAGACCTTGGTGATGTTCAACTCGAGCTGGATGGCCGAAATGACCGCTACCGATCTGATCGGCCTGGCAGCGAAGCACACCGTGGCGCGTATGCTGGAGCGCGATGATTTTCATAAGCGCTACAGCTCCGGCCAATCCATCTCTATACATGAGTTTCTTTACCCGCTGATCCAGGGATACGATTCGGTTGCGATGAAGGCGGATGTCGAGCTGGGCGGGACTGACCAGAAATTCAATCTGCTGGTTGGGCGCGAGCTGCAGAAGCATTACGGGCAACCCCCCCAGGTTGTTTTAACCATGCCGATCCTAGAGGGACTGGACGGCGTGCAAAAGATGTCCAAGTCGTTGGGCAACTATATAGGCATACATGAACCGCCAAACGAAATGTTCGGCAAGCTGCTGTCCGTGTCGGATGATTTGATGTGGCGCTATATAGAATTGCTTTCATTTCAGCCACTGGCTCAGGTAGCCAAATGGAAAATGGAGACGGAGGAAGGGCGCAACCCACGCGATATCAAGGTGATGTTCGCCCAGGAGATCGTTACCCGATTCCACAGCAGAGCAGCAGCGGAAGCGGCTTTGGCCGATTTTGAGGCGCGTTTCAGGCAAGGCGCGATGCCTTCTGTAATGCCGGAGGTCACGCTCACCGGTGGGGCGGAAGGGTTGCCAATCAGTCAAGCCCTTAAGCAGGCGGGGCTCGCTGCCAGCACCTCGGACGCGTTGCGCATGATCGATCAGGGCGGGGTAAAGCTCGATGGCGCGAAGCTGAGCGACAAGGCGCTCAAGCTAAAAACCGGTGAAATTATTGTGGCACAGGTGGGGAAACGCAAGTTTGCGCGCATCACGGTGGCTTGATGGGAATTTACAGCCCTATGCTTTTCAATGGGTTGTAATTTTCTTGTAATAAATCTGTCAAAAGCCCTTGACCAGCGTGTCCGGGTCTATATAATGCGCACCTTCCTTATGCAGCGCAGAACAAGCGCAGTGGCGGGAAAGGCGCTAGAGAAGGGTTTGACGAAATTTTAAAACCCTGTAGAATGCGCCGCTCTCGATAGCGCAAAGCAACGCGGTAGCGAGAACGAGAAGGTGAAGCAAAAGAGTTGTTGCAAGTTTCGAATAACTCTGTAGAATGCGCACCTCGCTTCGGCGGTACGAAGCGCCGCTTCAGTAAATTGAAGCCCTGTTCTTTAAAAATATACAGCCGATAAGTGTGGGCG
>PFJY01000237.1 GCA_002784065.1 Hydrogenophilales bacterium CG_4_10_14_3_um_filter_58_23 | reverse complement strand
GAGTCCCGTTCAGTGGCTCGCTATGGCGCTTGGCGGGGCGGCTTAACAACATGATTTGCGAAAAGAGCCTAATTGAATCTCCTGTTGTTGGCGGTTCTTGATTAACGCACGAAGACATGAGCCGATGACTTTCGTTACTATGTTATGCAAATTCCCGTAGATCGGCTCAGCTTGTCTTACTCATTGCGATCCCGCCCGCGCTCATGATCTTGCCCTTGTCCTCGCCGTTTCGACTCGCGCGCGGTGTCCTTGCCTTGCTGCCTTTCCTCCTGGCCCTGCGATCTTGGCATCTGCTGATCACGCTGGTCTAGCGCGGGCTGCGAACGTGGGGCGCTTGGGCGATCCTGCTGGCGTGGCATAGAACGCTGGATATCCTGCTGCCTGGAACCTCTCTCTTCAGGCGCTCGTTGCTCTGTCCGCTCCTGATAGTGTTGCCGCACTACAGGGTCACGCGGCTGGTAACGGTAACGCTGCTGTTGAAGTTCCTGCTGCCGCTCCACTTGCCGGGGATAGCGATCCCCTGAATACTGTCGCTGGTAGACAGGCAGCGGGGCGGGTGCCGGGGCAGCGCGACGATTCCATCTGTCCCAACCGCTTCTACGCTGTTCCCAATCACGGCCCCAGTGATCACCCCAACGTGGCGGCGCATCCGACCGCCAGCCACGGAAGTAAGCAGGAGGCTGGCGGTAGTAGCGCACAGGGATACGCAAGACGTACACCGGCACAGCCTCTGGACCCACAAGCCCCCAGGGCCCGTTGTACCAGGAACTCGCGTACCAGTTATCGTCCTGGTAAACCCAGTACATACTGTCGTAAAAGAAGAAGTTTGCATCCAGTCGTGGCGCATAGTAGACCGGGTATCCTGGCACGCGGACAAGTTGCGGGTATGCCGGCAGGTTGATGCCGATGCTTGCGTTTGGAAGCCCGATACCGATACTCAGCTGAACATCAGCGGAAGCTATTGAGGACAACAGCATCCCCAGCACAATGAAAACGTGGCGAATTTTTTTCAGCATTTTGTGACCCCCTGTTTCGATAATCCCAAAAATGCAGGCCCTGTTCGAAAAAGATATGGAATCATCCAGACTCGTTACGCTCGAAGCATGGAGAAACCGTTCGATCGGCACCCGTATCAAGGAAAGCGCGGCGCGTTTGTGGGCACGCTGGTTGTAAGCCGTCAGCATGTGCTGATTCAAACCGGATTTTTGCAATGCGACAGATTTTTCAAAATTAATAGCAAACACCGGCACGACAAACAAGCGCATAGCCCTCACACGCCAAGCCCCAACAAAGCCCGCTGCGTCTTGTCCAGGTAACACCATTCGCCCTCTTTCAGCCCCAGCCCATCCAGCGTTAAATTGCCGATCGCCGAGCGGCACAACGCCGTGCAATGGTTGCCGGCAGCAGCCAGCATGCGCTTGACCTGATGGTACTTGCCCTGCTCCAGCACGATCTCCAGTTGGTGCTCGGCAAGCATGCGGCAGGTCACTGCCGCCAGCGGTGCGGGCTCATCGTGCAGTTTCACGCCGGCCAACAACAGCTCGATCAACTCAGGCGTCACCGTATCGAGCGTGGTGGCCGCATAAATCTTGGGAATGTGCCGCTTGGGGGATGACTGGGCGTGAATAAAGGCGCCGTCATCCGACATCAGCAGCATCCCGGTCGTATCGTGGTCGAGACGGCCCACCGGTTGCACATCGCGCCAGGTAAATTGTTCCGGCAACAGGGTCAGCACGCCGGGGTGGTGGCTGGGTTTCCTGGAACATTCAAAATTGGCGGGCTTGTTCAGCGCGATATAGACATGCTCGCGGTAAACCCACTCCTCGTCGAAAAGCGTGAACGCAAGGCCGGTCGTTTCGAAAGCGGCGCGGGGGTCGGTAACCGTTTCGCCGGAGATGGATACCTCACCCTCGCTGACCAGTTGACGACACCACTTGCGGGTGCCGAAGCCCTGCGATTTGAGGATCAGGTCCAAGGTCAGCTTACTCAAGACGCCCTCAAGCACTTTCCGGCTTGGGTTTGGTGTGTAGCTTGATCATCGCGGCGGGGAAATCCCCCGACAGAATCTGCGGCAATCCGGCGAAGCTGGCATCGACGGCGGTGTCGATTAGTTCCTGCTCTGCGCGCTGCGGCGCATTGAGAACGAAATTAACCACTGCGTTGCGGTCGCCGGGATGGCCTATCCCTAAGCGCAGGCGCCAGAAATCCGGCGTGCCGAGTTGGGCAATGATGTCCTTCAGGCCGTTATGACCGCCATGACCGCCGCCTTTTTTCAGCCGCACCGTGCCGGGTGGCAAATCGAGCTCGTCATGCACCACCAATATTTCGTCCGGCGCGATCTTGTAAAAACCGGCCAGTGCGCTGACGGCTCGACCGCTGAGATTCATGAAGGTTTCCGGCTTCAGCAGCCAGACCTCGCGGTTGTTGACCATGATCCGGGAGGCCAAGCCATGAAACTTTTTTTCCGGCTTGAAGCTGACGGATTTCCCCGCTGCCACGGCATCCACCCACCAGAAGCCGGCATTGTGCCGGGTGGTTTCGTACTCCCGTCCCGGATTTCCCAAGCCCACAATCAGGCGGATTCCTGTCATCATTTTCCGTTCCGCAATGAAAAAACCCGCCGAGCACACCCCATAAAGGTCGTATGCTCGACGGGCTCCTTACAAGCAGCCAAGCAGCGATAAAAGCTATGCCTTGGGCTTGGCCTCGGCCTTGGCCTCAGGCACGGCTGCTGCTGCCGTCGCTTCCGCTTCTGCTGCCGCTTCCACAGCGCCGCGCGGAATGGTGATCGTCACCACCGCCCGATCTCCGCCTTTGGTCAGCGAGATCAGTTCGATGCCTTCGGCCAGTTTCAGCTCGGACAGGTGGATCGAGTGACCGGCAGCCAAGTCAGACAGATCCACTTCGATGAACTCAGGCAGATGTTTCGGCAGGCAGGCCACGTCCACCTCGGTAATGATGTGGCTGACGACACCGGCAGAGGTCTTCACGCCAGGAGAGATTTCGGCATTGAAGAAATGCAGCGGCACCTTCATGTGGATTCTCTCTTTCGGGTTGACGCGCTGGAAATCCGCGTGCATCACCACTGGGCGGAACGGGTGCATCTGGTAGTCACGCAGCAGCACCTGCTCACTCTTGCCGTCGAGGTTCATCGTCAGGATAGTGGCGTGAAAGGACTCGTTCTTCAGTTTGTAAAACACTTCTTTGTGGTCCAGTTCGATAGCTGCAGCATCCTTGCCGCCGCCATAAATTACTGCCGGGATGCGACCCGTGCGACGCAGGCGGCGGCTCGCACCCGTTCCTTGAAGCGTGCGCTGGGTTGCGTTGATTTCGATTTTCATGTTGAAGCTCCTAAAGTTAAAATGCCGTCCGCGACCAGGCAGCATCAGGTTAAAGCCATCAGCTTTCAGTAGTCAGCTTTCAGCCATCGCCCAATGAATATTCATGGCTCTGGGACTGATTGCTGATAGCTGATTGCTGAAAGCTGAATTTTATTCCACGAACAGCGAGCTCACCGAATCCTCGTTGCTGATCCGGCGCATCGTCTCGGCCATCAGTTCCGCCACGGAAAGCTGGCGGATGCGGCTGCAATTTTTAGCTTCCTCGCGCAAGGGGATGGTGTCAGTCACCACCAGCTCATCCAGATGCGAACCCATGATGCGATCCACCGCCGGGCCGGACAGCACCGGATGGGTACAGTACGCCACCACTTTTTCCGCGCCATGCTCTTTCAAGGCCGAAGCGGCCTCGCACAGAGTGTTGGCAGTATCGACCAGATCGTCCATCAGCACGCAGGTGCGACCCTGGACATCGCCGATGATATGCATCACTTTGGCGACGTTGGGCTTGGGACGGCGTTTGTCGATAATCGCCAAGTCCACTTCAAGGCGTTTGGCCAGTGCGCGGGCACGTACCACGCCGCCAACGTCCGGCGACACCACGATCAGGTTCTCGTAATGCTGCTTCCACACATCGCCGAGCAGAATCGGCGCGGCGTAGACATTGTCCACCGGGATATCGAAAAAGCCCTGGATCTGGTCGGCATGCAGATCCATGGTCAGCAGACGGTCAATTCCGGCGGTGACGAGCATGTTCGCCACCACCTTGGCGGTGATCGCGACGCGCGCCGAGCGCGGCCTGCGATCCTGGCGCGCATAGCCCAGGTAGGGGATGGCGGCGGTGATACGTCCGGCTGAGGAGCGCTTGAGCGCGTCCACCATCACCAGGACTTCCATCAGGTTATCGTTGGTCGGGGTACAGGTCGACTGCAACACGAATACATCCTTGCCGCGCACGTTTTCGAGGATCTCGATCATTACCTCGCCGTCGCTGAAACGACCGACCGTCGCTCGCCCAAGGCGAAGATTGAGATGTTTCACCACCTCCCCGGCAAGCCGGGGATTTGCGTTGCCGGTGAAAACCATCATGCTGCCGTATGCCATGACGCGCCCTTAAAAACAAACGTAGGACAGCGTATGCGCCGTCCCTACCGGTTTGGATGATAACTGGCAGGGGAGGTAGGGATCGAACCTACGAATGCCGGAATCAGAATCCGGTGCCTTACCACTTGGCGACTCCCCACTTAACTTGCAAAATCGTACAAAGGATATCTACTTATTATTTTAGGCTATGTCACTGTTAATTGTTGAACCCCACTCATACCCAGCGCGGCAAACAAAACGGCGCGAGGAGACAGGG
>PFJY01000072.1 GCA_002784065.1 Hydrogenophilales bacterium CG_4_10_14_3_um_filter_58_23 | reverse complement strand
CGTTCGCCCTGAGCTCGTCGAAGGATCTATGTGCTTCGACAAGCTCAGCACGAACGGATCGTGTAGATTGTGGCGTTTCTTGGTATATATCCACCTTCGCAACCTGTTCAGCGGCGAATTCTTCGTGCTGGTGCTGTTCGCCATGCTCGGCATGATGGTGATGATTTCGGCCAGCCACTTCCTGACCCTGTATCTTGGCCTGGAGCTGTTATCCTTGTGCCTGTATGCGCTGGTGGCGCTACAGCGCGACTCGGCGCAGGCGACCGAAGCGGCGATGAAGTATTTCGTGCTGGGCGCGCTGGCTTCGGGTTTGCTGCTCTACGGCATGTCGATGATCTACGGCGCGACCGGTAGCCTGGAACTGGGCCAGGTGGCCGCCGCAGTCCAGCAAAATGCCGGCAACCGGACGGTGCTGGTGTTCGGCCTGGTGTTCGTCGTCGCCGGTCTGGCCTTTAAGCTCGGCGCGGTACCGTTCCACATGTGGATACCCGACGTCTACCAGGGCGCTCCTACCGCCGTCACGCTGTTCATCGGCACGGCGCCGAAAATCGCCGCTTTTGCTTTTGTCATGCGCATCCTGGTGGAAGGCTTGCAGGGACTGGTGCATGACTGGCAGGGCATGCTGATTATCCTGGCCGTGCTGTCGATGGCGATCGGCAATATCACCGCCATCGCCCAGACCAACATCAAGCGCATGCTGGCCTATTCCACGATTACCCACACCGGCTTCCTGCTGCTCGGTTTTCTCTCCGGCAGCCTCAACGGCTACAGCGCCTCCATGTTCTACGTGCTGTCCTACGTGGTGATGAGCCTGGGTACCTTCGGCATGATCCTGCTCCTGTCGCGCAAGGGTTTCGAGGCGGAAAATATCAGCGACTTCAAGGGCTTGAACCAGCGCAGTCCATGGTATGCCTTCATGATGTTGCTGTTGATGTTCTCCATGGCCGGCGTGCCGCCGACAGTGGGCTTCTACGCCAAGCTGTCCGTGCTGCAGGCGGCGCTACAGGCCGGCTTCATCTGGCTGGTGGTGTTCGCCGTCCTGATGTCGGTGATCGGCGCTTTCTACTACCTGCGCATCGTCAAGCTGATGTATTTCGATGCGCCTGATGATGAGTCGCCAATTTCCTCACAACCCGACGCCAGCGTGCTCATGAGCATGAACGGGCTGGCCGTGCTGGCGCTGGGCATCCTGCCGCAGCCCTTGATGGCGTTGTGCGCCTATAGCATCCAGCATTCGCTGTTGTAATCATCGCCCTCCTCATTTCTTGATGAGTGCGTAGGATGGGTGGAGCATAGCGATACCCATCAATCATCACCACAAAGCGAGGGGTATCGCTATGCTCCACCCATCCTACCCTTACTACCAAGCAATCTACGCCTCACAGGGATAGGAGTTTTCCATGGATATTCCCGATTTAACCGAAAAGCAGTTGTTCACCCGCAACGTCTACGATGGCCACCTGCTCCATGTTCGGGAAGACCAGGTCATTCTGCCCAACGGCAACACCACTACCCGCGAGTACATCGTCCATCCCGGCGCAGTGGTGGTGGTGCCATTGCTGGATAACGGCGACGTACTGATGGTGCGCCAGTTCCGTTATCCCCTGAACCGCGATTTCCACGAATTGCCCGCCGGCAAGATCGATCCCGGCGAAGACACACTCGCCTGCGGCCAGCGCGAACTGCTGGAGGAAACCGGCTACGCCGCGCAAGACTGGCGATTCCTGACCATGATCCACCCATGCATCGGCTATTCGGATGAGCGGATACTGGTCTATCTGGCGCAGGAGTTGAGCGAGCACGGCCACCGGCGCGACGAGGACGAGTTCCTGGAAAACGTCCGCCTGCCGCTGGTCACCGCGATGGAATGGGTGCGCGACGGGCGCATCAGCGATGTAAAAACCCTCATCGGCCTGTTCTGGGCGGAGAAAATTATTCGCAATGAATGGCCCTCTTGAATTTGCTGCGTTAGCCCTTATTCAAATTAGGGTTTTCGCAACTGGAGAAAAAACAACATGACCACCGTAGAAGCACATAAGGAAACACTGGGTTTCCAGACTGAAGTCCGTCAGCTGTTGAAGCTGATGATCCACTCCCTTTACAGCAACAAGGAAATTTGCCTGCGCGAGCTGATTTCCAATGCCTCGGATGCCGCCGACAAGCTGCGCTTCGAGGCGCTCGCCGACGATGCACTGTTCGAGGGCGATTCCGGCTTGAAGATACGCATCAGCCTGGACAAGGCGGCGCGCACCCTCACCATCTCCGACAACGGCATCGGCATGTCGCGACAGGAAGTGATCGAGCATATCGGCACCATCGCCAAATCCGGCACGCGCCAGTTCTTCGATGCTCTCTCCGGCGACCAGGCCAAGGATGCCAACCTGATCGGCCAGTTTGGCGTGGGCTTCTATTCCGCTTTCATCGTGGCCGACAAGGTCACGCTGATCACCCGCCGTGCCGGGCTGACCGCCGAGCACGGCGTGCGCTGGGAGTCCGCCGGCGAGGGCGACTATACCCTGGAAACGGTGGAGAAGGCCGGTCGTGGCACCGACGTCATCCTGCATCTGCGCGAAGGTGAGGATGATTTGCTCGACAGCTGGCGCATCAAGAGCATCATCAAGAAGTATTCCGACCACATCACCCTGCCGATCCTGATGCAGAAGGAAGAATGGGATGCCGACAAGCAGGAAAACCGGCTCACCGATGAGGACGAGACCATCAACCAGGCCAGCGCGCTGTGGGCCAGGCCGAAAAGCGAGGTGACGGCCGAGCAGTACGAGGAATTCTACAAGCATGTGTCGCATGATTTCGAAGCGCCGCTGGCCTACACCCACAGCAAAGTGGAAGGCAAGCAGGAGTACACCCAGCTGCTCTACATCCCCGCGCGCGCGCCGTTCGATCTGTGGGACCGAGAGGTGCGCCACGGTATCAAGCTGTACGTGCGCCGGGTGTTCATCATGGACGACGCCGAACAGCTGATGCCGCGCTACCTGCGCTTCGTGCGAGGGGTGATCGACTCCAACGATTTGCCGCTCAACGTCTCGCGCGAGATTCTCCAGCACAGCAAGGATATCGACAGCATCCGCGCCGGATCGGTGAAGAAGGTACTCGGACTGCTCGACGATCTGGCGGAGAATGACAAGGAGAAATACGCCAAGTTCTGGGGCGAGTTCGGCAAGGCGATGAAGGAAGGCGTCGGCGAGGATCACGCCAACAAGGAGCGTATCGCCAAGCTGCTGCGCTTTGCCTCGACCCATGCCGACACGGCCGAGCAGGGAGTTTCCCTTGCCGATTATATCGGTCGCATGAAGGAGGGCCAGGACAAGATTTACTATGTGACTGCCGACAGCTTTGCCGCCGCGAAGAACAGCCCGCATCTGGAAATTTTCCGGAAAAAGGGCATCGAGGTGCTGTTGCTATCAGAGCGGGTGGATGAGTGGATGCTGTCATACCTCACCGAGTTCGACGGCAAGCCGCTGCAATCGGTGGCGAAGGGCGACCTCGACCTGGGCAAGCTGGAAGACGAGGCCGAAAAGCGGGAGCAGGAAAAGGAAGCGGGCGAGTTCGAGGCGCTGATAGCCCAAGTCAAGGAAGTGCTCGGCGACCAAGTCAAGGAAGTGCGCATCACCCACCGCCTGACCAACTCCCCTTCATGCCTGGTGGCCGATGCCCACGATTTGGGCGGAAATCTGGCCAGGATGCTGAAATCCATGGGGCAGGAAGCGCCGCAGACCCAACCGATCCTGGAGATCAATCCGCACCATCCGATCGTGCAAAAACTCAAGGGCGAGGCGGGAAGTGAGCGTTTCGACGACTGGAGCCACCTCCTGTTCGACCAGGCTTTGCTGGCCGAGGGCGGTCAACTGGAAGACCCCGCCGCGTTCGTGCAGCGCCTTAATGGCCTGTTGCTGGCGATGGCGGGAAGCTAGTAGATAGTCAAATTGAATTAGATGGATGTAGGAGCGGGCTTGCCCGCGATCAGCAGCGTCAATCGCGGACAAGCCCGCGCCTACCAAACCTGCCAAATTTCGTTGACTGCCTTGTAACGGATCGGAGTCAAGGGGCGCCTCAGGCGCCCTTTTTCTCGTCCAGAGGCAGGGTAATATCGCCGAAGTGGAGGTCGAATTCACCCTTGCGCCGGTCTTCGAAGAAATGCCGCAGGGTGTTGCTGACGCTGGAAAAAGCCAGCTCCTCCCAAGGGATGGCGGCTTCGCTGAATAGCGCCACTTCCAGGCTTTCGATGCCCGGCATGAAGTCGAGGTCGAGCAGGCGGCTGCGGAAGAATAGATGCACCTGGCTGATGTGCGGCAGATTGTAGAGCGCATAGAGGGCGACGATTTCCACGCGGGCGTGCGCCTCCTCCGCAGTTTCTCGCGCTGCGGCCTGGGCAGTGGTTTCATCGTTTTCCATGAACCCCGCCGGCAAGGTCCACAGCCCGTAGCGCGGTTCGATGGCACGGCGACACAACAGAATCTTGTCCTCCCATTCTGGGATCGCGCCGACGACCATTTTCGGATTTTCGTAATGGATGGTGCCGCAGAGGCTGCATACATAGCGTGGCAGGTGGTCTCCAGGCGGGGTTTCCTGCTTTACTTTGGCGCCGCAATGGCTGCAATAATTCATTGTTTGAAGTTACCAAAAAAATCAGCGGATGAGCCTTGTCCAATGAGGAATGAGCCTGAACGAGGCCTGTATTTCCAACCAGGAATGAGCCTGAAGCGGCAAGATTAGGTGTGATTGGACGAACGGGT
>PFJY01000105.1 GCA_002784065.1 Hydrogenophilales bacterium CG_4_10_14_3_um_filter_58_23 | reverse complement strand
CTGCACCAAACGCAGCATGTTGCAGGTGTAACCGTACTCGTTGTCGTACCAGGCTACGACCTTGACGAAAGTGCTATCCAGTGCGATACCGGCTTCGGCATCGAAGGTGGAGGGTGCGCTGTTACCACGGAAGTCGGTGGAAACGACCTTTTCGTCGGTGTATCCCAGCACACCCTTGAGTGCACCTTGGGAGGCGGCCTTCATGGCCTTGCAGATGTCTTCGTAAGCGGCTTCCTTATTCAACTCCACCGTCAGATCGACCACGGACACGTCGGAGGTGGGAACGCGGAAAGCCATGCCGGTCAGCTTTTTGTTGAGCTCGGGGATAACCTTGCCGACGGCCTTGGCGGCGCCAGTCGAAGACGGAATGATATTTTCCAGAATGCCGCGACCACCGCGCCAATCTTTCATGGACGGGCCGTCAACGGTCTTCTGGGTGGCAGTGGCGGCATGCACGGTGGTCATCAGGCCACGCTTGATGCCCCAGTTGTCGTTCAGCACTTTGGCGACTGGGGCCAGGCAGTTGGTGGTGCAGGAGGCTGCGGAAACGATGGCTTCACCGGCGTATTTGGTGTGGTTTACGCCATACACGAACATCGGGGTGTCGTCCTTGGACGGTGCGGATTGGACCACCTTCTTGGCACCGGCTTTGAGGTGTGCCTGGCAGGATTCTGTGGTCAGGAAGAAACCGGTGCAATCGATCACGATGTCCGCGCCCGCTTCGTTCCACTTCAGGTTGGCGGGATCACGCTCGGCCGTCAAACGAATTTTCTTGCCGTTAACAATCATGCTGCCGCCGTCAACGGAGATATCGCCATTGAAGCGGCCATGCACGGAGTCGTACTTCAGCATGTAAGCCAGGTATTCGGGCTCCAGCAGGTCATTGATGGCGACGATTTCGATGTCTTTGAAGTCCTTCGCTACGGCGCGGAATACCATGCGGCCGATACGGCCAAAACCATTGATACCGACTTTAACTGCCATGTTTCTCTCCTTAATAAATAAAACCTAAAAAAGATTTACCGCGAAGGACGCGAAGGTACGCAAGGGAAGAACAGGTTTCCCTTTGCATACCTTCGCGTCCTTTGCGGTTCAAGTTCCTTTACAGAATGCCTTTGGCGGTATTCACCACGTTCTCGACGGTGAAGCCGAACAGCTTGAACAGTTCGCCCGCCGGGGCGGATTCGCCGAAGCTGTGCATGCCGACCACCGCGCCCTCGCCGACGTATTTGTACCAGCCATCGGTGATACCGGCTTCCACCGCCACGCGCTTGATGCCCTTGGGCAGAACACTGTCCTTGTAGGCCTGGTCCTGCTTGTCGAACACGTTGGTGGAGGGCATCGACACCACGCGGGTTGCAATACCTTGCTCGTCCAACACCTTCTTGGCATCCATGGCTAGTTGCACTTCGGAGCCGGTTGCAATCAGCACCATCTTCGGAGAAGCGGCATCGGCCAGCACGTAACCGCCCTTGGCGATGTTGGCGATCTGCGCGGCATCGCGTTTCTGGAAGTTGAGGTTCTGGCGACTGAAAATCAGGCAACTCGGGCCGTCATTGCGTTCTACGGCGGCCACCCAGGCTACTGCCGATTCCACCGTGTCGCAAGGACGCCATACCTGCATGTTAGGGATCATGCGCAGTGTCGCGGTCTGCTCGACGGGTTGGTGCGTCGGGCCATCTTCGCCCAGACCGATGGAGTCGTGGGTGAACACGTAGATCACGCGCTGCTTCATCAGGGCGGACATGCGCAGCGCGTTGCGGGCGTATTCCGAGAACATCAGGAAGGTGCCGCCGAACGGCAACAGGCCACCATGCAGCGCCATGCCGTTCATGATGTGGGACATGCCGAATTCACGCACCCCATAGCTGATGTAGTTGCCGGTGCTCTTGCCTATGACGTGGTGGCAGCCCGTCCAGTTGGTCAGGTTGGAGCCGGTCAGGTCGGCGGAGCCGCCGAGGAATTCAGGCAGCGCAGGGGCCAGGCCGTTGATGCAGTTCTGCGAGGCCTTGCGGGTGGCGATGGTTTCAGCTTTCTCGTTGGTCTTGGCGACGAATTCCGCAGCGTGCTGTTTCCAGTTGGCCGGCAGCTCACTTGCCATGCGGCGCTTGAACTCGGCGGCTTCTTTCGGAAAAGCCTTGGCGTATTCGGCGAACTTGTTGTTCCACAGAGACTCCAGACCCTCGCCCTTGGTGCGGCAATCCCAGCCTTCGTACACGTCCTTGGGAATTTCGAAGGGGCCGTGGCTCCAGCCGATGTGGGCGCGGGTAGCGGTAATTTCGGCAGCGCCCAGGGCAGCGCCGTGCACGTCGTGGGTGCCCTCCTTGTTGGGGGAGCCCTTGCCGATCACGGTCTTGCAGCAGATCATCGAAGGCTTGTCGGTTACCGCCTTGGCGGCCTGCACAGCGGCCTCGACGGCTGCCGGGTCGTGACCGTCCACATCGGCGACAACGTGCCAGCCGTAAGCTTCGAAACGCTTCGGCGTGTCGTCGGTAAACCAGCCTTCGACGTGACCGTCGATGGAAATACCGTTGTCGTCCCAGAAGGCGATCAGTTTGCCCAGGCCCCAGGTGCCGGCCAGCGCGCAGGCTTCGTGGGAAATGCCTTCCATCAGGCAGCCGTCACCCACGAAAGTGTAGGTGTGATGGTTGACGATTTCATGGCCGGGTTTGTTGAATTCGGCAGCCAGCAGCTTCTCCGCCATGGCCATGCCGACGGCGTTGGTGATGCCCTGGCCGAGCGGGCCGGTGGTGGTTTCCACGCCTGGCGTGTAGCCGTATTCCGGGTGGCCCGGGGTTTTGGAATGCAGTTGGCGGAACCTCTTGATTTCCTCGATCGGCAGATCGTAGCCGGTCAGGTGCAGCAGGGAATAAATCAGCATCGAAGCGTGGCCGTTGGACTGGACGAAACGGTCGCGGTCGAACCACTTCGGGTTGGCCGGGTTGTGACGCAGATGATGATTCCACACCACTTCCGCGATTTCCGCCATGCCCATGGGCGCACCGGGGTGGCCAGAATTGGCTGCTTGCACCGCATCCATGGTGAGGGCGCGGATTGCGTTGGCGAGGTCTTTACGAGTTGCCATTCTCTGTTTCCTTTTTCTGCTAGGGGCTATTCAAACTTGTAATTATTACTCACTAGCCGGATTAAGGGCAATAACAGATTTTTTATTGCCCCAGGAATTTTTATTATAGGTTGGGGAAAGCAGGCTGGTAGGGTGGGCACAAAGACGTGCCCGCCCTACTCGTCTACCCGTTTTATTGTCTTTTCCTGATCCATTCTTTCCAGGCATCGAACAAACCCGGATTCAACGCCGCGATGACCGAGCGCTGCCAAAGATTGCCGGCACCGAAATCATCCTCGGTCAGCGTGCATAGGGAGCCGCCTGCCTCCACCAGGATCAGTGAACCGGCGGCGTAGTCCCAAAGTTTCTGCCCACCATGCAGGTAAAGATTGAAGCGCCCTGCCGCCACATAGCACCAGTCGAGCGTGCTGGCGCCGAAGTTGCGCTGCGAGGCAAATGGCGGTGACGCCACCAGTTGCTGCGCCAGATTCGGCTCGAGGCGCTTGAAGTCGATCGCCGCCATGGCGCGAGGAAACTCCGGCGCCTGCTCCTTGATCGGCAGGGGCTCGCCATTGAGAAAGGCGCCACTGCCTCGTTCTGCCCAGAACATTTCATCCGCCACCGGGTCGTAGACTACGCCCAGCACGCTCCGCCCGTGACGCATCAGGGCAACCGAGACCGCGAAATAAGGCAGGCCATTGAAGAAGTTGGAAGTGCCGTCGATCGGGTCGATACACCACAGTCCCTCCTCCCCGGCGCGCCACAGGGCTTCTTGCCGTTCCGCCGGCATTTCCTCGCCCAGCACCGGGTAATCGTGGATCTGCTGGAGTGCCGAAACCAGCGCGTTTTGCGCGGCGATATCGGCTTCGGTAAAAATGCTGCCATCGGTCTTGCGCTGGTGCGCGACCTTCAGGTAGCGCGGCATGATTTCCTGTTGCGCTACCTTTTTTACGACTTCGATGACGGCCTGGAGCATGTGTCAGCTTTCTTGAATTGTAGGTCGGAATTCATTCCGACAGCCTTATCGGGTTGAAACCCGACCTACATTTTCCACTTGATCGAGCAACCCATGCTCGGGATTTGTTCTGTCGGCCCTTTGCCGGTCAACGCCACTTCCTTCATCGCTTCGAACAGGTCGCGCCGGGCGTCAGCAGGCGCGGCATCCTTACGCGAAGCGTCGAGTCGACCGCGATATTGCAGTTCCAGCTTGGCGTTGAAGCCGAAGAAGTCCGGCGTGCATACGGCACCGTAGGCTTTCGCCACTGTCTGGGTTTCGTCCCACACGTAGGGGAAGGGGTAGCCGAATTCCTGCGCGACCTTTTCCATGTTATCGAACGAGTCCTCCGGGTAGTCGGAGGGATCGTTCGACATGATGGCGATGCTGTTGATGCCCATCTGTTGCAGCTCCCGGCAGTCGCGCACCAGGCGATCTCGTATCGCCTGAACGTAAGGGCAGTGGTTGCAGATGAACATCACCAGCAGGCCTTTGGGGCCGCGTGCATCGGCAAGGCTGTAGCGCCTGCCGTCCACCCCGGGCAGATTGAAATCCGGGGCTTTCCAACCGAAATCGCAAATCGGTGTCTGCAAACTGACCATATTCAATGGCTCTTTTCGCAAATCATGTTGTTAAGCCGCCCCGCCAAGCGCCATAGCGAGCCACTGAGCGGGTTTCG
>PFJY01000116.1 GCA_002784065.1 Hydrogenophilales bacterium CG_4_10_14_3_um_filter_58_23 | reverse complement strand
ATCCTGTTCTACATTAGACGAAGTTCGCGCATCACGTCCCGGCAATCCCGCGCCACGAATGCCACACCACCAGTGGATAGGACATCGCCAAGTAAGTCATTCATGGTTTGCCCCCTTTCCCGCGATTCCCGAAATATCCCGAAACGGGAAGCTGTGGGATATTCCCGCGATTCCCGCGCCCCCTATAAGAGGGCGGGGACGAAACGGGGAAAAAAAACGGGAAAATGGTTTGGGTTATTTGCACCATATAAACCCCGCTTCATGGCACAGCAACCCGCGCCCCACAAGGCCTTTAATAGCGGCTTGGGCGCGTTCAGTTTGTCGCTTGGTGTCACACACTAGGCGGGTGCGTGTTTTATCAATGGCGGCATCTAACGTGATGCACGGCCTTCCTTGGGGCAGGGTATCGGGTGCGCCTTCGGGTTTGACGTTCCCGGTCTTGCGGAATATCTCGCCCAGTGCATCCCAGATTGCCCGCTGATTCCCAGACTTGGGCGGCGGCACCTTCTTGATACTGCCCGCAACATCTTCCAGCGGATGCACCACGCAAGAGGTTATCGGTTCGCCGTCTTCATCAATGCCCAGCTCCACCACTTCCAATTTGAACGGGTGCGATGCGCCGTCTTCCCCGTCCTTGCTTTTGGCAATCAGCCATTCGCGGTTATCACCATCCCGGCGAACCTCGATAGCAGCATCAAGCGCACCGTGAAGGGATGAATGCCCGCGTAATCCCTTGGATGCGTCCTTGCCAGTGTGATGCACCAGAATGACAAGGCCACCGATAAGCGTTTGCAGTTGCTTCGATGCGGCGATAATTTGCCCCATGGATTTGCTGTCATTCTCATCAGCACCCGGCGCGGCTCGGTTCAGGGTGTCGAGTACCACCACTTCCGCGCTTTGCCCGTCCGCTTTGATTGCCTGTGCCAGTTCGGTTATGTCGCGACTTTCCAGCAGGCTGAATGGTTGCACCAGATAGCGGATGTTTGGCGAAGTCGCACCATGGCGGATGCGGTATGCAGCACCACGGCCAGCAGCTCCGCCCTCACCTTCCAATACGCAATACAACGCATTGCAGGGCTTCGTTTTATATCCAAACCAGTCACGCCCGGCGGCCATGGATTGCAGTGCATCAAATACCGCAAAACTTTTCCCTGAACCGGATGGACCAAACCATGCGGCCAAACCTGTTTGCGGTAGCACCTTTTTGATTCGCCATTGCAGCGGCGGCAGCTTGTGCAGGTCTTCATCCGTCAGCAGCGCATAACGCATCTGGGGGGCTTGGAAGTCGTTGCAATCGTAATCGGTAGCTGCGTATGGATGCTTTGTGGAGGTTTTTGCTTTGGCTGTCTTCATGCTCCACCCCTCAGATTTGAAAGGGTGCAATACACGCCCCATGCAGCGATTAGTGAAGGCGCGGCTATACCAGCATCAAGCCCAATGTATTGCAAACGGCCTAGCAGCGTTCTGGTGCGTTCTATCCATAGTTTGCTAGTCATGGTCTGCCCCTTCTTCTTCATCGCCGTCAATATCCCAAGGAGTTGCGAACATGCGCGCCATTAACTCCAATTGCTGAAGCTCAGCCTGCTCCGCGACTTTGGAAACGGCCAGTGCGTTCACCGGTAGCAATGCTTCCACCTTGTCACGCAGAATACCCCGCAGCACCTTGGCAGGCATCGCCTCGGCCTCTACTGTGTAAGCGATATGCTGGGAGCGTTTATCGCCATCCTTGCGGGGCTTGGTAGGCAGGTCGTATGCCTTAACCTGCTCGTCGTTGATACCGATGCGGTCGAAGCGAAGTTCAATATCGTTACGCAAATGCTTGCGCAGTTCCCGTTGCAATGCCACGTCAATCAGCACCCCAGCCGGGTCATAATCGCCAATGTAAAACACTTGCAATGGCCGTTTATCGCCTGAATTGTTTATGCTCGTTGCCGCCTCATGGATAAAGCTCAAGCTGGAAAATCCACCGCACGGATAAAGGTCAACGGCCAGTTTTTTGCAGTCATCAAGTATCACGCTTGCGATACTCCGGCTCTCTGCCCATATCTCGCAGCGGCAGTCTGCATCACGCCATAAGTCGGCACGATATAAGCCTGCCATGCTGGTTACAAAGTCAGATGCGCTCGAATAAGTGTTTGTGAAATATCCACGCCTGGACAGGTCGGCGAACCAGTTGTATGGCACGCGCCCGGCTCTCCGCAGCCTGACGCACCTTTCCTGTACATGACGATAACCACGGTCTGACTTTTCTACCGGCTCCGGCAATCGCGGGTCGGTCATGCGATAGAAAATATGTCGGACAGATTGCGGATGGTCTTCTTCCAGCACGACAATAATTTGCTGGTCGAGTTGAGCAGTTTGCACATCAGTTCGGCGTGTCCGTTTTTTTACCGTGCCAGCCAGATAAAATTTCTCAGTCATGGCCAAGTTTCTCATTTCGCACTACCAGCACCAGACAGCCACGCGCCATAACGGTCAACGTCAATCAAAACTTTCCGCCCGCGTCGAATGATTGCGCCAGCCGCAGCCAATCCGTTGCCGGGAATTTTGCGCCCTTTAGAATCGAAGCGGTCTTGTGATTTGAAAATGTGCCCGTGAACGGCAGGAACTGTCAGCCCTGCGGCGGGGAAAAAACTCGGTAGATTTTTGACTGTTGAAAGGGTCGGTAATGAGTTTGCTACAACTTGTGATTCTTGCATGATATGAGCTCCAGTTTTTCCCGCTGTTGCATCAATGTGCAGCGGTATGGAGTACTTTTTACAAGTGTTCTTTACAAGTGTAACCGCCAAAAGTAGTTATCTATATTTGGCTAAAATCCGTTGCATGGCATCGTTGAATAATTTATATGCGGTTGAGGATTTTTTCTTATATTTTGTTTTGCGGATGCGCTTATCGAGGCCGTCCGGGCTTAGATGATAGGCTGGGGCAATTGCTTCGAGCGCCGCACGGTATGGCTCAGGATTCATCTGTCCTTTCCGTTTTGCCTCTATGGCTAGTTCGTCCTTAAGGCGCATGACACGACACCGAGGAACTTCTATAGTGTCAATGTCATGGTGGACTTGCTCAACGAACCCCCTGCCCACAACTTTAGGTCGCTTCCATTCCCCGGAAATAATCGCGGCCAATAGAATGCCGTCATCTCTATCTAACGGCTCACCTTCGCGAAGAAGTTGGCATATCAGGCTTTTGTCGCCCTTGTTGTGCCAAAGGGTAAATGCGTTGTACCAGCGCAAGTCATGAGTAGATAAATCAAACGTAGATAAATCCATCACGCCACCCCCATTTTCTGCGCCAGCGCATTGCCTATGTCTGACACGCGGTCGGGCGCAAGGTGGGAATATCGGCTCACCATCGCCATGGTTTTATGCCCTAACACTTTCGATATTTCCAGCGCGGAAACGCCGTTCATCATCAGGTAGGATGCGCAGGTATGGCGCAGGTCGTGCCAGTGGAAGTTAGTGATTCCGGCTTCTTTCATGGCGGCAATGAACGGGGTGCGCAGCGCAATGAATGATGATTTTTTCGCCTTGTGAGTGGCCGGGAATATCCGGTCATCGGTCAGACTGCGCACCTTGGCACGCGCCTGTAGCAGCGTGAAGGCTTCGCCCACCAGCGGCAATACCCTTGCGTCATTGTTTTTTGTTGTGCCCGCGTAGAGCGTTGCACGGCCTGCCTTGAGGTCTATCTGCCCCCAGCGCAACCCCATCACCTCGGACTGTCGCCCGCCAGTGGTAAGCGATAGCAAAATGGCTAGATATAAGTCAGGGTGTTTGCGGCAGGCGGTCAGGAAGCGGGGCAGTTCGGCATCATCAAGGAAGCGCACCCGGCCTTTATTTTCTTTCGTCTTGGTCACGCGCTCCACCGGATTGCGCTCAAGCCAGCCCAGCTCTTTTACGCCATAACCGCAGGCAGTGGATAGCGCGGCAAGGAAACGATTCGCGGTTACGCCACTACGCTTTTTTTCAATCGGTACACGCGACACGCTCCCGTCATCACCACGGCGGCGAACAGTCAAATTTTCATTGGTAAGCGTATCGCGGCCTTGCGCCACTACAGCAGGCGTGATTTCCTGCAACAGCTTTGCGCCATGCTGCTTGCGCCACCAGTCAAGCCGTGTCCGCATTTCCTTGGCGGATTTTAATTCAGTGTGCTGTTTGCTCTTTTCGTAAGAGTCTATCAACTCATTCAGGGTGTGCCGCTTGCTTGCCCCGAAGTGTCGGCCTGCTTTAATGTCAGCTTCGGTTTTTTGTATCCACTCCCGCGCATCAGTCAGGCGTGAGAATGTCGCGCTCTCTGGTGCGTGTCCTTTCAGGCGTACCTTCACCCGATAGCTTGTCGTGCCGTCATCAAGTTTGCGCTTTTCGATGCTTGCCATGATTGCCCCCTTGCGAGTGAGTGAGAATGCTTGCGCACACTCTACAGCAAAGCGGAAAATAACACAACACAGGATATATAATCTGAATGTCGCCAGCTTTACTACGCTGTTCTGTAAGTAATTATCAGCACGATAATTTATAAAAAGACAATGGCGGGGCAATCAAGGGCGAAAAAAGGTCGTTTTTGGTAGGGTTTGCAAGAATTGGGGGCGAGGTGGGAATGCAGGTGTTTTATTTTGCAATGTCCCGCCAGTGTCCTATTGGCAGAAAAGAAAAAAGGCCTGCATCGCTGCAAGCCTTATTTTATTTGGTGGCCCGGGGCGGAATCGAACCACCGACACAAGGATTTTCAATCCTCT
>PFJY01000013.1 GCA_002784065.1 Hydrogenophilales bacterium CG_4_10_14_3_um_filter_58_23 | reverse complement strand
CTCATTCATGTTGCGTTCGGAGTCCTTAAGTCAGGAAAAATGTTTGATCCGGCGTTGCATGGGTGTTGACTGGGATAACAGTATCTACGGGGGTTTGGTTTTGGCAACAAACCGGGTAGGCACGGCATCAGGGTCATCTTCCCTTGATCTGCACTGCGACCGTCGATGGCGCCAGGCAGTACTGGTCGCTGCAGGCCTGCACGCGCAGGCTCGCGGCGGGCAGCTGTTGCGCCGAGGTCTGCGGCAAATGCGCGCGCAGCGTGAAGCGCCCCTGATACACCGCGATGCCCTGCGGCGCGAACGGAGCCTTGAAGGTCTGCGCCGCCGGGTAGGTCACCTTTATCCCCGGTTGCCCTTCGACGTGCAGTTGCGTCGGGATCAGGTTCGGGTCGGAAGCCGGGTTGGCGTTGATGTGATAGCCGGGATCCACTGCAATCGTCACGATCAGGTCGGCACCCCCCTTCGTCGGCACGAGACGCCCCTGGGCATGTACGTAACTGGCGGAATCGGACGGATCTTTCGCCGCTTGCGCCTTCTCCAGCGCCGCGACCTGTTGCGGCTGGCTTATTGACGCCAGCAGGCCACCCCACTGCGATGGTGCGGCGGAAATCGGGGCGGCCAGCGGCGTCAGGGCGCGCCGCGCCGCCGCCGCATAGCGTTCCTGCCCGGTGGCCTGCGCCAGTTCCAGCAGCAGCGCGATGGCTGCGGAGTGCCCCGAGGGTTGGGCCGAGTCGCCATCGGCGGGCGGAGAGACCAAAAGGTCGGCCTGTTTCCAGGTATCGGCGAAACGGCCATCGTCACGGGCGAAGCGCTTGAGCATGGCATCGGCGAGCTGGCGCGCGCGAGACAACCAAACGCCTTCTCCGGTTTGTTGATGCAGCGTCAGAAAGGCCCGGCCCAGCAGCGCGTAGTCGTCGAGAAAGCCGCCGTCTCCGGGATGGCCTTTGAAAAACTGGTGCTTCAGTTCGCCGGATGTCGGGTTGAAGGCGTGTCGCCACGCCCAGTCTGCGGTGCGCACTGCGGTACTGGTCAGCGCCGGGTCGTGCAGCCAGTGGCCGGCCTGGGCGAAACCGATGATGGCCAGCGCGTTGGCGGCGGTGACGATTTTTTCGTCGCGCGCAGGATGCGGGCGCTTCTGACGCGCGGCCAGAAGTTTTTCGTGCAGCGGTCGCAGCGCTTCGATGGCGGACGCTAGCCGGTTCTTTTTTGCCAGCGCCTGGGCATGATCGCGGCTCAGTCGCAGGACGCCGCCTTCGGGCTGCCTATGGCCGGTAACGCCCGGCGGCATCGGCGTCAGCGCATACAGCGTCAGGAAGCGTTGGGTGTCAGCCGCGCCCAGCACGGTTTCGATCTGCTGGCGAGTCCACGCAAAGCTGGCGCCCTCGACGCCGTCCACCTCGGCATCCTGCGCGCTGTAGAAGCCGCCGCCCGGAGCCTGCATTTCGCGGGTCAGGTAGTGCGCGGTACGCAATGCTACCTGCTGGAACAGGGGTTTTTTGGTGATCGCCCAGGCCTGGGCATAGAGGCCCAGCAACTGCGCGTTGTCATAAAGCATCTTTTCAAAGTGTGGAACCGACCAGCTCGGCTCGGTGCTGTAGCGGTGGAAGCCGCCGCCAAGCTGATCCATGACGCCGCCCTCGGCCATCGCCTGTAGTGTCTCTGTGGCCATGTTCTGCGCCTTGGCAGGGTTGGCGCCCAGCAACATCGACAGCAACGGCGATTGTGGAAATCGGGTGGCGCTGTCGCCGAAGCCGGCGTCAAATTCGTCGTAGCTGTCGGCTGCCTCGCCCACCGCCTTGTCCAGCCATTGCCGTGGCGTCAGCGGCACCGGGCCGGTTGAGGAACGGCCCTTTTCGGCCTGTTGTAGCGCCTGATACACCTGATCGGCAATGGCGACGACCCTGGCGTGATCGCCGGTCCATGCCTGGTGCATATTCTCCAGCACACGCTTGAATCCAGGCCGCCCGTCCTGGTCGTCCGGCGGGAAATAGCTGCCGGCATAGAAGGGCTTGAGATCGGGCGTGAGAAACACATTGTTGGGCCAGCCGCCACCGCCTGTCATGATCCGGGTGGCCAGCATGTAGACCCGATCAATGTCCGGGCGCTGCTCGCGGTCGACCTTGATATTGATGAACCATTGATTCATCAGCCTGGCGATCTGAGGATTGGTGAAAATCTCGCGCTCGGCCACATGGCACCAGTAACAGGTGGAATAGCCGATCGAGACGAAAATCGGCTTGTTCTCGCGCCTGGCCGCCTCCAGCGCCTCCGGCCCCCACGGATACCAGTCCACCGGATTGTGGGCATGCTGCAGCAGATAGGGATCGTGACTGTTAATCAGGCGATTGGTGTAGGTCTTGCCGTCAAACGTCACGCCTGAAAAAGGGCCGGGAGCATCTGGCGAAAGGAGGGACGCGGCCGACGCGTCGGAGGAACTCATCACTCCTCCGCCTGCAATCAAGCCTCCCGTCACCGTCAATGCGCACGCCAGCATGAGTTCAGCCAATATCGACCCGCCTCGCCGCAGAGCCGACCGATTCCGTCTGCGCGAGTGAACCGCATCGTGCCTGGTAAGCTTCATGTTGTTCTGCTTTTTCATTCTGCACATTTTCATTACCCCTCGGTTGTCATCAGAAAAATCCGTCCTTCGTAGCCTCAGTTAGACAGGCCGAATCGTGGCCGGCAGCGCACGCCAATTACGCTGCCGGCGAGGGCACATGCGATCCACACAGCCAGTCATGGAAGCTGAGTGAGGCGACACCGGAGAAGAAGGCGCCTTCGGCCAGCACTGGAGCGAACAAGACTGTCGCCACGGCGAGCATCAGCAGTTGGCCATGGAGTGCGGCAGTCTCACACCGGAGCTGGAAGCGTCGGTAGGCACTGGCAAAACCGAAGGAGGCGTGTTGCAGGGCGATCCCCAAGGCGGCACCGATGGCCAGCAGCAGAGCCATCCGCAGTGTCGCGGACACGGCCAGCAGCAGAATGCTCAGTGCGAGCGCCGCAGCCACCACGAATCGCTGAGCGTGGCGAGGCGGCGGAAAGTGTCGCTTTACTGGCTGCTGGCATCCGCGACGATCCTGGCTAGTACCGGATCGAGTTCGGCGGCCATGGCATCTAGCTTCGCATTGCCATAGGGCGCGAACACCGCGCTTGGGTTGCGATAGGTAATGCTTGCCGTTCCATCCCTATTCTCGGTGACATAGATCCGTAATGGCGCCTCAATGCCCGCAGGTATGCTGGCCGCCAGCATGCGTACCGCGTAGTCGTTACGGAATACCATCAGCACGATATTGCCGGGAATAACGACTCCGCGTGCAGCAGCGCCACGGCTGGCGCTGGCTTGAGCCACGAGGCCCATTTTGTTGTCGGTGATGGATTGCTCCAGCCGCTTCACCAGCGTGTCGAAGCTGTGGGAAGCGTGCCGGCTGATCGTGCCCGGATAGGGGGACTTGTCGTCGGCGTGGACCGGCGCACCGGCCAAGGCCAGTGTTAGCAGCACCCCGGCAACAAAAACGGAGCTGGATTTCTTGAGGACTGGATTTTTCATTGCGGTCTTCTCCTTAAAGCCCCCCGGATTGCCGCATCAATAACCGAACTCGCCCAACCATTGACCCTTGCGGAAATCGATGCTCAGCCAGTGCGGTACGTAGGGGTGCATGTTTATAATGGGAAAATCATCGGATGGCGGCGGCCCATCTAACGACGAAATTGAGCACTTCCGGGTCATCACCGGACGAAAACGCACGGACAGTTCTTTGCTCGCTGGCGTACCCGCCCCCTGTTCGTAGAACCGCACCTTCTTGCGGATCAGGCAGGAGAACAGCAACTCCATTTCTGCCAGCAACGGGGTGGTGCGTTGGGCCAGCGCAAATTCGGCCGCCCGGCTCAAGCGGATATCGAGGGACTTGTCAGCCAGTGTGATATACATCGTATTCTCTCCTGAGGGCAACACAATGGTGGATTTAGTTAAATTACCTCCGGCTTTGCCGGGGGTCACTTAATTTATTAGTCGGCTGCCACGGGAAATCCTTACACGTTCTCCAATGCTTCCACCAGGCACCGCCATTGCAACGCGAGCTCATGCCGTATTGTCGTCACGCCAAGCTTTTGCAACAGCTTGCGAAGCGGCACTGGAATAGTCCTGTTGTTCGACCTTGACGACCAATTTAGCCGCCCCATGCCGGCGTCGCACTATCCATTTGACGAGCAGAAAAAGCAGCAACAAAGTACCCGCAAGGTAGAGTATGACCAGACGCGAGTTTTCCAGTCGATCAACAAGCGCGGTGACGCTATGGGAAAAATAAGCGCCCAACAGTATCCACAGCGACGCCCACAACAGCGCACCGATACCGTCGTACAACAGAAACAGCTTGTAGGGCACGTCTGCCATCCCGGCCATGGGTGAGGCAAAGGTTCTGAAACCCGGAACGAATCGGGCATAAATCAACGAGGGCGCGCCAAACCGCGCCAAGTGGCGTTCGGTCCTGGCCAGACACGCGGTGGAACCGAAACTCACCCGGCAATACACCGCGATAAAACGCTGCGAGCCACTGCGGCCAACGAAATACCAGATACTGTCACCCAGCACGGCGCCAAGGGTGGCGACGCCCACTGCGGGCAGGTAGGCGAAGCTTCCTTCTGCCACCATGCTGCCGGTGAGCAGCGTCACGACCTCGCCGGGAATGGGAAAGCCGGCGTTATCGAGCATGACCCCGATAAAAATGGCCAGGTAGCCGAATTGGTCAAACCACGAAAATATCAGCTGTAGCATTCGCGCCTCCGCAATCAGATTTTAAGCGACACTTTCGTCGCCGACCTCTGCCATAATCACTTGTTCTTTGTCGTATTCCATGACGTTTCCCTTATATATCGACTTGGGGAAGGCCGCCATCCGCCGTCGGTGAGCGGGCGCGACAGGTTGTTCGTTTATGCTCACCCCGCCCATGTCCGGGTGGCGAACAGGTCGTCCACGGGCGTGTGAAACAAATGGTTGGCGTAGTTGCTCAAGGTCTTCACGGCGATGGCCAGCACGATTTCCAGGATGTGCCGCTCGCTGTAGCCAGCGGCCAGGAAAGCTTCCACCTCGGCTCGGCTCGGTAAGCCGCGTTTTGTCACCATGGTGCGAGTGAAGTCATGCAAGGAGGCCAGCTTCGCATCGGGAATCTGGCCGCCGTCACGAATGGCGCTGGTGACCGCCAATGGCACGCCGGACATCTTGTCGGCCAAGAAGCTGTGGGCAGCGACGCAGTAGGTGCAGCCATTCTCGCGGCTGATCGCGAGCAGGACGACTTCCTGTTCGGGAGCGGTGAAACCGGAGCCTTCGCGGAACCGGTTGTAGCCATGAATATAGGTGTCGAGCAGACCGGGCGAGTTGGCCATCACCGCATACATATTTGGAATGAAGCCCAGTTTGTTCAGGGCCTCTTCCAGTCGTTCCCTGGCCAACGGTTCTGCCTGGTCCGGATTTGCGGGGGGTAAGGTGAGTTTGTATTCTGATTGCATGGGATAGTCTCCAAAAAGTTGTTTTGTACTGATTGTTCCAGAAATAACCAAATAAAACCCGATGGGTTATACGCCAACCAGTTGGGCGGTATAACCAGCCGTTTTGACAGCGCCCAACAAATCGGCAGGGTGGGCTTTGTCTGGATCGAAGGCCACCAGCAGCAGGTGTTCCTTGCCAGGGTTAAAGCGTGGCGCGATCACGCCATCAAGGTCGCGCATCCGGGCTTCAAGCGCACTGCGTGCTTCAGTATCCAGATCCTCGTGAATGTGAATCATGACGTCACTGATGCTCATTTTCTACTCCTTTCAGTAAATGGGGGCTTGCCCCGACACACACACGACCGATATAAGCCGTGTGTTCCAAAAATAACAAAAAATCAGTCCAGCGCCTTGAGCACCAACTCGATGATGCCTTTCAGCGTCTGTGCATCAGCGCCCGCCTTGGCCTGCACCTTCAGGCCGCTCATGCTGCTGACCAGATACGCCGCCAAGGTGCGGGCATCCCGTTCGGGGGCGATGTCGCCTTCACGCTGCGCGCGCTCCACGGCAGCTTGTAGCGCGCCACGAAATCGTTCAACACTTTTCGCCACATCCCGGGCGATTTCAGGCTCGCTCTGGGCGAACTCGCTGGCCGTATTCATCACCAGGCAACCGCGCGGCTCAAAGTTCCCGGCGACATCGTCCAGCACGGAATGGAGAAATTCCTCGATAAAACGGCGCCCGCTCGGCGCTGCCGCCAGCCCCTGGTAAAGCCGTCCGGAAAACTGGTCGGCATAGCGGGCAAGGCAACGCCGGAACAACTGTTGTTTGCCGCCGAATGTCTGATAGAGGCTGCTCTTCGACAGATTCATGACAGCAAGCAGATCCTGCATGGAGGTGTGCTTATAGCTTTTCGACCAAAATAAATGCATCGCCGCATCCACGGCGGTATCCGGATCGAACTCGAGAGGGCGCCCAATGTTTTTAACCATGTTTTATTTATGGACCATACGGTTCATAATGTCAAGCAAGCAAGCAAGCAAGCAAGCAAGCAAGCAACCTAACCTGGATATTAGCGGTAGTTCGGCGGTTTCTGGATCGATTTGCCGGGCTTCGCCGTGTAGAGTCCGTTGCGGAGGATGTCATCCAGGAAGCCCCGGTCACGGTATTTCGGCAGTCGGTGTAAGATATTCCTGCTGTCGGCGACTAAAGTTTACAGCACTGGCTTGCAAGGAGATTTTCGCCATGTTCGAGTTTGTCCGTTATTTGCTTCTAATCCCGTTTTCGGGTGACGGACGGATTGCTCGTGTAACCCTCGGCACCCTGTCGGAAAAACGTCTGGAGGAACTTCTCGCCTGACCGCTGTATTGCTTTTTAACGACCATCGAAAGGAGACCACAATCATGAAAAATCTGTCCATCATGCTGCTATTTTCCGCCGCACTCGGCGGCCTCTCCGTCGGATCGGCGTTCGCCGCCGGCAACCCTTGTGCCGGAAAGACGGAAATCGACGCCAAGTCCATCGTCCGACCGCAGGGCTACAAACCCTATGCGGGTGACCACAAGGAACTCGCCAAGGCCGGTGAAAAATTGTGGAACGACACCAAGCTTTCGACCAACGGCTTTTCCTGTAACACCTGCCACCAGAATCACGGCGCTTTCCAGGAGAGCTTCGCGAAGCCTTTCCCCCACCAAGTGGCGATGGCCAGGGACAAGGCCGGCGTGAAAACCGTGCATCTCGACGAAATGATCCAGGCCTGCATGGTCATGCCCATGGCGGCCAAGCCGCTGCCCTGGGGTTCCCGCGAGCTGGCGGCGCTGACTGCCTATACGCAGGATGTGCAGAAAACATTCAAGCCGGGCGCCAGAGCGTCGGCCAACCCTTGTTCGGCCAAGCCCGCGAATCCCTGCGCGGCGAAGCCGGCCAACCCATGCGCGAAGAAATGAATCGCGCTATTTTTTAACTGCAAAGGAGTAATACCATGCAAAACCTGTCCCGTAAGATGCTGACTCTGGCTTCCGCCACTTTGATCGCCGCCGCTCTGGCATTTCCCGCCAGCGCCGCCGAAGGAATGGCCAACCCGTGTGCGCCCAAAGCCAATCCCTGCTCGATGAAAAAGGACATGAAGGCGAACCCTTGCGCGATGCCCAAGGATAAAGCCAAAACCATGAAAAAAAGCAAGAAGGCCAACCCCTGCGCACCGGCCAACCCCTGCGCGGCGAAACCCGCCAATCCCTGCGCCAAGAAGTAGCGCACTGCAACGATCCGGGCGGACAAGGGCATGTGGCGGATATTTTGCACGGCAGCCATGCTGCTTGCATTGACCGGCTGCAACCCTGATTCCGCCCCAGGATCGTCTTCTCCCAAACCGGCCTCACCGACCGCCGATCACCGGGTTTTCCTTGCCCGGCACTGGCAACGCCCGCTTGCTGCTCAAGGAATGCCCCCCGCCGGATATTCCCAACTGGAGTCTGCGCTTGATCCCGTATCGTGCGGGACATGCCACGCCCAGCAATACAAAGACTGGAAAACCGCCCTGCACAGCTTGGCCATGAGCCCTGGGCTGTTCGGGCAATTGCAGGAGATGGGTGCGGAAGCCGCCGACGACCATCAAGCCTGCATCCGGTGCCATGCCCCCCTTGCCGAGCAGGGCGAGCAACTGCGGAAAACGCTGGCCAGAGGCGCACATCCGGCCCCGCAACGGTCAGATGGCGTTTCCCACGTTCACGGCCTGACCTGCGCTGGATGCCATGTCCGCAATCGCCAGGTTTTCGGGCCGCTGCGGAGGGACGACAGCGCCCCGACTCCCGAGCAAAAACTTCCCCATGACGGCTGGCTGGCGACGGAAGCCTTTCAGGATTCTCGTTTCTGCATCGCCTGCCACCAGTTCGAACCCGACGGCCCTGCGCTGAACGGCAAGCTGCTGGAGAACACTTACGAAGAATGGCGCGTCAGCCGTCACGCCCGTGAGAACCGTCCCTGCCAGTCATGCCACATGCCGGATCGGCGCCATCTGTGGCGGGGTATTCACGACCCGGAGATGGTGAAGTCGGGACTCAAAATCGAAGCATCGCGTCCGATTGTCGCCAATGGACAGGTCTCCGCCAATCTGCAAATCACCAACCATGGCGTCGGCCACGCTTTTCCAACCTATGTCACGCCGCGCGTGATGGTCGAGATCGGCCAGGAATCGCGCAAGGGAAAGATGATTCCCGAAAGCGTCGAGCGCCATCTGATCGCCCGGGACGTGAGCCTGGACCTGCGGACGGAAAAATCCGATACGCGGATCATGCCGGACGAAACCCGCCGTTACGGCTACGCAAAGGTCATGTATCCGGGTGCGGCGGCGCTGACGATCCGAATCATCGTGGAGCCCGACGCCTTCTATGCGGATTTTTATCGGGCGACACTTGACGACCCGGAATTCCGGATTGGCCGCAAAGCCGTCAGCGAGGCCTTGCGCCGTGCCGAGCAGTCCCCTTATACGATGTTTCTGAAAACTATCCCGGTGGAGTAGGGCGGAAACGCAGCGTCTTTCGGCTGCGCTCAGGACAGGTTTTTTTCACCCTACGAGATTTCGGTGGCGCCGTTGTTGACAATATCTGTTATAGCGGATATTGTTTCATCCCATGAACGAGCAATCCTTTTTCGAATCCCTCTCCGACGAGACCCGCCGCCGCATCCTGGTGCTGATCCTGAAGCACCAGGAGCTATGCGTGTGCGAACTGTTCCAGTCTCTTGACGTGCCCCAGCCAAAAATGTCGCGCCATCTGGCGGTGTTGCGCGATGCCGGCGTGCTGGCGCAGCGGCGCGAGGGAACCTGGGTGTTTTACCGCCTCGATCCGCAGCTTCCGGCATGGGCTTATCGCATGTTGGGCTTGATGGTGGAAGGGGTGAGCAACGGCGTTCCTTATCACGGGGACGCAGAACGTCTGGCGACAGCAGCAATCCGTCCGGTGCGCTGCGCCGCCTGATTTTTTTGACTTATTATATCTGATTTGGAGAATATTCGAGATGGCGAATAATAATCTTTACAACGGGATGTGCCGCTTCTGGATGGCGGCTTTGCTGGCACTGTGGGCATTTGCCGCCAGTGCGGGGGACAAGCCCGATTTTCTGGCGGATGCCGACTGGCTCGCCAAGAACCTGAAAAATCCCAAACTGGTGGTGCTGGAAATTCGCTACCATCCTCACCGTTACTTTACCGTGGGGCATATTCCCGGCGCGGTGCAGGTGCAGCGCTTCAAGGACTTGGGCGACAACCATGCCATTCCCTCCATGCGCTTTCCCTCGCGCGAAGCTTTCGAGCATACCTTGCGCAGCTGGGGCGTGAACAACGACTCGACTCTCGTGCTTTACGACGATTCCGTCACCGCGATGACCTCGCGCGTTTACTTCTTGCTCGACCTGTACGGCTACGACATGAAGCGGGTGAAAATCCTCAATGGCGGCACCTTGGAGTGGAGCGCCTTCAACGACATGGCGAAGGAAGAACCCCGGCGCAAGCCCGGCAACGTCAGGCTCAAGCCCGCCAAGCCCGGCGTGGTGGTGGAATGGACCGATGTCTACCGCGATGTGGTGGCGCGCCGCGACCCCAATATTGTCCTGCTCGACTCCCGTCCTGCTGACATGTACACCGGCAAGGTGATCCAGCACTCCATCCGTGGCGGCCACATCCCGGGCGCCATCAACGTCGTCAGCCTGGATGGCGCCGATGGGCAGAGCCAGAGTTGGAAATCGCTGGACGAGATCGCAGCGATGTATAAGGCCATCCCCAAGGACAAAACCATTTACACCTATTGCCATGACGGCTTCCGCTCCAGCCTGGCCTGGTTGCAACTGAAAACCCTGGGCTACCGGGATGTGCGCATCTATAACGGCGGCTGGGGCGATTGGGGCAACAACCTGACGCTGCCTGTATCGGAAGGCGCGCAACCTTACGATGAAGCGTTCGCGCTGTAGAGAGTGGTATGAGCGCGCAATGTGAAGTCGCAGCAAAAAAATCCTCCGGCGCAGCATTGGGCTTCTTCGAGCGATGGCTGACCTTGTGGGTGTTTCTGTCCATCGCGGTCGGCATCGCGCTGGGTCAGCTTGCGCCGGATCCGGTTCAGATTCTTGGCAAGTTGGAAATCGCCCAGGTCAACTTGCCGGTGGGACTGCTGATCTGGCTAATGATTATCCCCATGCTGATGAAAATCGACTTCTCGGCGCTGGGCCAAGTCAAGAAGCACTGGCGCGGCATCGGCGTCACCCTGTTCATCAACTGGGGCGTGAAGCCGTTTTCCATGGCGCTGCTGGCCTGGCTGTTCATCCGCATTCTGTTTGCTCCTTACCTGCCAGCGGAGCAGATCGACAGCTATATCGCCGGGCTGATCCTGCTCGCCGCCGCCCCCTGCACCGCCATGGTGTTCGTGTGGAGCAACCTGTCCAAGGGCGATCCGCTGTTTACCCTCTCGCAGGTGGCGCTCAACGACACCATCATGGTGTTCGCTTTTGCGCCCCTGGTCGGCCTGCTGCTGGGCGTCGCGTCCATTACCGTGCCGTGGGACACACTGTTCCTCTCTGTAGTGATGTACATCGTCATCCCTTTGGCGATTGCCCAGTTTTTGCGGCATACCCTGCATCGCCGTAGTTTGCTCGAAAAAACCCTCGCCAGTCTCCACCCGGTCGGCATTTCGGCGCTGCTGGCTACCCTGGTGCTGCTGTTCGCCTTTCAGGGCAAAGCTATCCTCGATCAGCCGCTGATCATCGTGCTGCTGGCGGTGCCGATCCTGATCCAGGTGTATTTCAATTCCATGCTCGCCTACTGGCTCAACCGCACAGTCGGCGAGGTACATAGCGTAGCCGGGCCCTCGGCGTTGATCGGCGCCAGCAATTTCTTCGAACTGGCGGTGGCGGCGGCGATTTCGCTCTACGGCTTCGAATCGGGCGCGGCGCTGGCCACGGTGGTGGGCGTGCTGATCGAGGTGCCGGTGATGCTGTCGGTGGTGCGCATCGTGAATAGTTCCAAAATCTGGTACGAAAAAGGTAACCAAAATGAACGTGGCAAGTGAAACCGCAACCATTCCTCGCCGCGCCCCGTGGAGTTGGGTCGCCCTGGCGGTAATTTTGTGGATAGCCGCCTACGCCAGCCTGACCTGGTTCGCCGATGCGCTGCTCGCCCTCACCGGGCTTTCCCCGCAGACCCATCTGGGCGGGGCGCTGCAATTTTTCTTCTACGACACGCCCAAGGTATTGCTGCTGCTCACCGGCATCGTGTTCGTGATGGGCATCGTGCATACCTTCGTTTCGCCCGAACGCACCCGCGCCATGCTGTCCGGCAAGCGGCTGGGCGCAGGCAACATGATGGCGGCCACGCTCGGCATCGTCACGCCGTTCTGCTCCTGTTCTGCGGTGCCGCTGTTCATCGGTTTTTTGTCCGCCGGGGTGCCGCTGGGGGTGACGTTTTCCTTCCTGATTTCCGCGCCCATGGTCAACGAAGTGGCGCTGGCGCTGCTGTTCGGCCTGTTCGGCTGGAAAGTGGCGGCGCTGTACCTCGGCCTGGGGCTTGCCGTAGCGATTGTCGCCGGTCTGGTGATTGGTAAACTCAAGATGGAACACCACCTGGAGGACTGGGTGCGCGCCATTCACGTCGGCAAGGTGGCCGATGTGGAGCTGGAGCGCCCTTCCTGGGCAGAGCGCATCGACGCGGGCGTGGCCCACATCAAGGAAATCGTCGGCAAGGTGTGGCCCTACATCCTCGGCGGCATCGCGCTGGGCGCGGGCATCCACGGCTATGTGCCGGAGGATTTCATGGCCGGGATCATGGGCAAGGATGCGCCCTGGTGGTCGGTTCCCGCCGCCGTGGCCATCGGCGTGCCGATGTACACCAACGCCGCCGGCATCATTCCCATCGTCGAGGCGCTGCTGGGCAAGGGCGCTGCGCTGGGCACCGTGCTCGCTTTCATGATGAGCGTCATCGCCTTGTCGGCGCCGGAAATGATTATCTTGCGCAAGGTACTGAAGCCCCGGTTGATTGCCACTTTTGCTGGCGTGGTGGCGGCTGGTATTATGCTGGTGGGCTATGTTTTTAACGCTGTTCTGTAAACTCAAAGGAGTTTTTTCATGACTGATACCGCCTTGCATCCTTCCATCGTGGCGCTGGTTTCTCTCGCCGCCAATATCGCCCAAATCACCCCAAACAGGGCCTGTGCCAGGTGGACAAGCTGAAGCAGTACGGCGTGTGGCGCAGGCGCAGATCGACGCGGTAGTAGAGATCGCCCGCCACATCCGCGACGAGGCGGCGCAGTCGCTGGACGCCAGCTTCGACGAAGCGTGCCGCAGGGAAAACGCCAAGGCCAGCTTGTCTGCCATCGGCATCGCGCAAGCTGCCTGCTGCACGCCGACACCGAGTGGAAAATCGTGTTGCTAAAGAAAAGAAAAGAAAGGAAACTGAAATGCATAACGTAAAGCATGATGAAATCCGCCAGGCGGTGCGCCAGAACTATGGCCGGGTGGCGCAATCCGAATCCGCTTGCGGCTGCGCCCCGAGCTGCTGCGACGGGGGAACGGCGCAGGGCAGCGCCAAGGTGGCATCCGTCGGACTCGGCTATTCGCAACAGGACGTCGATGCCGTGCCCGACGGCGCCAACATGGGACTGGGTTGCGGCAACCCGCAGGCCATCGCCGCGCTCAAACCCGGCGAGACGGTGCTGGACTTGGGCAGCGGCGCGGGTTTCGACTGTTTCCTGGCCGCGCGTCAGGTGGGCGATAGCGGGCGCGTGATCGGCGTGGACATGACGCCGGACATGGTTTCCAAGGCGCGCGCCAACGCGGCCAAAGGCGGCTATGCCAACACCGAATTCCGTCTCGGCGAGATCGAGCACCTGCCAGTGGCCGACGCCACGGTGGACGTGATCATTTCCAATTGCGTGATCAACCTTTCGCCCGACAAGGCCCAGGTGTTCCGTGATGCCTTTCGCGTCCTGAAATCGGGTGGCCGCCTGGCGATTTCCGACATCGTCGCGACGGCGGAGCTGCCCGAAGCGGCAAGGCGCGACTTGGCGCTATATACCGGCTGCATGGCGGGGGCATCGCTGATCGCGGCGCTGGAATCCATGCTGCGGGCGGCGGGATTCGAACGGGTGAGCATTAGCCCCAAGGATGCGAGCCGCGCTTTCATCCGCGACTGGGCACCGGGAAGCAAGATCGAGGAATTCGTGGTTTCCGCCAATATCGAGGCGGTCAAGCCGTAAAACGATTTTTAACAAGGAGCTGGAAAATGAAGAACATCAAGGTGTTGGGCACAGGCTGCGCCAACTGCAAAACCACCATGAAGCTGATCGAGGAAGCCGCCGCGGCCAAGGGCGTCAAGGTTGAACTTGAAAAAGTCGAGGACATGGCCGCGATTCTGGGCTATGGCGTGATGTCCACCCCCGGCGTGGTGATCGATGGCAAGGTGGTTCATGCCGGCGGCGTGCCGAGCAAGGCCAAGATCGAGGAATGGCTGACCGGCAAGGAATCCTGTTGCGGCTGCTGCGGCAAGGAATAAGCGACATGACCAAAACCGTATTGATCCTTTGCACCGGCAACTCCTGCCGCAGCCAGATGGCCGAAGTCCTGGTCAACCACGACCTTGGCCCGGAAATCCGTGCGTTATCCGCCGGTACCCGTCCCCAGCCCAAGGTGGCGGATGGCGCCATCGAGGCGCTGAAGCTGGGCGGCATGGCCACCGAAGGGCTTTATCCCAAGGACGTGGACGCGGTGATGAATGAAAGCATCGACCTGGTGGTGACGGTGTGCGACAACGCCAAAGAGTCCTGTCCCATTTTCCCCAAGCCGATTCCCGCCATTCACATGCCGTTCCATGACCCCCACGGTGAGCCGCTGGAAAGTTTTGTCAGGGTGCGCGACGAGATTCGGGCGAAGCTGATTCCAGAATTGCGGCAGCGTTTCGGGCTGGGTTAGAGGCTCGGCGGAATGAACCCAGATAATCCATTAGGCCAAAACACCGTTGTGGGAGCGGCGTCCTCGCCGCGATTTTCGGCCGCGAATCGCGGCGAGGACGCCGCTCCCACATGCACGAGAATTCCAATGGATTATTCGGGATGAATTGCCTGATGACCGCCTGGCGACACCATGAAGGCGAACTGCGCGCCTGGTTGCGCGGACGCCTGGGCAATGCCCACGACACCGAAGACATGGTGCAGGAGTTGTTCCTCAAAGCGTTGCGCCAGCAAGCGTAGGGCGCAACAATAAGCGTAGCGCATTGCGCCGGATGCTTCGTCGAAATACGGCGCAATGCGCTGCGTTTATTGACTCCCTACCTGAACCCCATGAACCCAATCCCGATTGAAAGGCTAACGGCATGACAATCTCCATCTAGTCGTGTACAAGGGTGGGCAACGCTCTTTTGCCCACGCAGTTTGGTATCCGCGTGGGCACAGAAGCGTGCCCACCCTATAAAAACTGTCTGACTTCTGGTTTTTGTGCAACATGACACATTGATTATTAACAACATATACATCTGCTTAAATAATGAGCGTAGTAATAAAATCAATGCGTTACGAGCGAAGTCAGACAGGCTGCCAGGAGCGGGCAGCGCCTTTCCCGCTGCTTTCTTGACTCCTTCAGAGACGACATTATGCCTCAACGCCTCGCGATAGGATTTGGCATTATGCAGACGGGGGTTTTGCTGCAAAAGTGAATTTTTCATACTGGCAAGTATATTCCAGGATAAAGACATTACAATTGAACACCGGTCTGTTTCCTGACGTCCAGACCATAATTTAAGGCGCCAGGACATGGGGGACGAGGCATGGGGGACGAGGCATGGGACAAGGCTGTTGCCGCCATCCTGGCCTCCGATCTGACTATAACTATCTGAAGGAGATGAATATGAAAAACATGTTGACTCGATGGAATGGCCTGCTGGCCGCCGTTTTCATCCTGTTTCTGGGAACCATGCAAACAGCCCTGGCCGCCGATCCGCTGGTGGACACCGCCTGGGTGAAAGCCAATATCGGCAAGCCCGGCGTGGTGTTCGTGGACATCCGGCCGACCGCTGACTACCTGCGCGGCCACATCACCGGCGCGGTGAATACCGACTTTGGCAAGTCCGGCTGGCGTGAGACGCGCGCCGACAAAGTTCCTGAAATGCTCCCGGAAAAGCTCGACAAGCTGGCTGCCCATATCGGCAGTCTCGGCATCGACAACAACACCCACGTGGTGCTGGCGCCGCCGGGTAGCTCCTATGCCGACATGGGCTGGGCGACGCGTATTTACTGGACTTTCAAGGTATTGGGTCACGACAACGTGTCCATCCTGAACGGCGGCATGAACGCTTGGGCCAAGGACAAGGCCAACCCGATCCAGACGGGTATGACTAAGGCCGACCCCAAGACATTCACCGTCCATCTGCACAAGGATCTGATCGCCACGGTCGAAGACATAAAAGCGGCCAAAGCCAAGGGTGTACTTCTGGTCGATAGTCGTCCCGAAGACCAGTATGCCGGCATCAACCGCAACCCCAAGGCCACTGAAAGCGGCACCTTGCCGGGCGCGAAGAATCTGCCCAGCGGCTGGACCACTGAAAACGGCGGCGGCATGTTCCGCTCCAAGGCGCAACTCGAACAGCTCTATAAAGTCGCCGGCGTGCCTGCCAGCGGCGAGCAGATCACCTTCTGCAACACCGGTCACCTGGCCTCCATCGGCTGGTTCGTCTCCAGCGAACTGGTGGGCAACAAGAAGGTCAAGCTGTATGACGGCTCCATGGTCGAATGGACCATGACCAAGGCCGGCCCGGTCGAACAGAAGGTGAGACTGCAATAAATAATTTGAAGCATCGCATTCTGGTCTTGGCGGCTGCTGCGATCTTCTCGGTGTGGGTCTATGCTCGGTAGGGCACGATGTTGTGCCCACGCGGATGCCAAACCGCGTGGGCAGACAAAAAACCTGTCTGCCCACCCTACGATTTCAACCTGATTAGTCAGTCAACAAGAAACGGCGGGGTGTAGGAGCGACCTCCTGGTCGCGAACCGCTGAATTCGCGACCAGGAGGTCGCTCCTACACCCCGCAAATCAAACTTGCCTGCCAGGAGAAGGGTGGGAAGCCGGACAAGCGCCATCGCAGTACCTTGCCTGAGGCAAATAAGGCATAATCGCGTGCATGAAGTATTTGTCAGGAGTTGGCATGCCCCCCCCCCGCATTCGCCGATGTTTGATCGACGCTCCCCCGCTGGCATCGTCCTGATCTATGCGGTCTTCGCCGCCTTGTGGATCGTCGCGTCAGGCACGCTGCTGACGTTTACCGTCACCGATCCGCTTCTTCAGAGCCGGATCGAACTCGCCAAAGGTTTGGCGTTCGTCGCCGTGACCAGCGGCCTGCTTTATCTCCTGCTAAAAACCTGGCGGGCGCGGCTAGACCGGGAGAGTCTCCTGCTCTGGCATTTCTACGAGATGCCTTTCATCGGTATGGCAGTGACTTCGCCATCGAGCCAGCGCTGGATACAGTTTAACGACCGCTTATGCGAGATTTTCGGTTACTCGCGCGAAGAATTTGCCGCGAAAAGATGGGAGGAGATGACGCACCCGCAAGACCTCGAAAGCGAAGTCGCCGAGTTCGAGCGGGTGATGCGCGGCGAGTCCGAAGGCTACGTGATGGACAAGCGCGGCATCCGCAAGGATGGTGCTGTGGTGTATGTCACCGTTGATGTCAAATGTGTGCGCAAAACCGATGGCAAGGTGGATTACTTTATCGCCATGGTGCGCGACATTACCGAGAGCAAGGCCGCCGCAGCCAAAATCCAGCGCATGACCAATCTCTACGCCGCATTGAGCCAGTGCAACCAGGCTATCGTCCGCACCGGTAGCGAGGCGGAACTATTCCCGCAAGTCTGCCGCGATGCGGTCGAGTTCGGCGGCATGAAACTGGCGTGGATCGGCCTGCTCGACGCGACTAGCCAGATAGTCAAGCCGGTCGCCTCGTTCGGCGCGGGAGTCGAATATCTGGAAGGCCTCTCGATCTCGGCGGACGCAAACTTCTCAACCGGTCGCGGGCCAACCGGCCTTGCGCTGCGCGAAGACCAGCCGGTCTGGTGTCAGGATTTTATCCGCGACGCGCGCACCGCGCCGTGGCATGAACTCGGCGCAAGCCACGGCTGGGCAGCTTCCGCCGTGCTGCCGCTGCACCGCAATGGCAAGGTCATCGGCTCTTTCAACCTGTATGCCGGGGAAATCGACGCTTTCGACGAAGCCGCGCAAACCCTGCTCACGGAAATGGCGCTGGACATTAGCTACGCGCTTGACAATTTCGAGCGTGAAGCCGCGCGCCAGCGCGCAGAAGCGAGATTCGCCCTCGCTGCCAAGGTGTTCGAGCAGTCCAGTGAAGCCATTACCATTACCGATGCCGACAACAATATTGTGAGGGTCAACCATGCCTTCACCGCTATTACCGGTTACCGCGAAGCCGACGTGCTGGGCCAGAACCCGCGTCTGTTGGCTTCGGGCCGTCACGATCAGGATTTCTACCGGGTCATGTGGGATGCCGTCAATAAGGGCGGGAGCTGGCAAGGCGAAATATGGAATCGGCGCAAGGACGGCAGCGTGTACCCGGAATGGCTCTCGATCAGCCGGGTGTGCGACGTCGTTGGCAAGGTGACGGAATATATCGGTATTTTTAGCGACATCACCGAGCACAAGAAAGCCGAAGAGGACATCCTCAGGTTGGCGCATTTCGATCCGCTCACCGGGCTGCCGAACCGCTTGTTGCTCAATGATCGCGTCAGCCTCGCCCTCAGCATCGCGCAGCGCAGCCAGACGCCCATGGCGGTGCTGTTCCTCGATCTCGACCACTTCAAGAACATCAACGATACGCTCGGCCATCATATCGGCGACGAGCTGTTGATCGAGATGGCAAAACGCTTGAAAACCCTGGTGCGCGAGGAAGACACGGTTTCACGCCTGGGGGGAGACGAATTCATTCTGGTTCTGCCGACCTCTGACGCAGACGGGGCGGCGCATGTGGCGGAGAAATTGCTGGAAGTCGTGGCCCGGCGCTTCCAGCACGAACAGCATGAACTGGTCATCACGACCTCTATCGGCATCGCCATGTATCCCGGCGATGGGGAGGATTTCGAGTTACTGTTAAAGAGCGCCGATGTGGCGATGTACCGCGCCAAACAGGATGGCCGCAATCGCTATCGTTTTTTCAAGCCGGAAATGCAGGAGAGCTCAGCCCGCAACCTGCAACTGGAAAACGCCTTGCGCCGCGCGCTGGAACGCGGCCAGTTGCAGCTTTATTACCAGCCTCAAGTGGCTATGCTCGACGGGCGCGTCATCGGCGCGGAAGCCTTGCTGCGCTGTATATACCGAGAAACGCCACAATTTACATTAACTAATTACTACAATTCACTGTATTATAGGTGTTGTCGAGTTGCTTATCGAGGTGAT
>PFJY01000244.1 GCA_002784065.1 Hydrogenophilales bacterium CG_4_10_14_3_um_filter_58_23 | reverse complement strand
ACATGAAATTCTTCGGTTTTCATCGTAGCACCTATCTTATTGATTGGTATGGCGATAGTATAGACCACTACTTAACAGTGACATAGCCTTCCGATTTCAGCAAAGGGGCAGGAATGGCGTCTTATCTTGGGGGCAGTCAATTAGCGGAGTTTTTTCAGGTGTCGTTCCCGAATTTCAGAACAGGAATTCGAGCAACGGAATAGTGCATGAGGGCGAACATTGAACATCAGGAAATGGCGGAAGGTGTGAGATTCGAACTCACGGATCCTTTCAGATCGGCAGTTTTCAAGACTGCTGCCTTAAACCACTCGGCCAACCTTCCAATGGCCGCCATGATACCTTTTGCCGCCTGCGTTGACTAGCGCTTGAAACTTTTCCCCGAAGTGGGTAGTCTTACTCATGTCTTTTTTGTAACGAGGAGTTAACTGATGCAACCTGAACTGCGAATAACGTCACAAACAGCCGAACTGGCCCTTTCGGCCAACAAGGTATTGCGCAACACCTACATGCTGCTCGGTTTGAGCATGCTCCCGACGGTAATCGGCGCGATGATCGGCATCAGCCTGAACTTCTCGTTCATGGCGCAAAGCCCGTTTATGGGCTTCATCCTCATGATGGCAGTGATGTTCGGCCTGTTCTGGGGGATCAGCAAAAACCGCGACAACGGCTTGGGCGTGGTTCTGATGCTTGCGCTCACCTTCTTCATGGGCCTGATGCTCGGACCTATCCTGCAAGCCGCCCTGCATCTGAGAAACGGCGCGCAGCTGGTCGGCATCGCCGCAGGCGGCACCGGCGTGATCTTCTTCTCCCTGGCGACCATCGCCACGGTAACCAAGAAAGATTTCAGCTTCATGGGCAAGTTCCTGTTCATTGGGCTGATCCTGTTGATCGTCGCCTCGCTGGCCAACCTGTTCTTCCAGATTCCGGTGATGCAGCTGACCATCTCCGCGATTGCCGTACTGATTTTCTCCGGTTTCATTCTGTTCGATGTGAGCCGTGTCGTCACCGGCGGGGAAACCAACTACGTCATGGCCACCCTGGCGATTTACCTGGACATCTACAACCTGTTCGTCAACCTGCTGTCGCTGTTGATGGCGCTGTCCGGCGAACGCGATTAGGCGTTACGCAGCAGCATCATGAGAGGGCGGTCGATTGGCCGCCCTTTTTTATTTCTCGAACAGGGCGATAGATTCGACGTGCGCCGTATGCGGAAACATGTTGACCACGCCGGCGGCTTTCAGCGCATAACCCTTTTCATGCACCAGCACTCCGGCATCACGCGCCAGCGTGGCCGGGCTGCACGACACGTAGACGATCCGCTTTGGCCCGTCTTCCGTCAGCGCCTTGATGACTTCAAACGCACCGTCGCGCGGCGGGTCGATCAGCATTTTGTCGAAATGCCCCAGTTTTTTCAGGCTGACTGCATCCGCCTCGAACAGATTCGCCTCGACGAACCGCGCCCGCGCCGATAACCCGTTGACCTCCGCATTCGCCTGCGCCCGCCGCACCAGGGCGGCGCTGCCTTCAACCCCCACCACGTCGGCACCGCGCCGGGCTACGGCCAAGCTAAAGTTGCCCAGCCCGCAGAACAGGTCAGCGATGCGTTCATTCGGCTTGGGGTCGAGCAGGTCAATTGCGCGCCGCACCAGCACGCGGTTGATATCCGGGTTGACCTGGGTGAATTCGGTGGGTAGAAACGGCATCACGATACCGAAATCCGGCAAAGTATAGTTGAGCTCCGGCGCATCCAGCGGATAAAACGGCTGAACCGTATCCGGGCCTTTGGATTGCAGAAAGAGCTGGACCCGATGCCGGTCCGCGAAGGCTCTCAGCAGCGCTTCGTCCTGCTCATTCAGCGGGTCCATGATGCGCAACACCAGCACGTCGACATCCTGGCCCAGCGCCATTTCCACCTGCGGCAACCGCTCGCGGATGGAAAGCTGCCCGACCAGTGCGCGTAGCGGCATGAGCAGGGCGGAAATGCGCGGGGGCAGCACTTCGCAAGTCTCCATGTCGGCGATGAAACTGCTGCGCTTCTCATGGAAGCCGACCAGAACGCGTTCTTTTTTCCGCACATATTTGACCGATACCCTCGCCCGGTGGCGGTAACCCCAAGGCGGGCCGTAGATGGCGGCCAGCATTTCCTCAGCCCGCACCTTGCCGATATGCCACAGGTTATCTTCCAGCACGCGCTGCTTGGCCGCGACCTGCGCCCCGGCCTCCATGTGCTGCATGGAACAGCCGCCGCACAGGCCGAAATTCGGGCAGCGCGGCGTGACGCGCATGAAGCTGGGCTTGAGGATTTTCGTCGCCGTGGCCTGCTCGTAGCTGGGCTTCTTCTTGAAGACGGAATACTCCACCGTTTCGCCGGGCAAGGCACCTTCGATAAAGAGTGTTTTGCCTTCCACATGGGCGACACCGCGCCCTTCGTGGTCGAGAGATTCAATGAGGGTCATGGGGTTCAATTAACTTTGATATGATGTAACGATGGATCGTCTCGGACGATCAGGTAAAAGCAATGCCCGCATTTGCCGCTATTTTGGCCGCGAGCTTCTCGAAATCCTTGTAGCAACTCCTGACGGCTTCAATGTGGGCGCCAATTGCGCCATCGGCGGATTTAAGAGAAAAAATTGGCTTGCGCGCCTCCATGGCCATGGGCATCAGGCTTCGATAATGCTTGAGCAAAGAAAGGCAGTATGGGTCTTCCGCTACAGTAGGTGTTGACTGAAACTCCTCATTCAGCACCGCATCGCGATAAACGCCTGGGATACGATCCATCCACCGTTTATAGGCCTTAACCGGGCGGCTATCGAGGATGCCATGCTGCATGACGATGTAACCAATAGGCTGCATCGCGCCTTTGGGCATCGGCAGGTCATCCGGCGCCTTGGCGAGGAGATCGGACCAGACGGCGCGCCACTCGCGCAGGGTTGGCCCCAGATTCTTGAGACCTTGCAGAGAGAAGAGGTCTGGCGCCAGCGGCAGGCAAACCTGATCTGAGGCGATCAGCGCCGAGCGATTAATGGCGCCCAGGTTGGGGCCAACGTCAATCAATACCAGTTCCGCGCCCCATTCCGCGCCACGCTGAACGAGGCGGTGAAACGCCGTCATGGTGCGAAAAGCGGACTCGTCCCGATTGTGGCAACGTGGCCAGGCATCCGAGAGCTTGTCCTCGAACCGGGATAGACCCAGGTCGCCTGCAATGAGGCCGAGATGGGCAGTGATCTTTTCTACGTGAGGTTTGGCAATGTCGCCAGTGCCGCGCAGAATCGGACGTATCGCGCCATAGACCGTGTCGGGGTGTTCATCATCGGGCCACAAACTTTCCAGGCGTTCCTCATCCAGAAACATGGCGGTGAGGTTAGCTTGCGGGTCAAGATCGACGGCCAGAGTTTTGATCCCGTGGTCTGCGAACATCCACGCCAGGTGATACACCAGCGAAGTCTTGCCCACCCCGCCCTTGTTGTTAAAAAACGCGACGGTTCTCATGCGGACCTCCGGGTTACCTTGACCAATACGCTGTGCTCGTCGAACTCGAATTCTGCTGGCGAGTTGCCGTTCTGCGCCAACAGCGCCTGGGCACGCTGGACACCATAGCCAAACCGGTTTACGAAGCCGAGTGACTTCATCGCTTCGGCAATCACGGGGTTGCGATAGCTGTTACGCGTAGGAAAATTTTCGGGTGTAGCCTCCCCATATAAGCCGCCTGGACTCTGGATTTCAATATGGTCGCTGAAAGCATAAAAACGAATGGGCGTGTTGCTGTCATAGTTGCGGTGCATGACGGCGTTCATCAAGAGTTCGCGCAAAGCCCACTCTGGATAGTCCGGCAGCAACTTCTCCTCCAGTGAGCTAATAGCGCGCATTGTCGTCTGAATGAGCAGCTTGAGCCGACCTTCCAGTTCACGCAGCACCGAGTGAAGATCGCCGGATATTTCGGCTTGGTCTTCAGGCAAATCGGTCAGTTCGATACCGGGCAACTTGAGGTACTGGACGTAGGCACCCGGCAGAAAAAAGCAAGGGTTTTTTCCGAACAGCAAAATACCCGCGTGAGTTGGGCAGGCACGCTCCGGGTCATAAAGCCTTAGGGAGGCCAGTTGTTGTTCGACTGGCCTGTGGTTGGCCGAAATGGTTTCCGGATCGATGGCTTCACGACGATAGGCATCGAATTGCCCGAGCGCCATATCATCAAGTGCCGCCTCGGGGCAGGGACGCGCATCAAAGGAACGCGCCAACGCTACACGGCGTTCGGAAAGAACGCGTTCCTCCTGCTCATTGGCAATCGCCTTGCGCGGCCCAACCCGAATATGAACACGTCCCTTGTAACGCACCGGAGGGAGATCAGATGGGAACACCTCCACAACGGCCACATCGCCGCCGTCGAGAGAAAACTTGGCCACATTCATGCGCGGTTGGGGCAACACATTGCCGTCTGAACGAATAGCCCCCAAATTTTGCAACAGTTGATCAGTAACTTTCAAACCAGACAACGCACCATCGTCTGTGACGCCGACGAGCAAATAGCCGGGACGACGATGGTTCGGCAGATCGTTGGCAAAAGCACATATCGCCAGGCCAAACTTGTCCGTGTCATTAACGGACACCGTGCGTTCAATATGGTCTGCCTCCAGATCGGAAAGCAATCCCTTCAACTGATCCTCAGTCAACATAGCGCCTCCGATTTATTAAGCAATTCGTAACTACTCATGCCAAAGTAGAAAGCATCCCATAAATCACATGTAGGTTGGGTTGGACGAAGCCGCTATCGCGGAGAAATATTTCCCACCAATCTGATTTATTGACATAATTCCTCCTCGACCCGCAA
>PFJY01000059.1 GCA_002784065.1 Hydrogenophilales bacterium CG_4_10_14_3_um_filter_58_23 | reverse complement strand
AAACCGGGCACTCCTGGCGCGGGAAGGGGGAGCCATCCGGCCTCTTGTAATGGAAGGCTTCGTGGCCATGGCGCCCGAGCAGCTCCTCCTCGCTCCATCCCAGCAACTGCTCCGCCGCAGGGTTGATGAAGATTACATGACCGTCTCTGTCGAGCGCATAGACTGCTTCGCCCATCATCGTGGTGATTTCGCGCAGCATGGTCTCGCTGTCGCTCAAGGCGGCGATGGCTCGGTGCTGTTCGGTCACATCCAGCAGCATGCCGATAACCGCCGGTTTACCCATAATGGCGGTACGCCGTCCATGAACGGAGACTTCGATAACCGAGCCGTTCTTGCGCCGACCCTGGAAGGAATAGGCGATATCCTCCACCTCGCCATCGAGGCGCCTGCGCAGATTCTCGGTTACTGTGGCACGATCCTGCGGCGCCACCAGATCCAGCGGAGGTATCCGTTCCAGTTCTTCGCAGGTGTAACCAAAGATTTCGGCCAGCTTGGGGTTGGCATAGATTAACCGGCCTTCCTGGTAGATGTAGATACCCGCCAGCGATTGTTCCACCACGCTACGAAATTTGTCGTCGGCTTGCTGGTGCGCATGGAAAAGCGGGCCGACGATGGCCCACCACAGGATTGGTGCGCAGATCAGGCTCATCAGGCCGACATCGGCCCCAATGTGGGCGGGGGTGTAGGCATGGCCGAAGGCGGGGAACAGCCAGTGCGTTGCCAGGAGCATCAGGCCTTCGGCCAGAATCATGACTCCCAGCACCGAAACAAACAGCTGCCAGCGTTTGCGATGGATCAAAGAAAAATTCAGGCTCATCTCGCGTGCTCCGAATTGAATTTTGTCACTTTAGCAAGAAATCGCCCTTCGCCCAAGAAAGTGGCTACGGCGCCTGCACCTGGTTCATCCGCGCCAGGATGATGCCGGTTTTTCTTTCCAGGCCGCGCGCATTGCGGTGACTGTCGTAATAGCGCGGATTGGGCACCATCGAAGCGAGTTTGGCAGACTGCTCCGCAGACAGGCTGGACGCACTGGTCTTGTAGTAATGGCGCGCCGCCGCCTCGGCGCCGAACACGCCGTTGCCCCATTCGATGACATTGAGGTAGATCTCGAGGATGCGGCGCTTGCTCATCATCTGTTCCAGCATCACCGTGATCACCGCTTCCTCGCTCTTGCGCCAGAAGGCCCGTCTGGAGGAGAGAAACAGATTCTTGGCCAGCTGCTGGCTGATGGTGGAGCCGCCGGCGACGATCTTGCCTTTTTTCTGATTCTTTTCGTAGGCTTTCTGGATGCCCTCCCAGTCAAAGCCTTCGTGGTCGAGAAATTTGGAGTCTTCCGCCGCGATCAGGGCGCGCTTGAGGTTGTTGGAGATGCGGTTGTACGGCACCCACTGGTGGCGCAGTTCAGCGTCGGGGTTCTTGTTTTGCAAAACTTCCAGCCGCTGCTCCATGAAGGCGCTGGTGGAGGGGGTGTGGTCGACCCACCACCAGATGTGGGCGAAAATCCACAGCTGGTACAGCAGCACCACGACGACGAACAGGGTGATGCCGCGCCATAGCCAACGCCACAGGATTCTCAGCATGATTTCAAAAGGGCGATGACGGACTGGGTTTGCGGCCGCACGCCGCGCCACAGGAAAAACGATTCCGCCGCCTGCTCGACCAACATGCCGAGACCGTCGGTCAGATGTGCCGCACCGTTGGCCTGGGCGAACTGCAGGAAAGGGGTAAGCCCCTTGCCGTACATCATGTCGTAGGCCAGCGCCCCCGGCGCAAACACGCCATGAGGCAAGGGAGGCAGCGCATCGCTCAGGCTGCTGGAAGTGGCATTGACCACGATATCAAACAGGCTACCCGCCAGCCGCGCATAATCGCCACCCTTGATCGGGCCATAGGCGGCGAAATGGCGCTCGAGCTCGACGGCCTTTTCCGGCGTGCGGTTGGCAATGACCAGCCGCTCCGGCTTCTGCAGCAGCAAGGGCAGCAGCACGCCGCGTGCAGCGCCGCCAGCGCCCATCAGCAGCACGCGCTTGCCCGCGAAGGAAATGCCCAAATTTTCCCGAATATCCCGCGTCAGTCCGGCGCCATCGGTGTTGTCGCCGAGTATCGTGCTGTCCGGCTCGAACTTCAGGGTATTGACCGCTTCCGCCAACCGCGCGCGATCGGTCAGGAGGGTTGCCAGTTTCCAGGCTTCCTGCTTGAATGGAACGGTCACATTCAGCCCCTTGCCGCCTCCCGCCTGAAACCTCCTCACCGTGCCGGCAAAGTCATCCAGCGGCGCAAGCATCGCGGCGTACGCCATATCCTGGTTCGTCTGGCGTGCAAATTCGGCGTGAATCAGCGGGGACTTGCTGTGGGCGATGGGGTTGCCGATAACGGCGTAACGATCAGTCATGAATGTTTCACATTTTAAGGTCGTCGAATTATAAGGCAAAAGCCCTCTGATTTGCGTATCATAACGTCCCGAACCCATTGCTTCTTAATCCGAATATTCCCGATGCCCCACCCCCCTGCCAAACCGCACGCTGAAATCCACCCGGATAGGATCGGACGCTTTCAGGCCGCGCAAAAAGTGACCTGGATCAGCGTCGCGGTGAACGTGGTGCTGACCGTGTTGCAGATCGTGGTCGGCCTGTTCGGGAAATCCCAGGCGCTGGTCGCCGACGGTTTGCATTCCCTGTCCGACCTGCTGTGCGATTTCCTGGTGTTGTTCGCCAACCGCCACGGCGCGCGCGACGCGGATGAGGAGCACCCCTATGGCCATGCCCGCATCGAAACCGCCACCACGCTGGCACTCGGGCTGATTCTGCTCGGCGTCGGCGGCGCTTTGTTCTGGGGCGCGGCAATGCGGCTGCAAAACCCCGCCGCGCTGCAAAAAGTTCACGTCGCCACGCTGTGGATCGGCATTCTGACCCTGGCCGGCAAGGAAGCGCTGTTCCGTTACATGCTGCATGTAGCGCGCAAGCTGCGCTCGCAGATGCTCGAAGCCAATGCCTGGCACGCCCGCTCCGATGCCGCTTCGTCGCTGGTGGTGGTGGCGGGCATCGGTGGCAACCTGCTCGGCTTCACTTCGATGGATATCCTGGCGGCGGTGCTGGTTGCGGTCATGATTATGCGCATGGGCTGGAAACAGGCATTCCGGGCGATTTCAGAATTGATCGACACCAGCCTGGACAAGAACGAAGTGGCAGCGATCCGCGCCACCCTGCTCACCACCCCCGGCGTTCAGGGCGTGCACGAATTGCGCACCCGCCGCATGGGCGACCTGGCACTGGTGGACGCGCATGTGCTGGTCAACCCGCGCATCAGCGTCTCGGAAGGGCACTATATTGCCGAAAGTGCGCGTATGCGCGTACTCAAACAGCACCATGCGCTTGATGTGATGGTGCACATTGACCCTGAAGATGATTCGTCGGCCAAGCTCAACCAGCATCTGCCGAATCGCGAAACCTTGATTGCCCATCTGGAGCAACGGCTAGGGGAGGCGCTGCCCAGTCATGAAAAAGTGGTATTGCATTATCTGGACGGAAAAGCGGAAGCCGAAATCTTCCTCGCCAGCGATGTCAGCCGCGAACAGGTCGCCACACTCAAAACCACTATCGCCGACAGGCTTCTGGAGGATAAATTTTTTACCGCCATTCATCTGCACCAGCGCCGTGCACCATAATAGTGCGCCACGCATCCTTTTTGCACAATTCAAGTGCATCAAATAAGGGGTGCCGATTTATAACCAGTTATGGCACAATGCTTTTTTTATGTTTTTGCCTGGCATGTTTCATGCTGAGTTGCCTCCCAGTAGCAAAAACCCAGAATTCGGAATCATTTTTTTACAAACTTTTAGATAGTTAAGGAGATAAAACATGGCGGTCGCCGACGTTTTGAAAATGATCAAGGACAACGACGTTAAATTCGTTGACCTGCGCTTTACCGATACCCGTGGCAAGGAACAGCACGTTTCCATCCCCGCCCACATCGTGGACGAAAACTGGTTCGAAGGCGGTCACGCTTTCGACGGCTCCTCCATCGCCGGCTGGAAAGGCATTCAGGCTTCCGACATGCAGCTGATGGCCGATCCGGAAACCGCCAACATGGATCCGTTCTTCGACGAATCTACCCTGATCATGACCTGCGACGTGGTGGAACCTTCCGACGGCAAGGGCTATGACCGTTGCCCACGCTCCATCGCCAAGCGCGCTGAAACCTACCTGAAATCCACCGGCATCGGCGATGCCGCCTACTTCGGCCCGGAACCCGAGTTCTTTATTTTTGACTCCGTCACCTGGCATGCCGACATGTCCGGCACATCGGTAAAAATCGAATCCGAAGAAGCCGCCTGGTCCTCCAGCGAGAAATTCGAAGGTGGCAACATTGGCCATCGCCCCGGTGTCAAGGGCGGTTACTTCCCTGTTCCTCCGGTCGATTCTTTCCAGGACATCCGTTCCGCCATGTGCCTGGCGCTGGAAGAAATGGGCGTGCCGGTCGAAGTGCACCACCATGAAGTAGCGACCGCCGGCCAGTGCGAAATCGGCACCCGGTTCAGCACACTGGTAAAACGTGCCGACTGGACCCAGATCCTGAAATACGTGGTGTTCAACGTGGCCCATGCCTATGGCAAGACCGCGACCTTCATGCCCAAGCCCATTGTCGGCGACAACGGCTCCGGCATGCACGTCCACCAGTCGATCTGGAAAGACGGCCAGAACCTGTTTGCCGGCAATGGTTATGGTGGCCTGTCCGAAACGGCGCTGTTCTATATCGGCGGCATCGTCAAACATGCCCGTGCGCTGAATGCGATAACCAATCCCGGCACCAACTCCTACAAGCGTCTGGTGCCCGGCTTCGAAGCACCGGTGATGCTGGCCTACTCCGCCAAGAACCGTTCCGCCTCGATCCGCATTCCGCATGTAGCCAATCCCAAGGGCCGCCGCATCGAGACCCGTTTCCCCGACCCTTCTGCCAACCCGTACCTGTGCTTCTCCGCGCTACTGATGGCCGGCCTTGACGGCATCCAGAACAAGATCCATCCCGGCGATGCGATGGACAAGAACCTGTATGACCTGCCGCCGGAAGAAGAAGCCAAGATCCCGACCGTATGCTCTTCCCTCGATCAGGCGCTGGATTACCTGGACAAGGATCGCGAGTTCCTGACCCGTGGCGGCGTGTTCTCCAACGACTGGATCGAAGCCTACATCGAGCTGAAAATGGAAGAAGTCACCCGCTTCCGCATGACCACTCATCCGGTCGAGTTCGCCATGTACTACAGCCTGTAATTCTCGGCACAGTAGTTTGAAAGGGCGGGGTAACCCGCCCTTTTTTATTTGCCCGTCAGCCCATCCATCGCCGAAACGTTGATATTATTTGGCCAATCCCTTAATCTGAATGCATCAAAACTACCGAATCGCACGAATGAAAACCAAGCTGCTGATTTTTATCTTGCTATTCCTAGGGCAAGCCGCCCACGCTGACATCTACATGTCGGTGGATGAAAATGGCCGAAAAACCTATACCAATTTCCCCAAAAAGGGCGCCAGGAAGCTCAATCTCGACCCGCCTTCCTCGATTGCCGCCCCCAAACCCCGCGCCCCGAGAGCAACACCGCCCGGTTTCCCCCGCGTTGACGGTGAAACCCAGAAACAGCGCGATGGAACGCGCCGTGGCATTCTGGAGCAGGAGCTGGTTGCAGAACGGAATTTGCTGGATGAGGCCAGGAAAGCGCTGGCTGAAGGCGAGGCCACGCGCCTGGGCGGTGAGCGCAACTACCAGAAATACCTGGATCGGGTGCAGGGCCTGAAGGACAATGTCACACTGCACGAAAAGAATGTCGAAGCGCTGAACAAGGAACTCGCCAGCGAGAAGTAATTCCATTTCTAAATTAAGTGACCCCCGGCAAAGCCGGGGGTTTATTGGGTGAGCGCCTCAAAGGCGCCGATAAAACCGTGAGCCGCCCTAGGCGGCTGGTTTTCCGCTCCTTCCCCCTCGCAGGGGGAAGGTTGGGATGGGGGTTAAAATGCTCCAGTCTCACGCAAGGCTTTCCACCCCCACTCTAGGAGCCTGTCTGACTTATGGGAATCGAAGTGAGAATTCGGCTGGGCGAGGACAGATTTTGCGAGTTGGGCATAAAGCCGCCCATCCCTGCTTACCCCATTTGCCGGTTTTGCAGGTCAATAGTCGTTCTATTGACCAACAAAGCGGCGAAATATGGACCGCTCAGGCGGATTTGCAGCCGATTCATCATAAGTCAGACAGGCTCATAGCCCTCCCCTGCCCGAGGGAGGGAATGTTGGCACAAGTTTTTAACTCTCTACACGACTGCCGCAAAGGTCAAACTTATTGCAGTCCCCCGGCAAAGCCGGGGGTTTACCTTGTTGAATGACTGGCATTTTAAAATAGAATTCAAATGACGCTTGTTATCCCTGGCGCGACTCTTGCTACACTCGTAGCCAACCACCCAGGGATGATGTGCCCGTGACAACTAAACTCTTTGCCGGACTGGAACACCTGACCACCGCCGTGATCCTGCTCGATCGGGATCTGCAGGTCGGTTATCTCAACCCGTCTGCGGAAAACCTGTTCAAGCTCAGCCGCAAACATGTTGTTGGAATGCCTCTGCAACAGGTTTTCGGTGATGCCGAGACGCTGCCCAAAGCCGCCGAGTCGGCGCTGCTCACCCATGCCAGCTTCACCGAGCATGAAATTCTCCTGACCCCACACGGCAGTCCCAGCCTGTCCGTCAGCTGTACCGTCACGCCGGTGGAAATCGGCTCCATCCGCCTGATCCTGGAATTTCACCAGATCGACAAACAACTGAAAATCGCAAGGGAAGAGCGCATGCTGGTGCAGCAACAGGCCAACCGGGAACTGCTGCGCAATCTCGCCCACGAAATCAGGAACCCGCTGGGCGGCCTGCGCGGCGCAGCACAGCTCCTGGAGCACGAGCTGCCCCGCACCGGCCTGCGCGAATACACCCAGGTCATCATCCAGGAAGCCGACCGCTTGCAGAAACTGATGGACCGGCTGCTTACCCCCAGCCATCTGCCGCACCTGCGCGCCACCAACATCCACGAAGTGCTGGAGCGGGTGCGTAGCCTCACTCTGGCGGAAACGCCCAAAGGCATCACCATCCGGCGCGACTACGACACCAGCCTGCCGGATCTCGTGGCGGACCCGGAACAACTGATCCAGGCGGTGCTCAACATCGTGCGCAATGCGGTGCAATCCATGCAGGGCAAGGGAGAAATCATCCTGCGCACCCGCATCGCACGCCAGGTCACGCTGGCGAAAAAACGTTATCGCCAGGCCATCCAAGTGCAAATCATCGACAACGGCCCCGGCATTCCCGATGCAATCCGTGAAAAAATCTTTTATCCCCTGGTTTCCGGGCGGGAGGGCGGCAGCGGCATGGGGCTGACCCTGGCGCAAACCCTCATCAACCAGCACCAGGGCACGATCGAATGCGATAGTCGGCCTGGGCATACCAGCTTTACGCTGCTGCTGCCGCTTACGGAATCTTTGTAGGGTGGGCACGCCCTTGTGCCCACGCGGAAATGGCCGCCCTGACTGCGTGGGCGCAAGGGCGTGCCCACCCTACGTTTTACTAATCACTCAGGACTGGCAATTATGAAAGCTGTCTGGATCATTGACGACGACCACTCCATCCGCTGGGTGTTCGAAAAGGCGCTAGCGCGGGAACAGATCGAGTTCCGCTCCTTCTCTACCGCCCAGGACGCCCTGTCCGCGCTGGATACCGATACCCCGCAAGTGGTGGTGAGCGACATCCGCATGCCCGGTACCTCCGGGCTGGAGCTGCTGCAACAGATGAAGGAACGTCTGCCGGATGTACCAATCATCATCATGACCGCCTACTCCGATCTGGACAGTGCGGTTTCGGCCTTCCAGGGCGGCGCCTTCGACTACCTGCCCAAACCTTTTGATGTCGATCATGCCGTGACGCTGGTTCGTCGCGCCTTGGACGAGAGCGTTCGCCAGGCGGCCAAGCCGGAAACAGCGGAATCCGTCACCGAAATCCTCGGCCAGGCACCGGCGATGCAGGAGATTTTCCGCGCCATCGGTCGTTTGTCCCAATCGCATGTCACCGTGCTGATCAACGGTGAATCGGGCACCGGCAAGGAGCTGGTGGCGCACGCACTGCACCGCCACAGCCCGCGTGCCGAAATGCCGTTTATCGCCCTCAACACCGCCGCCATTCCGAAGGATCTGCTCGAATCCGAGCTGTTCGGCCATGAGCGCGGCGCCTTTACCGGGGCGCAGGCCCTGCGGCGCGGCCGCTTCGAACAGGCCGACGGCGGCACCCTGTTTCTCGACGAAATCGGCGACATGCCGCCCGATTTGCAGACCCGGCTGCTGCGTGTGCTCTCCGACGGCGAGTTTTACCGCGTCGGCGGCCACCAGCCGATCAAGGTTAACGTGCGCGTCATCGCCGCCACCCACCAGAACCTGGAGCAGCACGTCAGACAGGGACTGTTCCGCGAAGACCTGTTCCACCGTCTCAACGTCATCCGCCTGCGCCTGCCTCCCTTGCGCGAACGCGGCGAGGACATTCCTCTGCTGGCCAAATATTTTCTGCAAAAAAGTGCGCGCGAACTGGGGGTGGAACCGAAACTGCTGTCGCCGGCCGCGATGCGCTACCTCACTACGCTCAACTGGAGCGGCAACGTGCGCCAACTGGAGAACGTCTGCCACTGGCTGACGGTCATGGCGCCGGGGCAGAACATCGAAATCGCCGACCTGCCGCCGGACCTGCGTGAAGATCAGGCAGCAACCGTCGAGAGAAGCTGGCAGGAAGCATTGGGGCGCGAGGCGGACAAGGAGTTCAATCGCGGAGAGCACGGGGTGATGGACAAGTTCTCCCGCGACTTCGAGAAGATATTGATCGCCTGCGCGTTGAAGCACACCGCAGGCAG
>PFJY01000210.1 GCA_002784065.1 Hydrogenophilales bacterium CG_4_10_14_3_um_filter_58_23 | reverse complement strand
GGTGAAATATGGACCGCCCAGGCGGATTCGCAGCCGATTCATCATAAGTCCGACAGGCTCCTAGGTGGAAACTCTTTTCGCGCGCGGGTGCGCGGCATCATACACCTTGGCCAGATGCTGGAAATCCAGGTGCGTATACACTTGCGTGGTGGAAATGTTCGCATGCCCGAGCATTTCCTGCACCGCGCGCAGATCGCCGCTGGACTGCAGCACATGGCTGGCGAAGGAATGGCGCAACACGTGAGGATGCACATTCGCAGAAACACCCAGCTTGAGACCCCATTGCTTGATGCGGTACTGCACCGCACGCGGCGTCAGGCGGGTACCGTTCCTGCCGACGAACAAGGCCTGTTCTTCAGTCTGGACGATCTTTTTTCGCTCCGGCAGCCAGTTCCGCACCGCCTCCACAGCGAAACGGCCCACCGGCACTTCGCGGGTCTTGCCGCCCTTGCCGGTGACCCGCACCATGCCGTCGGCGAGATCGATCTGACTTAGCGGCAGATTGACGAGTTCGGAGAGGCGCAGGCCGGATGAATAGAACAGATCGAACATCGCCTTGTCGCGCAGGGCGAGGGGGTCGCCATCTGTGGGGATTTCCATCAGGCGTGCGGCCTCGTCCGGCGACAAGGCCTGCGGCAGGGCTTTAACGGATTTCGGTGCGCGCACGCCGACACAGGGGTTGCTGGTAAAACCGTGGTCGCGGGCAAGCCAGGCATAGAAACCGCGCCAGGCTGAAAGCATACGCGCCAGCGTTTTTCCGCCCAGGCCCCGGCCATGCAATTGCGCGACAAAGCGGCGCACCTGATGGACCTGCAACTGGTCGAGGGGAATCTCGCCCGCCAGCTTCAGCAGTTCAGTCACATCGCGGCCATAGTTGCTGCAAGTCAACGGCGACAAACGGCGCTCGCTGGCGAGATGGCCGAGAAAGCCTTGCAGATAATTGTCGCTTGAGAGCATGGGTTAGCTATCAGTGGGTAGGGTGGGCACCGTTTTTGTGCCCACGCGTAAACCGACCGCGTGGGCACAAAAACGGTGCCCACCCTACGTGGCTGATAGCTGAATACTGCATTTATTTGAGATACCGCAGCAGCGCGGCGCTGACCAGTTCGCCCAGGCGCTTCAGATAGAGCGTGCCCATTTCCGGGTAGAAGCGCTGCACATCTTCGCTGGCCAGGGCGAGCAGGCCGAAGGACTGCTCCGAGCGCATCGCTACATAAGCGAAGGAACGCAGGCTCGAACCGGCCTCGCCGAACCAGGAAGGCGCTTCCTCAAGCAGCTGCGGCCCGCATTTCGGCGTGATCAGCTCGTCGGCGAAGGCGCACATCTCGATCGTCGCTCCCATGAACTCCGGTCGCGTCGGCAGATCCGTGCCGGCCCAGATGCGAATCGCCACGTGAGGCACGTCGAAATCCTCGCGCAGATTGAAATAAGCGGTGTTCAGCGCGCTGTCCAGATCGCGCGCGCCGAGCAGCGACAGGCTGAGGCGGTGCATTTTTTCGCTGATGGCGTCGTTTTCCTCGCCGAACTGGATCAACTCCCGCAGCTTGGTTTCGAGCAGCCGGTTCTTGTCGCGCAGCGCCAGCTGCTGGCGCTCGGCGATGGATATCGCCCGGCCCCCGTGAGGGTGGGGGATAAACACTTCCGCAAGCAGCGCGGAATGTTGTTCAAAGAACTCCGGATTTTCATGCAAATATTGCGCGACCGCTTCCGAATTCATGCTTTTTTTCTCCCTTTGTTCACAAATCGATTTCGCCTTCGAATACCGTTACGGCCGGGCCGGTCATCCACACCGGGCGCCCCTCTCCTTCCCAGCGGATGATCAGCTCACCGCCCCGGGTCGTTACCCGCACCTCGTCATCCAGCAATCCGCGCGTGATCCCCGCCACCGCTGCGGCACAGGCGCCCGTGCCGCAGGCCAAGGTTTCGCCGGTGCCGCGCTCGTACACCCGCAGCTTGATGCTGCTGCGGCCCTGCACCTGCATGAAGCCGGCGTTGACCCGCGCAGGGAATCTCGGGTGATTTTCGATCTGCGGCCCCTCCACGGCAACCGGCGCGCCGTCCGCATCCTCCACCCACTGTACCGCATGAGGGTTGCCTATGGACAGCACGCTGACTTCGACGAGTTTACCTTCCAGGCCGAGCGAGTAGGTAAGTTCGCGCTTCTCGGCGACAAACGGAATCTCCGCCGGTTCGAAGCGCGGCACGCCCATGTTCACTGTCACTTGGCCGTTCGGCTCGAGACGTGGCACGATGATACCGGAAGCCGTTTCCACGCGAATCTCGGTTTTCGGGCTCAACGCTTTGTCATGCACGAAACGCACGAAGCAGCGCGCGCCGTTGCCGCACTGCTCGACCTCGCCGCCGTCGGCGTTGAAGATGCGGTAGCGGAAATCCGCGTCGGCCCGGGTGGCGCGCTCCACCAGCAATATCTGGTCGCAACCGATGCCGAAATGGCGATCGGCGACGAACTGGAACTGGGCCGGAGTCAAATTCACACTTTGCGAAATCGCGTCGAATACCACGAAATCGTTGCCCAGGCCATGCATTTTGGTAAATTTCAACAACATAAGGCGACGTAATCCTTGTAGATGCAACGATCCATCACCACCGTCATGCCGGCGGCGCGAGCCCGGTCTGCGGCGGCCTCGTTGATGATGCCTTCCTGGATCCAGATTGACGGCAATTGTAAGGCAATACATTCGTCAACAATAGCGTCCAGATGTTCTGCGGCGCGAAACACGTCCACCAGATCGACCGGACCGGGGACATCGCGCAAGGAAGCGTAGGCTTTTTTCCCCAGCACTTCGGCAGTGGCGGGGCGCACCGGGATAATGTTGAAGCCGAAGCCCTGCATCGCCCTGGCGACAAAATAGCTGGGGCGATCCGGCTTGGGCGACAACCCGAGCACAGCGATATTTTTGATTTTTTTCAGCAGGGCGCGGAGCTCCACATCGTCAGGATTCTGGAAATTCACAAATTCCCCCATATCTCATTCTCTTACTCTTGTTTTGCGAGTTGGACAACAAACCGCCCATCCCTGCTTGCCCCATTTCTCTGCGTCTTTGCGCCTTTGCGGTTCAACTGAGTTTTTAAGGATAAAATTTCGTCTCCCCCGGCGGGCGGCTCTTGAAGCGCTTGTGCAACCAGAAATACTGTTCCGGCATTTCCCTTACTCGCTCCTCAATGAAGGCGTTCATGCGCCGGGTATCGCTTTCGACATCCTCGCTCGGGAAAGACTCCCAGGCCGGGTAGAATTTCAGCACATAGCCTGCGCCGCCGGGAAGCTGGCGGGTGACGCAGGGCACCACTGCGGCACCGGTGATTTTCGCCAGGCGCGACAAGCCGGTGATGGTGGCGGCGGGCACGCCGAAAAACGGCACGAACACCGCATCGCGCGCACCGAAGTCCATGTCCGGCAGATAATAGAACGGCAAGCCCTTGCGCATCGCTCGCACCACTGGCTTGAGCCCGTCCTGGCGCGAGGCCATTGGCGAATTACCGAAACGGGTGCGGGAGTGCAGCAGCAGGGCATCGAAGAGCGGGTTTTTCTGCTTGCTGTACATCGAAACCAGGGGGTAGTCCGTGGTCAGCCTGACTCCGCCCATATCCAGCCCGACAAAGTGGGGGGCGAGCCAGATTACTGGCCTGTCAACCACCGCCTGACTATGCTCCATCCCTTCAATGCGGATCAATTTCTGGATGCGCGACTTCGAAGACCACCACAGAATGCCACGCTCCAGCACGCTCCGACCGAAAGCGCGAAAATGGCGCCGCACCAGCCGTTCTCTTTCCACATCGACCATCTCCGGAAAGCACAGCCGCAGGTTGATGCGCGCCACCCGCCGGCGTTCGCTCCCGAACGCGTAGAGCAGAAAACCGAAACCCGCGCCGAAACGCGCGAGCACGCCCAGCGGCAGGAAATGCAGCAGCCAGATGAAGAAGATACCGAGGCGGGCCATTGCAAATCAGCAGGGTAGGGTGGGCACGTTTTTTGTGCCCACGCGGTCGATGGTAACTCTTCGCGTGGGCACAAAAAACGTGCCCACCCTACCTGACTCCTCACTCCTCACTCCTCACTCCTCTCGGGACTTTATACCGGTTATAGCTCCACAGATACTGCTCCGGTCTCCGCCGCACCAGGCTTTCGATCGCCGCGTTGGCGAAACGGGCCGCCGCCGCTGGCTCCTCCGGCATCCCCTCGGGCAGGGGTTCCAGCCACAGATCGAACCCTTTGCCGTATGGCAGGCGGAAAGCGGCGACAAGCACCACCGCTGCATCCGTGGAATGAACCAGACGACCCACCAGGGTCATGGTGTAGGCCGGGCGACCGAAAAAATCGGCCCACACCCCTTCGCCCTGACTCGGCACCTGATCGGGCAAAATACCGATTGCCTCACCGCGCCGCAGCGCCTTGAACAGGGCTCGCACCCCGCCCAAGTCGGTGGGTGCCAGGGTCACCTGGCCACGGATACGCCCGGCGTCGATCAAGGGCTGTAGCCACTTCAGCCTGGGTGGACGGTAAAGTACGGTGATCGGGTGACGGGCAGCGTAATACAGACTGGCTATCTCGAAACACCCCATATGCGGCGTCAGGAAAATCAGTCCCTTGCCGCGCAGAAGCGCAGCCTCGACATGCTCCCAGCCATAGCACTTCTTCAACAACTGCAACGCCTGCTGTTCCGGGCGCAACCAGACGGCAGGCAGTTCCAATATGCTCTTGCCCGCATCGGCCACCGCCCGGCGCAGCAACTTGCCGCAGCGGCCCGGCGCGCACACCCCGCTGGCCGTCAGATTTTCCCGCATCCGCGCGGCATAGCGACGGGAACCCAGATAGGTCGCCCAACCTGTTGCCGCACCCAGAAAGTGCAGCAGCCAAAGCGGCAGATAGGCAAAAATACGAAGCAGGGTGGCCATCATGGGTAAGGTTTGACTAAACGCCTTTTTAAAAATAGAATTACTTTTGCCGCCGTGTTAAAGACAACTTGCGGGCGGGATATAAATACGGCTAAAGCGTCGTCTGCTTCTTACCCCAGAGCCGGCTTCGCCAGCGAATAACGGGGAAACACCTAGATATCCAAGGAGCAGAAATGTTACACGAACACCTCTTTACTTCCGAATCCGTTTCCGAAGGCCATCCCGACAAAGTCGCCGACCAGATCTCCGATTCCGTCCTCGACGCCATTCTAGCGCATGATCCCAAAGCACGGGTAGCCTGCGAAACGCTGGTCAGCACCGGGCTGGTCGTTATTTCCGGCGAAATCACCACCCATGCAGCGGTCAACTACATCGACGTCGCGCGCGAAGCGGTCAAGCGCATCGGCTACAACAGCTCGGAAATTGGTTTCGATTACTATACCTGCGCCGTGCTCACCGCAATCAACAGGCAGTCGCCCGACATCGCCCAGGGCGTGAACCGCACCCCGGAAGAAGAGATGGATCAGGGTGCTGGCGACCAGGGCCTGATGTTCGGCTACGCCTGCGACGAAACCCCGCAATTGATGCCGATGCCGATCCATTACGCGCACCGCCTGATGCAGCGCCAGGCCGAACTGCGCAAGGATGGCCGCCTGCCCTGGCTGCGCCCCGACGCCAAGTCCCAGGTCACCATCCGCTATGTAAATGGCCAACCGGCGCATGTCGACACCGTGGTGATCTCCACCCAGCACCACCCCGACATCTCCCACGCCGAGCTGTCTGAAGCGGTGATCGAGGAAATCGTCAAGCCGATCATCCCGGAAAGCATGCGCGCCGGCGACATCCGCTATCTCATCAACCCTACCGGCCGCTTCGTCGTCGGCGGCCCGATGGGCGACTGCGGCCTGACTGGCCGCAAGATCATCGTCGACACCTATGGCGGTGCCGCGCACCACGGCGGCGGCGCCTTCTCCGGCAAGGACCCGTCCAAGGTTGACCGTTCCGCCGCCTACGCCGGCCGCTATGTGGCAAAGAACATCGTCGCCGCCGGCCTGGCATCGAAATGTGAAGTGCAAATCGCCTACGCCATCGGCGTCGCCAAGCCCGTCAGCATGATGGTTAACACCTTCGGCACCGGCAAGATCGCCGACGAAAAAATCGTCAAGCTGATCGAAGCCCACTTCGACCTGCGCCCGAAAGCCATCATCCAGTCGCTCGACCTGCTGCGCCCGATCTACACCAAGACCGCCTCCTACGGCCACTTCGGTCGGGAAGAGCCGGAGTTTACCTGGGAAAACACCGATAAAGCAGATGCGCTCCGCGCAGATGCGGGCCTGTAAGGCCGCGCGAAGCGGTTATCGGTATTTCGGCGTAGGCCCACCTTTCGCCGTTAGGCGCAAGGTGATGCCGAAGCCAAAACACGGACAAGGCGTCAGCGCTTAAGCGCTGACGCCGGATTGTAGTTTCTGGTTTGGATTTATTTGGCCCTGTCTTGAGAAAGGCAGGGCTTTTTTGTTTGGGGTTTGTGCGCTACGCGCGGATGTTTGGATTGCCGGGGAGTCTGGTGGCTGTCCGCATATTAGTTGGGCGTCAGAACGTTAGTAGCAAGCGGTCACGCACTTCATGATCTTCCAGGCTCCGACCATCCATTTGGAAACGTTTCAGCATCGAGCGGCCTACATTGACGAACTCTTCACGCTCAAACAGTCCATCAGGAATCGCAATGTCGCATAACTTCCGTCCCGAATATTTGGTGCCGTCAATGCTCAAGGCAACATACACACCCCGCGCTTTGCAAGCGGCGATGGAACCGAAGAGACGTTGTAACGAGAACGCCTGCGCGCCGTAAAGGATTGCCTGGCTATCGGAGTATGGGGGGTCGCAGTAAACCAAGTCCCCTTGTTTCGCTCGATCCATAGCCTCGGCGAAATCCAGATGTAAAAAACGTGCGCCCTGAGTTCGCGCATGCCAAATGTCTACCCGTTTTCCAAAACTTTCCGGCGACACTGGATCGTGAACGCCAACGGGGGTACTCATATAACCATCGTTCTTACGAAAGCGGACGACGCCGCCATAGCACGCACGACAGAGAAAAAGAAGGTCAGCTCCGTTCTGACTCTTGTTGTAGCTTGCAAGTACTCTGTCATAAGCAGCTTTTTTGCCTAACTGCGCTATCAGCGCATGCCGTTCGGCGTACTGCCGCTTTAATTCCTCACTATCGTCGTGGAGGGTCTGCCATATCTGAACTAACGATGCGAACGTGTCGCTTGCCACTGCTTTCTTTGGAGCGAGCACACCCAATACACCGCCACCACCAAGGAACGGCTCAAAGTAGGTGCCGAACCGCTTTGGGAAGAATCCGATTATCGAGTCCGCCTGCTTCTGTTTGTTGCCGATCCACTTCAAGAGTTGGGTGCGAAACGGCCTTGTTCCGCCCGAGGCAGGTAGTGGCACCTCTTCAGGCGCAAACAACTCTGGTTGACATTGGATAGCGGGTACGAGCATTCGGGTAGTGTCCATAGTTAACGGGTCGATTGTAGCATTCTAATTTTGAATATTCCAATATAGAATTTACAGTGTCCCTCATGAAAAAAGCTCGCCTCGCCGCTCTGCTGCGACAAGTCCGTCTGGATGCCAACTTTACTCAGTTGCAGCTTGCCGAGAATATCGGGCAGACACAATCTTACGTGTCCAAGTACGAGAATGGCGAGCAAAGGCTTGACCTGATCGAACTGGAAGGCGTATGCAAAGCAGTAGGCATTCCATTGATTGACTTTGTGGAGCGATATCTTGAAAGCTGACCTTCGATTTCTCGCCCAGCCCAAGGAGTTTTGGGCAAACGTCCGAACGATTAGCCAAGAAGTCGGCTATACAAAGCGCGGAAACAAACGCAAAGGGGTTCCTCCATCCATCAGAATTCCGACTCTGAAGGAAGTTAGGGAGAAGTTCAAGAAGCTGAATCTCAGTACAGAAAGTATCGCCGATAATAATGGCACTCTGACTGAGTTCGGCAAGATATTGCTTGACTACTTCGAGTTTCGGGCCGAAGTGCTGAATGATACGGTGCAAGGATATTTCATGCATAAGGATGCGGCTGAGATTGAATTCAATCGGCTCAAGGCGCAACTGAAGCCGAAATGCCCGTTGCCCATGAACAAGCAAAAAGGTGCAAAGAAGAACCATGCCTTCCTGACGGGCATGGTCAACATGCTGGTAGAGGCACACATCGGCGGCGCTCCATGTGACCACGACCCTCGCAGCCTGACAACGATAACCCATGACTCGATGCCATTGCGCACACTTTCACGGCGAGTAGATGGCGCATTCCCTTCTGTCGTTAACCCCATCGCGATTTGGGAGATCAAGGAATACTACTACACCACAACATTCGGTAGCCGCGTAGCTGACGGCGTATATGAAACGCTGTTAGATGGCATGGAGCTGGAAGAACTTGAAATTGCTGCCCAGCGGAAGGTTCAGCATGTCTTGTTCATCGACGATCACTTTACATGGTGGGAGTGCGGACGCTCTTACCTATGCCGCATGATCGACATGATTCACATGGGCTACGTCGATGAGGTTGTGTTCGGTCGCGAGGTGCTCACACGCCTCCCAGAGTTGGTGCAAGAGTGGAAGGCGACTTACGACGCACTTGAAAACTGATCGCCAAACAAATCGTTCCATAGGTTGAATCCACTGATCCAACCTCGGTAAGATAGCCAGACAATCCGCTTCTTGCCCACATTCGTTGCAACAACTCATTACCCGCCAGGGAGAACCCATCATTCATACCGAACCGCTAACCATCAGCAAGCCCGTACCAGGGATTACCGAGCTGCCCGCTCTGGGCATGGACGCCGACAGCATCGTCAACGATTTCCGCCGCTACTTCAGCCACACCCTGGGGCGGGACAGGATGTGTCTGTCCGCCTACCCTGTTTACACCTCGCTCTCGCTGTCGCTGCGCGATCGCCTGGTGGAACGCTGGAAGAACACCCAGTACGCATACGAAGAAATAAACTGCAAGCGCACCTACTACCTGTCGCTGGAATTCCTGATGGGGCGGGCGCTGGGCAATGCGATGCTGAATCTGGAGGTGGACAAGCCCACCGAGGAGGCGCTGCGGAAGCTGGGCCTGGTGCTGGAGGAAATCGCCGACCAGGAGCACGACGCGGGTTTGGGCAATGGCGGCTTGGGCCGCCTGGCGGCCTGTTTTCTGGATAGTTGCGCGACGCTGCAATTGCCAGTAATGGGTTATGGCATCCGCTACGAATATGGCATGTTCCGCCAGAAAATCGACAACGGCAACCAGATGGAAGAACCCGACCACTGGCTGCGCGACGGCAATCCGTGGGAGATCGAGCGACCGGAATTCACGGTTCGGGTCAAGTTCGGCGGCCACTCGGAGTTTCAAACCCGTGCCGATGGCGGCCTGCGCGCCCACTGGGTCAATTTTCAGGACGTGATCGCGGTGCCCTACGACATCCCCGTCCCCGGCTACCGCAACGGCACCGTCAACACGCTGCGCCTGTGGAAATCGGTGGCTACAGACGAATTCAACCTGAGCGAATTCAATGCCGGCAGCTACACTGAAGCGGTGGCGGCGAAGAACGGCGCAGAGAATATCACCATGGTGCTCTACCCCAACGACGCCAGCGAAAACGGCAAGGAGCTGCGTTTGCGCCAACAGTATTTCCTGGCCTCCGCCAGCTTGCAGGACGTGCTGCGCAAGTGGGTGCTTACCCATGGCGCCCACTTCGGCCAGTTCGCCGACAAGAACTGCTTCCAGCTCAACGACACCCACCCCACCTGCGCGGTGCCGGAGCTGATGCGGCTGCTGATGGACGAACACGGTCTGGATTGGGATCGGGCCTGGGACATCACCCGCCGCACCGTCGCCTACACCAACCACACCCTGCTGCCGGAAGCGTTGGAGAGATGGCCGGTGAGCATGTTCGGCCGACTGCTGCCGCGCCTGCTCGACATCGTTCACGAGATCAACGCCCGCTTCCTGGCTGAAGTGGCGCAGCGCTGGCCGGGGGACGCCGACCGGCAGCGACGCATGTCGATCATCGAAGAAGGGGGCGAACCGCAAATCCGCATGGCCTATCTGGCGGTGGTCGCCAGCGCCTCGGTCAACGGCGTGGCCGAGCTGCACTCGCACCTGTTGCAGCAGCATTTGTTCCATGATTTCTACGAACTCTGGCCCGACAAGTTCAACAACAAGACCAACGGCGTCACCCCGCGCCGCTGGATGGCCTGGAGCAATCCCGGCCTGAGCGATCTAATTACCCGCACCATCGGCGACGGCTGGGTCACCGACCTGAACCGGTTGAAGAAGCTCGCTCCCCACGCCGACAATGCGGAATTCCGCGCCGAGTGGCGCGCCGTCAAGCAGGCCAACAAGGCGCGCCTGGCGGAGAGGGTGCAGCGCGACTGCGGCATTATTTTCGATCCCGACACCCTGTTCGACGTGCAGGTGAAACGTATCCACGAATACAAGCGCCAGTTGCTCAACGTGCTGCATGTGATTCACCTCTACGACCGCATCAAGCGCGGCGACACGGCTTCCTTCCTGCCGCGCTGCGTGCTGATCGGCGGCAAAGCCGCCCCCGGCTACCTGATCGCCAAGCGCATCATCAAACTGGTGGCCTCGGTGGCAAAAGTGATCAACGACGACCCCGCCACGCAGGGCCTGTTGAAACTGGTCTTCTTCCCCGACTACCGGGTGTCGGCGATGGAAGTGATCTGCCCCGGCACCGACCTGTCGGAGCAGATTTCCACCGCCGGCAAGGAAGCCTCCGGTACCGGCAACATGAAGTTCATGATGAACGGCGCGCTCACCATCGGCACGCTGGATGGCGCCAACATCGAAATCCGCGAGGAAGCGGGCGCGGAAAACTTTTTCCTGTTCGGCCTCAGCGCCGAAGAGGTGGACGCCGCCAGAGAAAATTACGATCCCGCCGCGATCATCGCTGACGACGAAGACCTGCGCCGCGTGATGCAACTGCTGGAAAGCGGCCATTTCAACCTGTTCGAGCCGGGCATCTTCGACCCCATCATCCACGCCGTGACCAGCCCTCGCGACCCGTGGCTGACCGCAGCGGATTTCCGCAGCTATGTCGATGCGCAGCAGCGGGTGGCGCGAGCCTACCGCGACCAGGAAAACTGGACCCGCATGAGCATTCTCAATACCGCCGCCAGCGGCAAGTTCTCCAGCGACCGCACCATCCTCGACTATAACCGCGACATCTGGCACTTGCGGCAGGTGCCAGCATGGCCGGTAAAGTGAAAGGCAAAACATGACACTGGAAGAAAAGAGGGCGCTGGCCGAGCAGGCCTATGAAAAAGCGCAACAATACGAGCTGGATTACGGCTGTTGCCCGCAGTGCGTGCTCGCCACCGTGCAGGAAATCGTCGGCATCGTTGACGACAGCATCATCAAGGCCAGTCATGGACTTTCCGGCGGCGGCGGACTGATGGCGCAAGGAGCCTGCGGCGCGCTGACCGGCGGACTGATGGCGCTGAGCGCGAAATATGGCCGCGACCGGGACAAGCTCGACAAGGGCCGTTGCATCAACAATTTCAAGAAAACCCGGGAGCTGGTCGAACGCTTCCGCGCGGAGTTTGGCGGCGTCACCTGCGCGGAACTCCAGCAGCAATTCACTGGCCGCACCTATGACATGTGGAAGGCCGAAGAGTACAAGGCGTTCGACGAAGCTCGCGGCAAACAGTGCGCGCATGCGACCGGCACGGTCACGAAGTGGGTGATTGAAATGCTGTAGGGGCGAAGAATAATGGATTTCCCTGTAGGAGCGACCTCCTGGTCGCGATGCCTTTCAAAAAAATCGCGACCAGGAGGTCGCTCCTACAGGCCATTACAGGCTGATTGACGTTACCCCGGGATACCCGTGGTTAGCCGATTTCAGAATATAAGGATAGTTTCGATGAACCCATTCAACAAGCGCACCGCTGTCCGAATTGCCGCTGTCAGTATTCTTCTCGCATCCATAGCGAGCCCCGTGGGATGGTTTGTCGCGCGCGAAAGCGCGGAGGAAAGCATCGTTGCCCTGGCCACCGAGGAATCGGGCCGATTGCTCCACTATTTCAACGCAATCGATATGCGCGGCCCGGACGCCGCTTTCCGCGCGGCTATTGCGGCAAAAACCATTTCGGGGGGCTTGTTTGATATCGCCGAAATATACGATGCCAATGGCCGCAAACTTGCCGAATCGATGACCGGGGAAGGCAAAAAAATCGAATCGTCTCTACCCCATCATGGTGCGCCAAACTACACCGCTTCCTCGTATCAAAGCTTGAAACTTTCAGGGCAGCCTTGGGTTTTGCGTGTTTTTGTCCCTTTGCGCAGTTCGGAGACGGCTGTGAGCGCGCCCATCACAGGCTATTTCGAGGGGGTACGCGTCGTACCGGCATGGCAAACGGAGCAAATCCTCGCCAGTTCCTTGACCGTGGCATTGATGGTCTGCCTGGCATCCTTGCTCTGCGGCGCGGCGATCTATCCCGTTGTGATTCATCTGACAGCCGACAACGAACGTAAAGCACGCGAGGTTCTCGATTCGCATATTTCGATGATGGAATCCCTGGGTCGCGCCATTGCCAAACGCGATTCCGATACCGGCGCCCACAACTACCGTGTCGCCTGGATCGCCGCGCGCATTGCCGAACGCATGGGCCTGATGGGAAGCGACATGCAGGCTCTCATTGCCGGCAGTTTTCTGCACGATGTTGGCAAAATCGGGATCCCCGACGCGATCCTGCTTAAGCCCGGCAAACTGGACGATGCGGAGTGGGTCATCATGCGTACCCACGTCGAGCAGGGCGAGGAAATTGTCACCGGCATGGGCTGGCTCGATGGCGCCAATGCGATCGTGGCCGGCCATCATGAAAAATGGGACGGCTCCGGCTATCCTCGCAAGCTCACCGGCAAGGCGACACCGCTCGCGGCGCGTATTTTTGCTGTCGCCGATGTATTTGATGCCCTCTGTTCAAAACGCCCCTATAAGGAACCCATGGGCTTCGAGGCGGCGATGGCAATTCTTGAGAAAGACACGGGGAGCCATTTCGATCCATCGGTCATGGCGGTGTTTCACACGATGGCGCTGGAGATATTCAATCGCCTGGCGAACAGTACCGAAAGCGATGCCCGTCAACTTTTGGAGGACCGCATACGGCAACACTTCGAGAGGTAATTTGGCACTCCCGATGGGCTATCGACCAAAGGGCATTGCGCCTTACGCTAGCTGAACTTGAATAAATATAAACGGGAACAGACGTTCGGAATAACAGCAACTTAGCTAGCAGGTTAAAGTCCCGCCCAAGGAATTGTCCTTCCCCTTCCCATCACGCTACTTGACCAATTGAGTGGCAAACGCCATCAAGATACTTGGCCGTACTCACCCGGCAGCAGGTCACTTTATTTTGCTTGCTCAAAATGCAAGTAACCCAACAAAAGGACACCCCCCAAAACAGCGCCAACACGCGGTCGCCCTACGCTTGCCAGCGCGGTGCCGCAGCCATGCATTTTGGCCGTCCACGCGCACCGCTCGCCTGGTAGTCGCGCACCAGCGCGGCGAGGGTGGTTACCGCGTCCATACCCCCTTCCTCAGTCAGCCACTGCTGGATCAGGTCGAACAGGCGTTCGAGGGCGATCCGGTGGGTCTGCCGGGTGGTGGCGTAGAGCCAGTCGGCAAAGCGCAGGAAGCGCGCGAAAGGATCGCTGCCGAGCAGTAGCGGCAGGGTGTGACTAAAGCGTCCGGTGTTGGCGACCATTTCCCAGTAGCGGGCGAAGCGGGTGAGGCCCTGCAGGGTATTGAAATCGATCAGGTCGGAGCAGAGGATGGTGTAGGGGGCGTCGGGGCTGTAGCGGATGCCGAAGCGGTCGCTGTGGCGGTCGAGGGAGGTGCCGCGCAAGCGCTTGAGGATGCCGACCTGGATTTCGTGCGGGCCCATCGCGACCAAGCGGTTGAAGCCGCGTGCGAAGCTGGCCACGTCTTCGCCGGGCAGGCCGATGATCAGGTCGGCATGGATATGGGCGTGGGAATGTTCGCGCAGCCAGCGGACATTTTCTTCGGTCTTGTCGTCGTCCTGCTTGCGGTTGATCAGGGCTTGGACTTCCGGGTTGAAGGTCTGGATGCCGATTTCGAATTGCAGCGAGCCGGGCGGAAAGCGCGCGATGGTCACGCGCAGCTTGGCCGGCAGGTGGTCGGGCACCACTTCGAAATGCAGGAACAACTGGTCGTCCAGCCGCTCCAGAAAGAATTCGAGGATGCGCAGGCTGCTTTTGATGTTCAGGTTGAAAGTACGGTCGACGAACTTGAACTTGCGCACGCCGCGTTGGTGCAGGATGCGCATTTCCGCCAGGAACAAGTCAGGATCGAAGGTCTGTACGCTCTTGTCCAGCGAGGACAGGCAGAATTCGCACTTGAACGGACAGCCGCGCGAAGCTTCCACGTAGACCAGCCGATGGGCGATGTCTTCTTCGCTGTAGAGGCGGTAGGGCAAGCTGATGCGATCCAGCGCCACCGGCTCGGGCGAGATCACTTTTTGCGCCGGACGGTCGCCGCCCAGGATGCGCTGGCAGAGCTGGCCGAAAGCCAAGTCGGCGGGGCCGGGAATCAGGTAATCGGCCAGCTGCACGATGGTTTGCCGGTCGTATTCGTGGCTCACCTCCGGCCCGCCCAGCACCACGGTGACTTCGGGCGCCACCTGCTTCAGCAGCGCCACCACCCGTGTGGTTTCCTCGACGTTCCAGATAGATACGCTCAGGCCGATGATGCGGGGCTGCCTGTCGAGCAGGACTTCGACGATCTCGGCGGGATTGGAGTTGATGACGAACTCGACCAGTTCGGTTTGCGCCTGTAGCGCCCCCATGTTGGCCAGGAGATAGCGCAGCCCGAGCGAGGCATGGGAGTAGCGCGCATTCAGCGTCGCCAGGATGATCGAACTCATGGCGCGGTCAGCGGGCCGCGAGGCGCCACAGCGATGTCAGCTCCGCCGCGCGCGCGGCGTAGAGAGGGTCAGTGGCATCGGCAGCGCGGGGGTGATGCGGCCGGACATCCAGCCGGCCCACGACTTTCAAGCCCGCCGCGTCGAAGAGGGCGAGCAGCTCGGCCCGCGTGCGCAAGCCCAAGTGCTCGGCCAAGTCCGAGAGCACCAGCCAGCCTTCTCCGCCCGGTTCCAGGTGCGCGGCCAAGCCACCGACAAACCCGCGCAACATGCGGCTACCGGGGTCATACACCGCATGCTCGATGGGCGCGTTGGCCCGCGCCGGAACCCACGGCGGGTTGCACACCACGAGCGGAGCCCGGCCCTCAGGGAACAGGTCTGCCTGCACGACCTCGACCTGCCCGGTCAACCCCAGCCGCGCCAGGTTTTCGCGGGCGCACGCCAGCGCCCGCGGGTCCTGGTCGGTCGCCACGACGTGCGCGACGCCCCGGTGGGCCAACACCGCCGCCAGCACGCCGGTGCCGGTGCCGATGTCGAAGGCCAGCGCCTGCGAGGGCAGCGGCGCCTCGGCCACCAGCCCCACATATTCGCCGCGCACCGGGGAGAACACGCCGTAGTGCGGGTGGATGCGGTCTTCGAGCGCCGGGATTTCAACGCCTTTTTTGCGCCACTCGTGGGCGCCGATCAGTCCCAGCAGTTCGCGCAGCGAGACCACAGAGGGAGCTTCGCCGGGGCCGTAAGCCTCCGCGCAGGCTTGCCGCACGTCGGGCGCACGCCGCAGGGGGATGCCATAGTCGCCATCCAATGGCAGCAGCAGCATTCCCAATATGCGAGCGCGCTGGGCCTGGGTCATGCGATGCAGATGGAAGGCCTCGGCAGGCGTCGCGGATGTCTTGAGGGGCTTGCGGTCGGCGCGCCGCGCCAATGCTTGCAGGAGCTGGCGCGCATTCTGGAAGTCGCCGCGCCACAACAGCGCGGTGCCATCGCAGGCCAAGCGATAGGCGGTGTCGGCCGTCATCCGGTCATCCGCAACGACCACGCGCGCGGGCGGCGGCATCCCGCTTTCCGAGCGCCACAGGGCGGAGCAGGCTTCGTCGGCTTCGATCCAGGTCATGACCGGGTGGACGCTCATGGAAACAATTTGTTCAATGTGGGTTTCCTCAATTTTCTCGCTTCGGCACGGCCATTCTCGGAATAGGCGTAGGTCGGGTAACGGTTTTTGTTGCCCGACATTTTGCTGGTGTTGAAATGTCGGGCATAAACAACATGCCCGACCTACATTTTTGGTTCCGGCTTGCCCGGCTTTGGTTTTACTCAAAATTTCTCGCTGCGGCACGGTCATTCTCAGAGTTGTGTAGTGTACCCTACCCCGAAATGTCGCCCCACTCCGATCAGGGGTGCGCCCAATGAAAGCAGCAAAAAAAGGGCGCCACCAGGGCGCCCTTAAACTCTCAAGAAAACAGTTATTAAACTATATGGCTACAGCGAGTAGGCACGCTCGCCATGTCCTGTAACATCCAGTCCTTCACGTTCGGACTCTTCCGATACACGCAGGCCGATCGTCATGTCGACAATCTTGTAGCAGATGAATGCCACTACAGACGACAAGACCATGACCGTCAACACGGCTTGCGCCTGAATCCACAGCTGCGAGAGCATATCGGTCGTGACGATGGTATTGTTGACGTAGTCAGGGATGCCGGTACCCCCCATGCTCCAGGGGTTGAACACGCCGGTGAGTAGCGCGCCCAGGATGCCGCCAATGCCATGCACGCCGAACACATCCAGCGCATCATCCGCACCGAGCAGTTTCTTCAGGCCAGTGACACCCCACAGACAAACCACACCCGCTATAGCGCCGATGGCGAGCGCGCCGCCGACCCCAACCCAACCGCAAGCCGGGGTAATCGCCACCAAGCCAGCCACAGCGCCGGAAGCGGCGCCCAGCATGGAAGGTTTGCCCTTGGTCAGATATTCAATGAACGTCCACGAGAGCGCTGCGGCAGCGGCGGCATTCAGAGTGTTAATGAATGCCAGTGCAGCCGTGCCGTTGGCTTCCAGGGCAGAACCCGCATTGAAGCCGAACCAACCCACCCACAGCAGGGAAGCGCCGACCATGGTCATGGTCAGGTTATGCGGCATAAGGGCTTCCTTGCCGTAGCCGATACGCTTGCCGACAACGAAAGCGCCCACCAGACCGGCCATCGCCGCATTGATATGCACCACGGTGCCGCCGGCGAAGTCCAGGGCGCCCTTCTGGAACAACCAGCCCGCCTTGGCCGTTTCAGTGGCCAAAGCGGCCGCATCCTTGATGGCGTCCGGGCCAGTCCAGAACCACACCATATGTGCCATCGGCAGATAGGCGAAGGTAAACCACAGCGCAGAGAACAGCAGCACAGCAGAGAATTTCATGCGCTCGGCGAAAGCGCCGACGATCAGTGCCGTGGTGATGGCCGCGAAGGTTGCCTGGAAGGCCACGAACACGAACTCGGGAATCACCACACCCTTGCTGAATGTCGCCGCATTCGCCACGGAGCCGGTGGCCGGATCGAAGATGCCTTTCAGGAACAAGCGATCGAAGCCGCCGATAAAGGCATTGCCCTCGGTGAACGCCAGCGAATAGCCGTAGATGGCCCACAGCACAACGATCAGCGCGAAGATCGAAAATACCTGCATCAACACCGATAGCATGTTCTTGCTGCGTACCAGGCCGCCGTAGAAGAGCGCCAAACCCGGAATGGACATCATGATTACCATCATGGTGGCCACGATCATCCAGGCGGTGTCGCCCTTGTTGGGCACAGGAGCTGGCGCGGCCACTTCAGCAACAGGAGCGGCAGCGGGTGTTGCGGCAGGGGCTACGGGTGCGGTGGCAACCGGCGCGGCAACAGTCGGCGCAACCGCTTCCTCGGCCAGGGTCAGGCCGGAGAAGCCCAGCATTCCCAGCAAGGCGAGCATACTCAACAATCTTTTCATCATGTTTCTCCCTCGGTTAAAGAGCATCAGGGCCGGATTCGCCAGTGCGGATGCGAACGACCTGTTCCAGATTGAAGATAAAAATCTTGCCGTCGCCGATTTTCCCGGTCTTGGCTGATTTCTCGATGGCCTCGATCACCTGGTCGAGCATGTCTTCCTTGATCGCCGCCTCGATTTTGACTTTCGGCAAGAAATCGACGACATATTCCGCGCCTCGATACAGCTCGGTGTGGCCTTTTTGCCGCCCGAAACCCTTGACCTCGGTGACGGTAATTCCCTGTACGCCGATGGCGGAGAGCGCCTCGCGCACTTCGTCGAGCTTGAACGGCTTGATGATTGCGGTTACCAGTTTCATGATGGCTCCTTTAGATGCGTGAATCAGAAGGTTTTGCCGAAGGTCAGCAGCATACGGCCCTTGCCGGAGGAATAAGCATTGGTGCCATTGTTGTTGACAAAACAGTAGGCGTCGTTGGCTGTTGCCGCCGCAGCGCCGCTACAACTGTCCTTTGCGTTGGTGGCAGAATAAGCCAGACCGACCACGCCAAATCCCATATCCTTGGTTACGCCTAGCTTATAGTCACTATAGGAAGCATCGGTGTTGCCATTGACCTTCTGGTGGCCGACGTGGCCATTGATGCCCCAGCTGTTGCCAAGATCATAGGTGGCGTTGAGCTCGAGATAGCCACTACCGGTCGTTTTTTCGAGTGTCGTGCTAGGAACCTTGTTCCAGCCGAAGAGTGCCGTAGTGGAATGCGAATACTTGAGGGTCAGCCATTTCCAGGACATGGCCGCGTAAAGTTCAGTGGTATCCTGATCGAGAACCGTGCCATTCAATGTTTTTCCGGAACCAGGGTAATTGTAGGTCAGTACACCCAAGTCGTAACCCAAGTCGCCGCCAAGGCTGCCTTTGTAACCGCCATAAACGTCGATTTCTATCGGGGCGCTTGCCCCGGCTACAGCATCGCCAATCCAGGAGATGTTGGAACCCCAGACACCCGCATAGAAGCCGCTGGCATGGGCGTAATCAAAACCGCCTTGAATGGCCGGCTTGCCGCGGGTTTGAGCGATGCCGCGATAGAGGTATTCGGATGCCAGTGTGAAGTTGCCCGTAAAGGTGTGGGGGGAGGTGGCTGCCGGTGCATCTGCCGCGCTGGCAGATGAAACGGAAAAAAGGAAGGGCAGGGTAACAACGCCTGCCAGAACCAGTGCTTGAGAAATTTTACGCATAATTTTTCCTTTCGATAGATAATGAGATAAGCCTCGCCATACACCATAGCATTTGCCGTGCCAGAATCATTATTAGTTGTATATTCAATGCGATAGTGTTTTTTTGTGGGTTAGCCATGCAGGCTTGGCACCGCTTTGAGTCAACTCGGCGGTTAAGTGCACCAAAAAAGTGCGAGTGTTTGGGTGGCCTCATTTTGGTACACTGAATAGCTTCAGCCTAAAAACGGCAATCGTTTAACCGCAGAGGCACAGAGCCAGAAGTAGCAAAGGGTGAGCGCGTCTTTATGTGCCCACGCGGTCAGCGAAGTTCTCCGCGTGGGCACAAAGACGTGCCCACCCTATCAGTCTGAAAAGATTCAAGCTTAAATAAGGAGCAATTCATGATATTGGGCCAAAAGATGTTTGAGGAAATCAGCGGCAAGCTGGGGCAGGCGCTGGCCGACAGTCCGGCCAAGGATCTGGAAAAGAACCTGCGCGCCGCGCTGCAAAGCGTGTTTGCCAAACTGAATCTGGTGACGCGCGAGGAATTCGACGTGCAGCAGGCGGTACTGCTCAAGACGCGCGAAAAGCTGGAGGCGCTGGAAGCCCAGGTTGCGGCCCTCGAAGCCCGGCACGGCGGAGAGGCCAGCGAGGACTCGGGGAACCTGGCGTTGTGAAACTCGTGCCTGCCTTGTTTTTCGTCATTTCCAACTGACGAAGATGGGACTCGCCGTTCTCTACAGCCGGGCATTGACCGGCATGGAAGCGCCGCTGGTGACGGTCGAGGTACACCTGTCCAACGGGCTGCCCAGTTTCAATCTGGTCGGATTGCCCGAGGTCGAGGTGAAGGAGAGCAAGGACAGGGTGCGTTCCGCCCTGCTCAATGCCCAGTTCGAATTCCCTGCCCGCCGTATTACCGTCAATCTCGCGCCCGCCGACTTGCCCAAGGAAAGCGGTCGCTTCGACCTGCCGATCGCGCTCGGCATCCTGGCGGCATCAGGGCAGATTCCCACTAATGATCTGGCGCGGTACGAGTTTGCCGGTGAGCTTGCTTTGACGGGCGCACTGCGCCCGATACGCGGGGCGCTGGCGATGACTTGCAAAGCTAGCCAGGACGGGCGCGCCTTCATTCTCCCTGCCGAGAATGCCGCCGAAGCCGCTTTGGTGGAAGAAGCAAAAATTTACCCGGCCAGTTCGCTGCTCGAAGTTTGCGCTCACTTGGCGGGTCGGCAGTTACTTGCCCGATGGCAAGAAATTCCCGAAACCCGTCAACTAAACTATCCCGATTTCAGCGAAGTAAAAGGACAGGCGCACGTCAAACGCGCTCTCGAAGTCGCCGCCGCCGGGGCGCACAGCATTTTGATGGCGGGGCCGCCAGGCACCGGCAAGACCATGCTGGCAGCACGGCTACCCGGCATTCTGCCTGCCATGACCGAGGCCCAAGCGCTGGAATCCGCAGCGATTCAATCGCTCAACGGCGGCTTCAAAATCGAGCACTGGAAGCAACGGGCTTTCCGCTCGCCGCATCATTCCGCTTCCGGCCCGGCGCTGGTGGGGGGTGGCGGCAACCCGCGCCCCGGCGAGATTTCCCTGGCGCACCACGGGGTGCTGTTCTTGGACGAATTGCCGGAGTTTTCGCGCGCCGTGCTGGAGGCGTTGCGCGAGCCGCTCGAATCGGGACGCATCACTATTTCCCGCGCCGCCCACCAGGCTGATTTCCCGGCGCGCTTTCAACTGGTGGCGGCGATGAATCCCTGCCCCTGCGGCTATCTCGGCCACGCGAACGGGAAATGCCGCTGCACCCCGGATCAAGTGGCGCGCTATCGCGGAAAAATCTCCGGCCCGCTGCTCGACCGCATCGACTTGCAAATCGAGGTGCCCGCCTTGCCGGAGAGCGATTTGACCCGCCACGGAGCAAGCGAGCCCAGCGCGGCCATTCAGGCTCGCGTGGAAGCCGCCTATAGCCGACAACTGGCCCGACAGGGCAAAGCTAATGCCCTGCTGGCCACGCAGGAAATCGACCAGTTTTGTCAGCCTGATGCGGCCGGGGAAGGGTTGCTGAAACAGGCGATTGCGCGTTTGAATCTCTCCGCCCGCGCCTATCACCGCGTGCTCAAGGTGGCGCGGACCATCGCCGATCTTGCCGGCAGCGAGGGGGTCGGCAGCGGGCACATCGCCGAGGCGATCCAGTACCGGCGTTTCGCACAACTGTAGGAGGGCCGCTCGCGGCCCGAATAATTGTTGGTTCGGGCCGCGAGCGGCCCTCCTACCGGTCGGCGTCGAGCTTGAAGTCGTCGAAGCTGGACGCGGTATCCGCGTTGACCAGCGAGCTTGCGGCAACAACGGGCTCCGTCGTGTTGTGCTTTTCGTTGTTGATCAGCCAGGACAGGTTGGTGCGGGAGTCGGCATTGGCGAGCGCCTCGTCCAGACTGATTTTGCCCTCCTGATAGAGAGCGAACAACGACTGTTCGAAAGTTTGCGAACCGGGGGCGAGGCTTCGCTCCATCGCCTCCTTGATTTGGTCAATTTCCCCGCTCTTGATCAGATCGGCGACATAGGGTGTGTTCATCATAATCTCTATCGCCGGCACCCGCTTGCCGTTTACCCCGCGCACCAGCCGCTGGGAAATTACCGCCTTCAGGCTGATCGAAAGATCGTGCAGCAGAGGGTTGCGCGCCTCGCGGGGGAACAGGTTGATGATGCGGTTCAGGGCGTGGTAGCTGTTGTTGGCGTGCAGGGTGGACAGCATCATGTGCCCGGTTTCGGCGTAGATCAAGGCCTGCTGCATGGTTTCGCGGTCGCGGATTTCGCCGATCATCAGCACGTCCGGCGCCTCGCGCACGGCGTTGAGCAGGGCCGTGGCGTAGGACTTGGTGTCGAGTCCCACCTCGCGCTGGTTGACGATGGATTTCTTGTAGGCGTGCAGGTATTCGATGGGGTCTTCGATCAGCAGGATGTGCCCGGTCTTGATGGCGTTGCGGTAATCGATCATCGACGCCAGGGTGGTGGACTTGCCCGAACCAGCCTGGCCGACGGCCAGGATCAGGCCGCGCTGTTCCATCACCAGCTCTTTCAATATCGGCGGCAGGCCGAGCGAATCGAGCGCAGGGATGTGGTAGCTGACGTAGCGCGCCACCAGGGCGACATCGCCGCGCTGGCGGAAAACATTGATGCGGAACTTGCCGATGTTTTCCACCAGGAAGCCAAAGTTCATCTCGAGTTCGGCTTCGAACGCCTTGATTTCCTCCTGGGTCATCAAGGAATAGGCGATTTTTTTGACGGTTTCCGCATCCAGTATCTGGCTGTTGAGGGGCAGTGTTTCGCCCTCAATCTTCATCAGCACCGGCGCACCGGCGGAAATGTACATGTCGGAGGCCTGCTTGTCCGCCATGAATTTGAACAGCTGCGTCAGATCCATTATCGTCCTGTTTTTTGCCAGCCGAAAATATCGATGGCGGTTTCGAATGCCGGTTTCTCGCGTATGAATTGTGCCATGGCGAAGGCGGCGGTGGGCTGTATATGGATGCAGACCATCTTGACGTTGATGGCCTGGATGGTGCGCGCCAAGGCATTGAGCCAGGCATAGTAAACCGGGTCGATCAACGCCTGCTCGGAGAGGTCGTAATACAGGCACGATGCTCTAAAGGACTCCGATCCGCTACGGGCTGAAGCCCGTGCGGAATCGTATGCCTGCGCCTGCAGCAGGCACGCGGTGATGCCTTCCAGGAGCCGGTCCTGATCGCGGATGTTCAGGCTACGCGTCGCTTCCAGCAGGAAGTCGCCATTACCGATCCGGGTCAGGTGCAGACCAGGGATGGACATGCGGAGAGCCTCTTAGGCCGCTTTGTGGCTGACCTGGATGCCCATGCGGAGGAAAGCTTCCTTCAGCCCGTCGGACAGGCTGGCGCGGGTGGTGATGTTGCTCAGGTCGATGTTCAGACTAATCAGGGCGCGGGCGATGTCCGGGCGGATGCCGGTGATGATCGCATCGGAGCCCATCAACTGCACTGCCCGCACCATCTGAATGAGGTGATGAGAAACCTGCGAGTCGATGTTCTTTACCCCGGTCAGGTCTATCACTACGGCACTGGCGTGTTCCTTGGCGATGCGGTTGAGCAGCGCCTCCATCACCAGCATGGTGCGATTGGAGTCGAGAGTGCCGATGATTGGCAGGGTGAGCACGCCGTCCCAGATTTCGGTGATCGGGGTGGCGGTCTCGCGCAGCTCTGCTTCCTGGGCGTTGACGGTGCGTTCTTTCTCATCGAGATAAGCCTGGAATACCGCCAGGATCAGCTCGTTGAAGAGGCCGGAGAGGAACAGCAGCATGGCGCGCGCGTCCCCCACCGTACACTGTTTGTCATGATCCAGCGCATCGATCAGGGTGCGCTGCATGAACTGGATGTAGCGCACCAGGTCTTCCACCCGGCCGCCGCGCACCAGTATCTGCTTCGACAGGTTGTTGAAGTACATTTCCAGTGCGTGGAACTGCGGAGAGGCATCGTCATGCGGATCCCTGGATTCGAGCAGGGCAACCAGGAGCTGGAGGAACTCGATGCAGAAATCGTTGATCTCGTCGCTGCCAAGCAGGTTGTTACTGCCGCCGAAAAGGGTAAGCCCTTCTCTTTCGATGGTTCCCGAAATGCTGCCGACCTGAAGCTTGAGCAGCTCCGCCAATTTATATCCGGCGGCTTCTGATTTCTTCTGTTGTGCCATGATTCTCCCTTCCATCCTTAAAATTGTTATTAACCGATGCTGGCGACGCACAGCGACTGGTCGTCCGAGATTCTACCCATGATATTCCCCAGCGTGTAGGCGATCAACTGGGGGTGCTGATGGAACAGGCCGGGGAAGTTGGAAACATCCCAATTCCGGCGGATGCCATCGGTACAGGTAATCATCAGGCAGCGCTTGCCGAAGGCGAAGCGAAACTGGGCCGGATTATTGTGCTCTTTGCCCAGCACGCCGGGCGCGAAGGACAGGTTGTGCATTTCCTCATTATCCATGACGTGGGCGTGCATATCGCCAACACCGAGGATGTTCAGTGCCTTGCCAGCCAAGCCGAGCTCGCCGATGATCGCGACCGCGCCGCGCGTGCCCTTGAGCTGGCGGTCCACTGCGGCCAGCACTGCGGTCGGCGTGTCGCAATGGGAAAGATGAGAGGCAAGATTGGCGGTGGCAGTCTGGGCCTGTTCGCCATGGCCCAGACCATCGAGATGCAGCCAGCGCAGGGTGTCGCCGGTTTTCTGCAGATAAATGCGGTCACCGTTGTGGCGATTGTCCGACAGGGAGCGGGAGAACAGGCCGATTTCCAGGCCTGATGAATGTTTTCCGATAATCGTACGCGGGTCCGGATCGGAGTCTTGTTGATAGGCAGATTTGCCGCCGGGGCGGAAGCGCGACAAAAAGACGGTACCACTCCATTTTTTTAGGCTATGTCACTGTTAAGTAGTGGTCTATACTATCGCCATACCAATCAATAAGATAGGTGCTACGATGAAAACCGAAGAATTTCATGTTTTG
>PFJY01000030.1 GCA_002784065.1 Hydrogenophilales bacterium CG_4_10_14_3_um_filter_58_23 | reverse complement strand
GGTCAATAGTCGTTCTATTGACTAAAAAAGCGGCGAAATATGAACCGCTCAGGCGGATTTGCAGCCGATTTCCTTTAAGTCCGACAGGCTGCTAGGAAATAGCGCCGACATCATCGTGCCAGCCGCGATGATGAAAGACTTAGGGTTGAGACCCGACCAGAGCGTCGATCTGAATGTGTTGGATGGCCGTCTTGTTGTGAAACCACTGGCTAAGCCACGCCACAAACTTTCTGACCTGTTGTCGCAGATGGAAAGCGAGTTCCCACGTGTTGATGGGTGGGAGGCGTCTCCATCGGTAGGCGTGGAAATAGCCTAATGTCACGGAATGTACCAGATCGTGAAGATATTGTGCATCTGCAATTCGATCCGGCGTCCAATAAAATGTCCGTCGGCACCCCCGCCCACGACGGGCAATGCGCCACGACGTAGCAAAATGAAAACAGGAAAAGCGGACATTTCTATTTTGCGTTGACAGTACGGCGAGAAACAAGGGGTAGAGTAGAGAACAGATTTCCGTATTCCGAAAGAAAATAGGGGACGCCCACCCCCTCATCGCCTTGCCGTCTTCTTGCGCAAAGAGACCGCCACTCCCCTCAGCCAGTCCAGCGCATCCCCCTGCCATAACGCCAGCGCTTCCTGCCTGTAATGCCATGCCTCCTCCTTGCCCCCGACGACCATGCCAAATTTTCCCGATTTTGGCTGGATCGGGTTGTCATTTGCCAGCATGGACACCATTTCGGGAAGACGCTCGTTGGCTTCGGCCAGGGCCGCGAGCGCCTCGCCTTTTCTGCCCGATTTGAACAAGGCCAGCACCTGGCCGAAAGCAATGCCCGGCATCATATCGCCGGGATAGCGCTCGCATAGCGCCAGCGATTTTTCGTATTGCCCGGCGCGCAAATATTCTTGCACCAGCGTCTCGCGCAGGCCGTGGTTATCGTTTGGATTGATCCGCGACACCATGTCTTCCAGCAGCGGCAGGGCTGCTTCCCGGCGGCCATGATCGATGCCATACAGAATGGCATCCGCCAGCACGCGCAAGGCGGGGCGGTTTGGCGACACGAACCAGGGCAGCTCGACCGGAACGCCGCCCGTCACCACCCTGAACAACCTGATCGTATGATCTTGCAGCGGATAGATCAGCGGCTTCTCGATTGCTGCGGTCATTATCTCAACCTGCCAGACGGCCTGCATCACATCGTCCAGAATATCGAACGACTGGAAGGCGAGCGGATGCTGTTCCAGGAACGTCACCCACTTGTCCGCGACAGAGGGCTGCCAGACCCTACCGTCAGGCGGCAATAATTGAGTTGAAAAAGGCTTGCCCAGCGGAAAATAGAGGTGCCAGTCCGCCTCCACCTTGGCCAGTTTTTTGTCGGCAACCAGCACGCCCATGTCGCCGGACGCATCGACCGTATAATGGGCTTCCGGCTCCGGCAAATTTCGCGCCAGGGACGCGATGCGGTCGAGAAACGGGTTCTTCCCTGCAATCATGTCAAACATGGCTTCCGCCGGACGGTTTGCAATCGAGGCAAGAAATTCGATCAGCTCGGCGTGCTCCGGATTATTTTGCCTGCGCAGTGTCGCCACCCAGAATTTGGCGCGCTCCCTGGCTTCCGCCATCCTTCCCTGGGTCATCAGCAACGTCACTTCAAGGTGGCTGAAGGCAGCGTGGCCGGGGTATTCGCGCATCGCCACTCCGAACAGCTCCCAAGCCCCCTCATAATCGCCCGCATCCGCCAGCAGAGTGCAGTGGCGCTGCATGGCGGTGACGCGTAACGTCCGGTTGCCGGACTGTAACATCGTCTCGATCAGATTGACGCGCTTGCGCGGTTTGCCCTCATCCAGATAAGCATCCATCAAAACATCGAAGGCAAATTCGTCATGCTCGGCCAGTCTGGACGGATCGGTGAAGATCGGCTCCAGCAGCTTGATGGCCCTGTTCGCCTTACCCTCTTCCAGCCACTGCTGCGCGGTCAATGCCAGGCCTTCGTGGGAAATACTGCGATAAGGCAAGTTCACCAACTGCTTCTGGGTCAGATTACGCAGCACCAGGTTCAACATCAGCGTGGGATCAAGTGGCAAGCCAGGAGAATCAATCTGCCCGCAGCAATGCTTGTATTTTATGCCCGAACCGCATGTGCAGGGCGCGTTCCGCTCCGGTTTTGGCAAAGGACGCGGCTTGAAAAGGTTACCCGGCAGCGGCGTGGCGTTCCAGATCATTCTTCCGAAGAAATAAGCGGAGGAGGGACGCATGGCCGGATCGATAATCTGGCCGAATATTTCGGGGAATAACGATGGCCCACTCTCGCGCATCCATGCCAGAAATTTTTCCGGGTCTTCCCAGCGCAGCAAGGTTGTGACGCAAATCGACAGAAAATTTTCCAGGGAAGCGTTCGCTTCATCTTCACTAAGTGAGTGCATATATCGATCCTGTTACAAAAATTGAACAAAAAATGGCGCAATCTCTACCCCGCACGCGCCAGATTTCAGCGCCAGCAAGCGCGGCATGTTCCTCGTCTGCGATCTCCGGCGTGAAATGTCCCATCTGTGCGGGGGAAGTGGAACGCTCTTTTTAAGCGTGAATTTATACCACTTTTTGATAAATTGTTGGACGTTAAAACCTTCTTCCCCTTGAAATTTAAGCACCCAGCCCCTATTATTGGCACTCGTCTGGCGTGAGTGCTAACAACGCCACGCCGAGAATTTTTAGCCGGTAAACAGCGCAGGCGGTTTACCGGATTATTTTTCGTTAACCTAGACCTGACTGGAGATTGAAACAATGAAAATTCGTCCATTATATGACCGCGTTATCGTCAAACGCCTGGAAGCCGAAGAGAAGACCGCTTCCGGTATCGTTATCCCCGGCTCTGCTGCGGAAAAACCGGATCAAGGTGAAATCGTTGCCGTCGGTAAAGGCAAAGTGGGCGACGATGGCAAAGTGCGCGCGCTGGAAGTCAAAGTCGGCGACAAGGTGCTGTTCGGCAAGTATTCCGGCCAGGCCTTCAAGATGGGTGGTATCGAACTGCTGCAAATGCGCGAAGAAGACATCATAGGCGTGGTTGAAGGCAAGTAAACCAAATTCATATTTGGCCACAGAGATTCTGGAGAGATTTTTTCTCCCCTATTCTGTAGCAAAAATGCTTTTCTAAGGAGAAATGAAACATGTCAGCAAAAGACGTAAGATTCGGTGACGACGTTCGTCACCGCATGGTGGCCGGGATCAATGTTCTGGCCAACGCGGTTAAAGTGACCCTTGGCCCGAAAGGCCGTAACGTGGTGCTGGATCGCGCTTTCGGCGCCCCGACGATCACCAAGGACGGCGTATCCGTCGCCAAGGAAATTGAGCTGAAAGACAAGTTCGAGAACATGGGCGCGCAGATGGTGAAGGAAGTCGCCTCCAAGACCTCCGACGTGGCCGGCGACGGCACCACCACCGCGACCGTGCTGGCCCAGGCAATCGTGCGCGAAGGCATGAAATATGTTTCCGCCGGCATGAACCCGATGGACCTGAAGCGCGGCATCGACAAGGCGGTTGAAGCCTGCATCGCCGAGCTGAAGAAGATCTCCAAGCCTTGCACCACCAACAAGGAAATCGCCCAGGTTGGCGCCATTTCAGCCAACTCCGACAGCTCCATCGGCGACATCATCGCCGAGGCCATGGACAAGGTCGGCAAGGAGGGCGTGATCACCGTGGAAGACGGCACCAGCCTGCAAAACGAACTGGATGTGGTGGAAGGCATGCAGTTCGACCGCGGCTACCTGTCGCCCTATTTCATCAACAACCCGGACCGCCAGATTTCCCTGCTGGAGAACCCTTTCGTGCTGCTGCACGACAAGAAGATCTCCAACATCCGCGACCTGCTGCCGTTACTGGAGCAAGTCGCCAAGGCAGGCCGGCCGCTGCTGATCATCGCCGAGGATGTGGACGGCGAAGCGCTGGCCACCCTGGTGGTGAACAACATCCGTGGCATCCTGAAGACCTGCGCCGTTAAAGCGCCGGGCTTCGGCGACCGTCGCAAGGCCATGCTGGAAGATATCGCCGTCCTCACCGGAGGCACCGTGATCGCCGAAGAAGTGGGCCTGTCTCTGGAGAAAGCCACGCTGGCCGAACTGGGCCAAGCCAAGCGCATCGAAGTGGGCAAGGATGAAACCATCGTCATCGACGGCGCCGGCGATGCCGCCAACATCGAAGGCCGCGTCAAGCAAGTACGCAAGCAGATCGAGGAAACCACCAGCGACTACGACCGCGAGAAGCTGCAAGAGCGCGTCGCCAAACTGGCCGGCGGCGTGGCCGTGATCAAGGTCGGGGCTGCCACCGAAGTCGAGATGAAGGAGAAAAAAGCCCGCGTCGAAGATGCCCTGCACGCCACCCGCGCTGCGGTGGAAGAAGGCATCGTCGCCGGCGGCGGCGTAGCTCTGCTGCGCACCCGCGCTGCCATCGGCAAAGTCAAGGGCGACAACGCCGACCAGGATGCCGGCATCAAGATCGTGCTGCGCGCACTGGAAGAGCCTCTGCGCCAGATCGTCGCCAACGCCGGCGTCGAGCCGTCAGTGGTGGTGAACAAGGTCTCCGAGGGCAAGGGCAACTTTGGCTTCAACGCCTTCAACGACATCTATGGCGACATGGTGGAAATGGGCGTACTCGACCCCACCAAGGTGACCCGCTACGCGCTGCAGAACGCCGCTTCCGTAGCCGGCCTGATGCTCACCACCGAGTGCATGGTGGCCGAGATGCCGAAGGATGAGTCGACCGGCGGCATGGGCGGCGGCATGGGTGACATGGGCGGTATGGGCGGTATGGGCGGCATGATGTAATTTTGCCAGGCTTTCCCGGTAGGACAAAAACCCCGCATAAAGCGGGGTTTTTTTAGGCTCTTTTCGCAAATCGTGTTGTCGTCTGATCCGAAGGATCACCCTGTGGGGCTTTCAAGCATATCGATAGGGACACCTTGCGACTGCCTG
>PFJY01000003.1 GCA_002784065.1 Hydrogenophilales bacterium CG_4_10_14_3_um_filter_58_23 | reverse complement strand
TATTTGCATAGCCTTTCAAGCCTCAACCGGGCTCGTCCAACAAACGGTTCAGATCGTGGCTCGCTCCGCGATCACGATCTAACCTTATGCGTTAGGGCGTTTCGTAGGTCTTGCTCAATTTTTTCTCGGTACCGATGCTGCCCAGGAGTTCCTGTAGCTCACCCATCCAGGCTTGCGTCAGGCTCTTGACTTCACTATCCGTCTCAAGAATCGAACGGATTAAATCGGCCCTTTTTCCCCGTTCAGCTTGAGGCCACACGCTGTTCTCTTCGTGCTTCATCAAGACTTCAGCGATTGCCGCACGCTCATGCTCGAATTCAATCAGACGATCCCACTCAGATTGCCTGGCCAACTCAAGCATTTGCTGCGCAAGCCGCAACATTTCAGTGTAGCGCCCAAGCAGATCCGCACTTTTCACTCAGGCCTTGCCGTAGCTCAGCGAGTCGCGGTTTGGCACCGGCTCGGATTGTGGCGCCACCACCACCGCGACAGGACCCTGTTGCTTGCCAATCGCGTCCCAAGCCCCTTTCAGCCCCACCAGCAAGTGCGCCACTTCATCCAGAGGCTCGGTTTTATTTTGTAGATTGGCCATCAGTAAACGCTGGCACATGTAGCTGTAAAGCGCCTTGAGATTCTGTGCCAGATCACCCCCCACCCTCTCATCCAGGCTCGCCTTTAGGCCCTCATCGATGATGGCGATCGCCTGGGAAATCGCTTTCCCCTTCTTGGCAATTTCCTTGCGCTGCATGTGGATCTTGGCCGAGGCAATCGCGATCAACGCGCCCTCATACAGCATCGCAATCAGCTTGTGCGGACTGGCAGCATCCACGCCAGACTCCACGCCCACCTGCGCATAGGCATTCATTGCATTACGGCTCATGGCATTCATCATTTTCTCCACTAGGCACCCTTATTCGTATTCGATATCGAAGCCAGCTGTTGAGTCAGGAAAGTACTGGTCTGGTTCATGCTGCTGATCAGCGTATCCAGCTTGGTAAATTGAGCACGGTAGCGTGCCTCGATATCCACCAGGCGACGGCTCAATACATCGCGCCGGTTGCCGATATCCTTGATGGATTGGCTAATCCCGTCAGTCCGTCCGTTAATCAGCCCGCTACTGCCGACAATGCCATCCAGCATCTCGTTAAAACGCACGGCAATACCCTTGTTATTGCTGGTCGTTGAGGCAAACAGGCTGGCCACATCCTGGGTCGGGTCATTCAGCGCCGCCTGAAGCTTGGTGGTGTCCGTAGCCAGAGTTCCATCCTTTTGCAACGTAATCCCGATATCGCTCAGGCTCCTTATCCCGCCTGCGATACCTGACAAACTGGTTTGAAGCAGGCTTGACAGCTTGCTCTGGATGTTGCGCACAGTGCTGTCGCCGGTCAGGATGGAAGCTTGCTTATTCGTCGCATCGTAGGCTGAAACACTTTTCAGTTGCTTGGCAGCAACATTGTAGGCATTCACAAATGCCCCAATAGCCCCAGCGACAGCGCCTGTATTACGGCTAACCGTGAGGTTCGTGGTCACCGGCGAGGCGATGGTGCCAGCCTTTGTCAGGTTAAGTGTCACGCCACCAATCACATCGGTGACCGTATTGCTCGAACGCGTAATCGCCAAGCCATTCACAGAAAATTGGGCATTTGTCGCAGCCTGGAGATCTACCAAGCTCCCGCCAACCGTGTTGAAATCATTCAGGTTCTGAACCACTCCAGGTGAAACGGGGGTTCCCCCGGTTCCGGTCTGTGTCACGGAAATCGTGATTGCGCCGACAGAACCCGTGGTATTGGATGTCAGCACCAGCCGATTGGTCGTACCATCGTTGATGACCGAGGCCGACACGCCAACATTGGCGCTGTTGATCGCACTGCTGATATCGGCCAGCGTGCTGCCATCAGCGATTGCGACGTTGACGGCGGTGCCGCCGCCGATCTGAATCGCCAGCGTGCCGCCCTTGAAGGTGTCCTCAGTAGCGTAATTCACATTGCTGCGAACCGCGTGGTTCATGGCGAGTTGGCTGACCGCTATGCTGTACGAACCGACTGCTGCGGAGGAAGTCGCACTGGCCGAAAGTATCGTGGCATCGGAAACCGAGGCCGACATACTGGTATAGGTACTGGAACTGGTCAAACCCTGAACGGCGGACTGCAATGAGGAAAGCGCGCCTTTGATCGTGCCATAGGTACTCAGCTGGGCCTGAAATTTTGCCTCTTTGGTATTGAGAGTCGTAAGCGGCTTCTGCTCGATCGCCATCAACTGGCTGACGATGGTGTTCACATCGAGGTTGGAACCAATGCCGGCCGATGAAATAGCCATGATAACTCCTTTACTCAGAACTCAGCATGTAGGGCGGAAAAGCGTAGCGCCTTCCGCCGTCTTCTGATGCCTGGATTTGTCGGATAACGCTACGCTCATCCGACCTACGGATCAGCGTTGTTTCTAAGCCTTCTGACGAATTAACAGACCCTGCAAGGTGTCCAGCGCCTTGGCGATAGCCACCACCTCTTTCGACGGAATTTGTTGAATGACGTCGTTGGTCTTGATATCCACCACCTTGACCACCCGCATACCCGTATCCGCGTCCACGCTAAAACGCAGATCACTGGTCATGGTTTGCACAAGGTTATTCAAATGCTCTACCGCTTGCTTCACCTGTTCGTGGCTGGGGATGGACACAGCCCCCTGCACCGCCTTGGCGGGTGTTTCGACAAGCCCCGCAGCGGCAGTGCTGGCATTCTGCACAACAGGCCTATGAGGCATGGAAACGTCAGAGGTTTGCGGAGGACTGAATCCGTTTCTATTTGTCTGAGAGATAATCATCTTCATCTCCTTGAGGAAAAAAGCCCGGCCGGGCTATTTTTATGAGCCCGGCCGGGTGTCACTTCATCGCTACTTTACCACTTAGCGCAGCAGGGTCAACACTTGGTTAGGCAGAGCATTGGCCTGAGCCAGCATCGCTATGCCAGCCTGTTGCAGCACTGAGTTACGGGTCATGCTGGCTGTTTCCTGCGCGAAATCGGCATCCTGAATACGGCTGCGCGCTGCCGTCACGTTTTCAGTGGTGGTTTGCAGGTTGGCGATCGCCGAACTGAAACGGTTCTGGTAAGCACCCAAGTCACCGCGGGAAACGTTGATCTGGCTCAGGGCGGCATCCACCGTAGCAATGGCCAATTGGGCATTCGCGGCACTGGCAAGGCTAATACCGGACACAGCTGAGAACGCGCTGGCCTGGGTTGCCGAGGTAAAGACATCCGTATTGGCACCAGCCAAAGTGATAGTTCCCTTGCTGCTGGCCAGCGATACCGAACCGCTCTTGATGGTGGAATCGGTGGCAGCGCCACTGGTCAACGTCACCCCGGAGAAGGAGGCAGTACCAACGCCCGTATTGGCGTAATCCAATACAGAGATATCACGCCCATCGGTAGTCGACAGGGTCAAACCGGCTTTCGTCGAGGTGCTGGTGAAGCTTGCAACCACGCCAGTGGAACCCTGAGCACCGTTAATGGCGCTCATCAGTGCGGTGAGGTCGGTCGGATCCGACACTGCCGCCGAGATGGCGCTGCCGTTGAGCGTCATGGTGATGGTGCCGGCAACGGAAACACCACTCAAGGTGGCGCTGTTCGAAGCGGTAGCTGTAACGCCGACACCGCTTGCAGCGCTGTTGATGGCCGCAGCGACGGCTTTGGCATCGGCAAGGGCAGCGTAGCTGATGGCGGACGTCGTGCCGCCATTAGTTGTAGTGATCGACAGGTTGGATTCGATGGCGACGAGGTTGCCGCCAGTCAGGTCGGCCGCTGCCGCCTTGGTGGCGCCTACGCCACCCGAACCTATGACTGCACCTACCCCATTCAAGATATTGCTGCCCAGCGCGGTCGAACGGGAGTCGGCAATTGAGTTGATGGAAATCGTCTGGTTGGCATTGGCGCCAACCTGGAATGCCTGGGCAGAAAACGAACCATCCAGCAGATTAATTCCGTTAAAGGAAGTCTGGCTGGATACGCGCGTAATTTCCGCGATCAACTGAGACGATTCAGCGTCGAGCGAGGCACGATCTGAGGCGCTGTTGGTGGCATTAGCAGATTGCACAGCCAATTCACGCAGCCGTTGCAGATTGTTGCCGATCTCAGCCATGGCGCCTTCAGCAGTTTGCGCCAGGGAAATGCCGTCATTAGCATTACGGGCGGCTTGATTGAGCCCGTTAACCTGTGAGGTCATCCGGTTGGCAATCGCCAAACCAGCAGCATCATCCTTGGCGCTGTTGATGCGCAGGCCGGAAGACAGGCGTTGCAGGGAAGTGGACAGCGCAGACTGGGAAGTAGTCAGATTGCGCTGCGCGTTCAGCGAGGCAATATTGGTGTTGATGGTTAAGGACATTTTAGTTCTCCTTCAATTAAGTTATCGGAAATCTTGCGGCGGTTAAAACTGCTTTAACTTCCGCCGTACAGTACCTTTATCGGGTGGCGCTGAAGAAACTTTAATGTTTTTTTTGGTCACTACTCAGGTAGGGGTTCCTCCCTTCTTCCGCGGGCGGGAGAAGGGCTTTTATTCAGACTACTCGGCAACAGGCGCATTGTCGGGAAACAGTTCCTCGACAAACCCGAACCGACTCATATCCCTGATACGCATCGGGTACAGTATGCCCTGCAAATGGTCGCACTCATGCTGCACCACCCGGGCATGAAAGCTGCTCACGGTGTGGTCGATCGGGTTGCCGGACTGATCGAAGCCCTGGTAGCGCAACCGTTTGTAGCGCGGCACCAGTCCGCGCAGGCCGGGGATGCTCAGACAGCCTTCCCAGCCTTCTTCCATTTCGTCGCCGAGCAGCGTCAGCACCGGATTGATCAGCACCGTATCCGGCACCCGTTCGGCATCCGGGTAACGCGGGTTGGACGAAGCCGCTATCGCGGAGAAATATTTCCCACCAATCTGATTTATTGACATAATTCCTCCTCGACCCGCAAGGGATTGTTAATAC
>PFJY01000149.1 GCA_002784065.1 Hydrogenophilales bacterium CG_4_10_14_3_um_filter_58_23 | reverse complement strand
ATCTTGCCGCTTCAGGCTCATTCCTGGTTGGAAATACAGGCCTCGTTCAGGCTCATTCCTCATTGGACAAGGCTGGTTGTTCCATTCTGGAATGAACAAGCATAAGATTGGCGGCGAATTATTCAAAACAACATAAGAAATTCTTATTGGTAACTATGCTACACGTCACCTTACGCCAGCTCCAAGTCTTCGAGGCCGTTGCCCGCCATCTCAGCTTTTCCCGCGCGGCCGAGGAGCTGCATCTGACTCAGCCCGCAGTTTCCATGCAAATCAAGCAGCTCGAAGAGAGTGTGGGCTTGCCCCTGTTCGAGCAGATCGGCAAGAAAATATTTCTCACCGACGCCGGCAAGGAACTCTACCATTATAGCCGCAGCATCGCCATGCAACTGGCTGAGGCGGAGGCGGTGCTGGAGGAGATGAAAGGGCTGAAACGCGGCAAGCTGAACATTTCCGTGGTCAGCACCGCGAATTATTTCGCGCCGCAGCTCCTGGCCCTGTTTTGTCAGCGCAACCAGAACATTACGCTCAGTCTGAACGTAATTAACCGCGAGGTGCTGATCAACCAGCTCGCCAACAACGAGATGGACCTAGGCGTGATGGGGTTGCCGCCGGATGGCCTGGACATCGATGCCGAGCCTTTCATGGAAAATCCCCTGGTGGTGATCGCCTCGCCGAGCCACCCTTTAGCGTTGGAGAAGAACATCCCGTTGCCCCGTCTGGCGCAGGAAACCTTCATCGTGCGAGAGCCGGGGTCGGGAACGCGTAGCGCAATGGAACGGTTTTTCGCCCAGCATAACCTAATCCTCTCCACCGGCATGGAGATGAGCACCGACGAGGCGATCAAACAGGCGGTGCAGGCCGGTATGGGCTTGGGCATCGTCTCCATGCTGACCATCGCGCTGGAGCTCGAGACCAAACGCCTGGTCGTGCTCGATGTGGATTCCTTTCCCATCCGCCGCCACTGGTACGTGGTACACCGCAAGGGCAAGCGGCTATCGGTCGTGGCCCAAGCATTCAAGGAGTTTCTGCTGCAAGAGGCGGCGCAGGTGATGCAAACGGTCAAGGCATAAAAAAGGCGGCAAAGCCGCCTTTTTTACGAAAACTAAAAATGCTTACTTGATGACGGCTTTCAGTTCACCTTTGGTGTACATGGTGGCAATGCGGTCGAGCATGATCGGTTTGATCTTGTCGGCCTGTCCGGCGGAACCGAAGGCTTCGAAACGCGCTTTGCAGATGCCTTTCATCCCTACCGTTGCGGCGGCGAGAAATTTGCGCGGGTCGAAATCCTTGGTGTTCTCGGCCAGATATTTACGAACCGCTCCGGTGGAGGCCAAGCGCAGGTCTGTGTCGATGTTCACCTTGCGCACGCCATGCTTGATACCTTCGACGATTTCCTCGACCGGCACGCCGTAGGTCTGGGGCATGGCGCCGCCGAAGTCGTTGATGATCTTGAGCCATTCCTGCGGCACCGAGGAGGAGCCGTGCATCACCAAATGGGTATTGGGGATCTTGGCGTGGATTTCCTTGATGCGGCTGATGGCCAGCACGTCGCCAGTGGGCGGACGGGTGAACTTGTAGGCGCCGTGGCTGGTGCCGATGGCGATGGCCAAGGCATCTACGCCGGTCGCCTTGACGAATTCGGCGGCTTCGGTCGGGTCGGTCAGCAACTGATCCATGGTCAGCGCACCTTCTGCGCCGTGGCCGTCTTCCTTCTCGCCGTGACCGGATTCGAGGGAGCCCAGGCAGCCCAGTTCGCCTTCGACGGAAACGCCGACAGCGTGGGACATTTCCACCACTTTGCGCGTGACTTCGACATTGTATTCGAAGCTGGACGGGGTCTTGCCGTCTTCGTGCAGGGAACCGTCCATCATCACGCTGGAGAAGCCGGAGCGGATGGCGTTAATGCATACGGCTGGGGAAGCGCCGTGATCCTGGTGCATGACGACCGGAATGTGCGGATAGGCCTCGATGGCGGCCTCGATCAGGTGGCGCAGGAATGCTTCGCCAGCGTATTTGCGCGCGCCAGCGGAGCCCTGCATGATGACTGGGCTGTTGCACTCGTCGGCGGCCTGCATGATCGCCATGATCTGTTCCAGGTTGTTGACGTTAAACGCCGGCAGACCGTAGCCATTTTCTGCGGCGTGATCGAGAAGTTGACGCATGGATACTAATGCCATAATGCCTCCTGCTGTTGGTGATTGAAATATTGGTTTTATAGGGTGGGCACCGTTTTTGTGCCCACGCGGTGTGCGGAGATGATTTCCGCGTGGGCAAAAGGGCGTTGCCCACCCTACCCGTTTGTTTTCCTGCTTTCGCCCACTTTGACGATTTTCATCGTGTTGGTGCCGCCCGATTTACCGATCGGTTCGCCGATGGTCAGTACGATCAGGTCGCCATCCATGACCGCACTGCGGCGGCGCAATTCTTCTTCGGCTTCATGCAGCACCTGTTCGCGCTCCTGCGTGGCGGGCTTGAAGTTGACCGGGTAAACGCCACGGAACAGGGTAAGCTTGCGGCGCGTGGCCACATCGGGTGTGAGCGCATAGATCGGCGCATCGGGGTTGACCCGCGACATCCACAGGGCGGTCGAGCCGGATTCGGTCAGGGCGACGATGGCCTTGACCTGCAAATGGTAGGCCGTGTACATGGCCGCCATGGCGATGGATTCGTCCACCCGGTCGAACTGCATGTTCAGGCGACGCTTGCTGAAGCCGGTTTCGTATTCTTTTTCCGCCTCGATGCACACCCGATCCATCGCCGCCACCGCCTCGACCGGATATAGGCCGGCAGCGGTTTCGGCTGACAGCATGACTGCATCGGTGCCATCGATCACCGCATTGGCCACATCGGAAACTTCCGCGCGCGTCGGGATCGGGCTGCTGATCATGGATTCCATCATCTGGGTAGCGGTGATGGCAAGCTTGTTCTTTTCCCGTGCCATGCGGATCATGCGCTTCTGCAGTGCGGGCACGGCAGCGTCGCCGACTTCCACGCCGAGGTCGCCGCGCGCCACCATGATGGCGTCAGTGGCGTCGAGGATTTCATCCAGGTGGGTAATCGCTTCGGCACGCTCGATCTTCGCCACCAGCATGCTCTTGCCGCCAGCGGCCTGCATCAGCCTGCGCGCCAGTTGCATGTCGGCACCGTCGCGCGGGAAGGATACCGCCAGGTAATCCGCCTTCAGCAAGGCGGCGGTCTTGATGTCTTCCTTGTCTTTTTCGGTCAGCGCCGAGGCGGAGAGTCCGCCGCCCTGGCGGTTGATGCCCTTGTTGTTGGACAACACGCCGCCCTGCTTCACGGTGCAGAAAATTTCATTGCCGCGCACTTCCTCCACCCACATCACGATGCGGCCATCGTCCAGCAGCAGGGTGGTGCCGTGGCTGACGTCGCGGGGCAACTCCTTGTAATCGAGGCCGACGCGCTCCTGGTTGCCCAGTGCGCAGTCGCTGTCTAGGATGAAACTGTCGCCGTTATTCAGGGTGACTTTGCCATGCTCGAACTTGCCGATGCGAATTTTCGGCCCCTGCAGGTCAACCAGAACGCCGACAGCTTTGCCGCGGGCACGCGCCAATGCGCGCACCGTTTCGGCCAGCTGGATATGATCCTCGGGCTTGCCGTGGGAAAAATTCAGGCGGACGACATCCACCCCGGCCTGCAACATGCGGTTAAGAACTTCCGGGTCGGAGGAAGCGGGGCCAAGAGTGGCGACAATTTTAGTTTTACGTTGCATTGATTTGAGTGACCATTGTGACACATCTGTAGGAGCGGCCTTGGCCGCGATTGGTGGTTATCGCGGCCAAGGCCGCTCCTACAATTGTTATTTAGCACGTTGCTCCAGAATTTCCACGGCAGGCAGCTTTTTGCCCTCAAGGAACTCGAGGAAGGCGCCGCCAGCGGTGGAAATGTAGGACACCTTGTCGTAGATGCCGTACTTCTGGATGGCGGCGATGGTGTCACCGCCACCCGCCAGGGTGAATGCTTTGGTTTCGGCGATCGCCATGGCGATGGCCTTGGTGCCTGCGCCGAACTGGTCGAATTCGAACACGCCGACCGGGCCGTTCCATACCACGGTGCCGGCCTTCATGATGATGTCGACCAGCTCCTGGGCCGATTTCGGGCCGATGTCGAAGATCATGTCGTCGTCGGCCACGGCGCCGGCATCCTTGAGGACAGCGGGCTCGTTGGCGTCGAATTTCTTGCCGCACACCACGTCGACCGCGATCGGGATGGTGGCGTTGCGGGCGGTCATTTTCTTCATCAATGCCTGGGCGGTGGGAACGAGGTCGTCTTCGCATAGCGACTTGCCAACATTCTTGCCGGTGGCCTTGAGGAAGGTGTTGGCGATGCCGCCGCCGACCACCATCTGATCCACCTTCTCGGACAGGGCCTCAAGCACGGTCAGCTTGGTCGAAACCTTGGAGCCACCAACGATGGCGACCATCGGGCGGGCCGGGCTGAGCAGTGCCTGGGTCAGCGCCTCCAGTTCCTCGGTGAGCAGGATGCCGGCGCAGGCGACGGGGGCGAACTTGGCCACGCCGTAAGTGGATGCCTCGGCGCGGTGGGCGGCGCCGAATGCATCCATGACGAAAATGTCGCACAGCTTGGCGTATTTCTGCGCGGTCGCGTCGACGTTTTTCTTCTCGCCCTTGTTGCAACGCACATTCTCCAGCAGCACCAACTCGCCTTCGGCAACGTCGAAGCCGCCGTCGATCCAGTCCTTGAGCAGGCGCACCGGCTTGCCCAGCTTGGCGGACATCATATCAGCGACGGGTTTGAGGGAGTTCCCTTCACTCCACTCGCCTTCGGTGGGGCGTCCCAAGTGAGAAGTGACCATCACTTTCGCACCCGCCTTGAGCGCAAACTCGATGGTGGGCATGGAAGCAGTGATGCGCGCGTCAGAAGTGATTTTCCCGTCCTTGACGGGCACATTCAGGTCGGAACGGATCAGGACACGTTTGCCCTTCAAATCCAGGTCGGTCATTTTGATTACGTTCATGGTGAAGCTCCTGTGAAGGTAAGGTGTAAGGGATAGGTGGGCCTATGCCTTACGCCTCACGGCGTAAGAGGGATCAGGGGCTAGGGACTAGGGGCTAGAAAAACTGCGGGCGCAGCCCGCACAAATCCTAGTCCCTGATCCCTGACCCCTAGTCCCTTATTTGGAAACGTGCTGCACCAAACGCAGCATGTTGCAGGTGTAACCGTACTCGTTGTCGTACCAGGCTAC
>PFJY01000129.1 GCA_002784065.1 Hydrogenophilales bacterium CG_4_10_14_3_um_filter_58_23 | reverse complement strand
CCAGTATCCACTACAGGTGGCTCACTACGTGAGCCACCAACACGGTTTGCGAAAAGAGCCTTGCGCTTTCATCCAACTACACGCTCTATGCCGACATGAGCAACCGCATGATGTCGGTGCTGAGGCAGTTCTCGCCCAATCAGGAGGTGTATTCCATCGATGAATGCTTCCTGGCACTGGATGGCTTTAACCTCGATCTGACCGCCTATGGCCAAGTCATCCGCCAGCGGGTGCATCGCTGGACGGGCATCCCGGTTTGTGTCGGCATCGGCCCTTCCAAGACCCTGGCCAAGCTCGCCAACCATATTGCCAAGAAGCGGCCCGAATGGAATAGCGTGTGCGACCTGGGAACCCTGTCCGAGCAGGATTTGAATACCCTGCTGGGCAGCATCGAAGTCGGGGAAGTCTGGGGCGTCGGCAGCCGCATCCGGGAGAAACTCGCCACCCTCAAAATTCATACCGTGCTGGCGCTGAAGCAAGCGGATGCCGGCCTCATCCGCCGTCAGTTCTCGGTGGTGACAGAACGGACCGTGATGGAGTTGCGAGGCGTCTCATGCATGACGCTGGAAGAAGTCGCGCTGGCCAAGCAGCAGATCATGTGCAGCCGCTCCTTTGGCGCCCCCGTCATGGACATTACCGGACTGCAAGAGGCGGTGACCAGCTACGCGACCACAGCGGCGGAGAAGCTGCGCCGTCAGTCTTCCGTAGCCGGTGCGGTACAGGTGTTTATCAGCACCGGCCCCTTTCGGGAGGATGACCCTCAATACAGCCAGGGGCTGACCATCCCCTTGCCAGACACCACCAGCAACACCCTGAAGCTGGTGAAGGCGGCGCTATGGGGTTTGAGGCGCATCTATCGGCCAGGATACCGCTACGCCAAGGCAGGCGTGATGCTGATGAACGTCACCCCGGCAGCGGCCCAACAAAACTCGCTGTTCGCGGATGAGGTGGCCGATGAAAGCGCCGTCCAGCTGATGCAGACCATGGATTTAATCAATCGAAAAATGGGCAAGGACTCCGTGTTCCTCGCAAGCGCCGGAATAAGGAAGCACTGGCAAATGAAGCGAGGGAATAAATCTCCATGCTACACAACGGATTGGACGCAGTTGGCTCAGGTGCAGAGCTGAGATGGGCGCACCGGTCACGGTGATTTGCCCGTTTTTCCTGAATTCAGAATGCCATTTATCGGTGGATGATCTATATTGAAAGTAGGGGTTCCCTTCAGTTGAGTATAGGGAGCCGACCAAATCATCACTTCTCGGAGTTTGCCTATGGCAGTCGGTGCGATATCAAATAGTCTCGCTACTACGCCGCAAGCTTTGCGTCATGAAACAGGGACGGGAGCAACGGGTGCCGGTCGCGAGAAGGCCAAAGGAAGCGAAGGGGGTATGGGTGCAATGCCCAAGCCAACCGTCAATACCAGCGGCCAGACAATCGGTACAATCATAAGTACCACAGCCTGATTCCAGATCAGACTCAGAACGGCCCAAGGTGTGGAAACGCCCGGGTCGTTTGCTTTGTATCGGCGACGCTGAAATTGCAGGTAACAGCATGATCTAATGTGCCATATGAAGCATTCTTCAAAAGGAAATCATGTCGAGCATCAGCGCCAATGATCTCAGGATTAAAGGGGTTTCCGCCATCGAAGCTGAACTTGCACATCAACCCGAAGCGATTATTTCGGTGCGGGGCAAGGATCGTTTCGTGGTGATGGAATCGCCCGTCACCACTATCTGCGGGAATGCGAACTGGACGCCGCACTGACAGAGACGCGGGCAGATTTGGCTGCCTGGCGTTTCGCCAAGGAGTCGGCGGAGGCACATTTGGCGCGACTGGACGGACCATACGCTGGTCTTTACCGAGCAATACACCCGGCGAGAAGGTCATTTTCTCAAACTGCATCCCGGTCAACATCTGCGACCATGACGCAGCTTACTGATCCGGCTTAATGACGCCGAATCCGGTTGGTGCGGTAGCCCACCGTGATCACTTCGTTTTGCGGGTCAAGAACGGCGTACATACCCACCCAGCGGTCGATCTGATTGGCTGGCGCCGATTTTGACAGCACCGCCCTTCCCTCGCTGCTGAAATACACCACCCGGCTGCCGTGAGACGCATGTTCGACCCGTCCGTAGGCGAACAACGTTTCCAGGGCTTGGGGCGGAATTCCGCGACGTTTCATGCTCATTCTGGCGTGGCTGCTGACAATTCCAAGTTTCATGCTTTTCTCCTTGTTCAATGCGATTCGCGTGGCTCAGACCGTGGTCAAAAGAGACTTGCGGTGAAAGCCTTTTCGGATGGCCCGGTCTTGAGTGTTTTGCGCATCTGGCTGATATACTTGTCAATCCGGCGTAGCGTGTCTGGGCGCACGGTGGTTTTTCCCTCCGCTGCCGCCCGGTTGCAGATCCGGCGAATTGCCATCATCAGTTTCAGTCCGTTATGGTTTTCCATCTCTAATGCCCTTTCAAGTCAAATCATGCGGTTTTTCAAATAGGTGTCCTCGTTCTGTCATGCATTGTGAGGTATAGTGTGGCTCACAGAGTGAGCCACTAAAATCATTTCAGGAAATTTTTATGGCCCGGACAGAACGTTCCTATCGCATTGACCAGCTACTACATGAACGCAAGATTGTTCCCATCGAGGTTTTTCTTGGCGAACTGGGAATCTCGCGCGCCACCTTCAAGCGGGATATCGAATACCTGCGGGACCGGTTGAACGCGCCCATCGTCTGGGACCGGGAAGCCGGTGGATATCGCTTCGACAAGCCGGTTGCCGGGAACAAGTACGAGCTGCCCGGCCTGTGGTTCAACGCCTCGGAAATCCACGCCTTGCTCACCATGCAGCACCTGCTGCAGAATCTGGGGCCGGGCCTGCTTTCCTCCCATGTTGACCCGCTGCTCACCCGCCTGAAACTGCTGCTGGAGTCGGCCGATATCCCAATGGATTCGGTCGAGAAGCGCATTCGCATCCTGCGCGTCAACGCCCGCTCCTACGAACCCGAATATTTCTCCCCGATCGCGACTGCCGTCCTCCAGCGCAAGAAACTGGAGATCAGCTACTACACCCGTAGCCGGGACGAAACGCAGTACCGGTTGCTATCTCCCCAGCGCCTGACGCACTACCGGGACAACTGGTATCTGGATGCCTGGTGCCATAGACGCAACGGCATCCGCAGCTTTTCGCTGGACGCCATCCGCCGGGTGAAGCTGATCGGTGAGCGGGCGCGGGATGTCAGCGAGCAGGAGCTCGATGAGATTTTGGGCGCCGGCTATGGAATTTTTTCCGGCAAAGAGGTGAAGTGGGCGGAACTGCGTTTCACGCCGCAGCGTGCGCGCTGGGTGAGCCGCGAGGCCTGGCACCCGGAACAGAAGTCGCACTACGATGACGAAGGACGCTACATCCTGAACGTGCCCTACAGCGATGACCGCGAACTGGTAATGGATATTCTGAAATTCGGCCCGGAGGTGGAGGTGCTGGGGCCCGATTCGCTGCGCCGCCGAATCATCGAGCTGGTCGGCCGGACATCGGAGATTTATGATGGCGCTCAGTAGCGCACTAGAAATGTATTAACCGGCGCGATGAATGCTTGTGCCGTGCCAGGATAGAAAATCACACAGGAAAAACCGCCATGAAAAAACTGACCATTCACCTCCATGCAGAGCTGGAAATCCCGGACGACTGGGAGATTGTCGAACACCAATCGGGCATACAGGCGCTGAAAATCGGTGACAGGTTCATCGATTTCGATATCGTTCCGCTGGCGACTCAGGAGGATGACATGGATGCGACTTGGACCGACGAGGACGAGGAATTGACCAACGAAATCCTCATGGCCGTGACCGGGCTGGATGCCACGCTGGAAATCGACCGATCGGCCGACACGGTCTGAAATCGTTGCCCGTCAATAGGATAAGCATGGAGACCGTAGCAGTCATCGACTTTGAAACAACGGGGCTATCTCCAGCCATGGGGGACAGGGCGACCGAGGTGGCGGTTGTTATTGTGGCTGACGGCAAGATCGTCGACCGCTACCAAAGCCTGATGAATGCGGGTGTGCGCATTCCTGCATTTATCGAAGCGCTGACCGGCATATCCAACGCCATGATCCGCAAAGCACCGCCGGCAGCGGAGGTGATGAGTGCGCTGGCGGAGTTTGTCGGCGACGTGCCCTTGGTGGCGCACAATGCTTCGTTCGATAGCAAGTTTCTGGATGCCGAGTGGTTGAGGATTAACCGGCAGCGGCGGCAGGAGTTTGCCTGTTCGATGTTGCTGGCGCGCCGGGTTTATCCGGCTGCGCCTGACCACAAACTGGGCACGCTGGTCGGGCATCTGGGGCTGCCCTCGGCGATCCGCCATCACCGAGCCTTGGCTGACGCGGAAATGACCGCTCATCTGTGGGTAAGGATAGTGTCGGATATCGGGCAGCAATATTGTCTGAGCGCCATTCCGCACGAATTTTTGCGCACGATACAGAAGGCGCCAAAGGCGCAGATGAATAGCTGCATTGAACGAGCCAAATGCAGATTCGGTCTGTAATCCGCGACCGAGTTTGGCCAGTGGCATCAACCCTTCTTCCCTTCCAGCCTCGCTTTCAGGTCGGCGAATGGATTATGGGTTGCCACGGATGCTTGATCGCCGGCGCCTCTCCCCCTTGCCGCCTCATCCATAACGCGGGAATGCTCGTTATCGTGGCAGTACAGGCAGAGCAATTCCCAGTTACTGCCATCCAGCGGATTGTTGTCGTGATTGTGATCTTTGTGGTGTACCGTCAATTCTTTCAGGCGCACCCCGGCAAACTCGCGGCCACACCGCCCGCAAATCCATGGAAATAATTTGAGCGCCCGCTCGCGATAAGTGGCTTCACGCTCACTACTCTGCCGGCGTGCTTCCGCGATAACGCGGTCGAGCCGCGCGTGATCAGGAATGGTCTGTTTGGTCATGGCTGTTGGCTGGCTGAATTTGTTGGCTGAAACTATATCAGTAATTTTGGGAACGTGACAGGGAGACGAATACGCTAAAATGGGTATCCCCTTGACG
>PFJY01000178.1 GCA_002784065.1 Hydrogenophilales bacterium CG_4_10_14_3_um_filter_58_23 | reverse complement strand
CATGTTGCGTTCGGGGTCCTTAAGTCAGGAAAAATGTTTGATCCGGCGTTGCATGGGTGTTGACTGGGATAACAGTATCTACGTGCGCCTGGGAATCACCGCTTTCACGAAACGCGTGGGGCAATCCAGGTAGAAATGAAAGCGGACAATCGAAGGCGGCAAGAATTGCCGCCTTCGGCAAGATTGTCCGGCAGGGGAAAAACTACTCGGCGGCAAACACCCGGTTACGGCCCGCTTCCTTTGCCTTGTAGAGCGCCTGATCGGCCCGTGAGATGACGGCATCGGCCGATTCGTCCGGTTGGCGTAGCGCAATGCCAGCGCTGAAGGTGATCAACACCTTCTCGTTCTTGTGCAGAAAAAATTGCTTGGTCAACTCCCGCTGCAACCGCGTCATGGTCTTCACCCCTTCCTCTACGCCAGTCTCCGGCAGAATGATGATGAATTCCTCACCGCCGAAACGCGCAACCACATCCGTCGGTCGCAAGGTTTCCTTGACCACACGCACCAAGTGAATCAGCGCTTCGTCGCCGGCATCATGGCCATAAGTATCGTTGAGGCGCTTGAAATGATCGATATCAAGCATACTCACGCAAAGCGGTGTATGGGCTCTTTCGGAACGCGCGAACTCGCGTTCGAAAGCATCCTCCATGCCGCGCCGGTTGAGTGTGCCAGTCAGAAAATCTTCATGCACCAGACTGGTGGTTTTATCCAGTTCTGCCTCCAACGCCTTGATCTTGTTCTCGGAAGCTTCCACCTGCTTGCGAGTTTCCTCCATCTCGTCGCGCGAACGCTGCATATCGACCTGCATCCCCTTGGTATCGCTCATTAGGTTCTCAAGGATCTGGTTCAACTGGTTGATATCCTCGGTCTTGCCTATCTGCTCGGAATAACCCTCGATTTTTTTATGGTATTCAGACGTGCTGGAAGACATTTCACCCAACCGGCCAATGAATGCCGTCACCATATTTTTAAGTGTCGTCTTTGCATCGTTCAGCCCCTGCTTGAGAGCTCCCTGCTTGTAGATCAACTCCTTGAAGCTACGCTCGACATCGTAGATGACGCGTGGATTCAGTGGCTGCGAAATAATCTCCTGCACCACGGCAATCTGGCCATGCAACCACTGATCGTCCAGGGAAAGCTCGCTGATATTGTCCACCAGCAGCTTCAAAAGTTTCAGCAGTCCATCCATGATTACCGCATCAGATTCACCGCGCAACTCAAGCTTGACCCAGAACTGCTTGAGTGACCTGGACAGTTTTTCCAATGCATCAGGGCCTTCTGCGGCACGTACCGTAACCGCCAATTTGTTGGCCTCGCCAGCCAACTCGGGGAACTGCGTCAAATGAGGGACGATGCCGGTTTCCAGAGTTTTGGCCAACATTTCACGCAATAATCTGAAATTATCCTTCGACAGCGCATCTGCGCTTACCGCCAAGGCCTTTACCTCGGCAACCGGGGCTGAACCTTGCGCTTCTCGACCCGTGCCACCTTCTTCAGAATCCAATACGCCCTCGTCCATCGGCACACCCGCCTGACCAGCCGGATTCTTCGCCCACGCATTGACCAGCGCTTGCAGTTTTTTGTGCAGATTTCTGGAGTCGGAGGCAAAATTGATCAACACCCGCTCCAGCCCTTCTTTTTTCCTGGCTATGGAGAGCCCGCTTTGCTTGAGATCCCATTGCTTCAGCAATTCCCTGATCAGATTCGCCCAGGATGCCTCCTCGCCACCAGGCTGGCCAACCAAGGCGGACAGTCCGGATTCGAACTCTTTCCAATCGCGCTCCTCAATAGCCTTGGCTATCAGTCCCACAGTCTTGTTCAAAGCGGGATTTTTCTTGGCCAAGCCTTGCAGTACTTTCTGTAACGCCTTGTCCGCGCCCTGGCTATCGCCCCCGGAAGGCTTGCCGGAGGTTTCATCGTAAATTTTCTGGTAATTTTCGGGCGTCGGCACAAGGCGACGAGCGGAAAGAAGCTTCAGGGTTTCACGTGCGATATCGGTAGGATTAGTAAATGTCGGCATTGTGAGAAGGGGTGTCGAGGTCACTTTAAAGGTTCCAACTCGGGGGGAGCCAGACCAAATCATCATAGCACTCGCTACATCACGCTTCAATCCATACCTTTTTTAGTTATGGCCGCTGCGCTCAACGCCGATACGGCCGGCGTTAGCCTCCCGCAATCCATACCTTTTTAGTTATGGCCGCTGCGCTCAACGCCGATACGGCCGGCGTTAGCCTCCACTGAAACTTCGTTTTCGGGTTACAATCACTGTAACCCGCAACCATTCCGTGTCTCTAGATGGGCAATTCCCCGGTTCGACATAAATACATCCTGGTGGCACTCTGCTGCCTTCTTTCACCCTTTTCGCCTGCCTTCGCCAGCGCCGGCGCGCAGGATATTGGCGTGATCCGCAAAACGGTGGATCGCTTCGTGCGACAGAATACCGCCGAACTGCCTGGACAGGTGACATTGACCGTGGGTGCGATTGACCCGCGCCTGCAACTCCCTTCATGCGATACGCCGGAAGCTTTCCTTCCCGTCGGCAGCCGCTTGTGGGGAAACACCACCATAGGAGTGCGCTGTCAAACCGCCACCCCGTGGACCATTTATGTGCCGGTCAGCGTCAGGATCATGGCACAGACTGCCGTTGCCACCCGCCCTTTGAGCGCAGGCCAAACCGTCAGCCAGGCCGACGTGGCGATGCAAAGCAGCGATCTTTCGCAACTGCCGCCTGGCGTAATCATGGATCCCGCTCTGGCCATCGGCAAAACCGTTATTTATAGCGCCGCAACAGGACAAGCCTTCCGGCACGATATGTTGCGCGCACCCCAAGTCATCCAGCAAGGGCAAACGGTGAAGCTGATGGCGAAAGGCAACGGGTTCCAGGTCACGTCTGAAGGCAAGGCGCTTGCAAATGCCACCTTGGGTCAAGTGGTATCGGTGCGCACCCAGTCTGGTCAAGTCATCAGCGGCATCGCCAAACAGAACGGCGTGGTGGAAGTAAATTTTTAGGAAACATATTTTAAGTCGAGACGCTATGACCGCTAAAAACCTGGATGGCAAAGCGCTATCCGAACAAATTCTTCAACAGGTCCGGCAAGGTGTGGAAGCGCGCCTTGCCGCCGGTAAACGCAAGCCTGCACTGGCCGTAATCCTGGTCGGGGCAGAACCCGCCTCGGCGATTTACGTGCGCAACAAGCGGCGCTCCTGCGAAACAGCCAATGTGCGCTCAGTCTCCCACGACCTGCCCGCGTCCACCACCCAGGAAACATTGCTGGCGCTGATCGACCAACTCAACGACGATCCGGGGATCGACGGCATCCTGGTCCAACTGCCATTGCCGCAACACATCGACACGGAAACCGTGATTGAACGCATCCGTCCGGACAAGGACGTAGACGGCTTCCACCCCTGCAACATCGGTCGGCTGGCGCTACGCATCCCGGCGCTGCGTCCATGCACCCCGCGTGGCGTAATGACCCTGCTCAAGACCACTGGGGAGAACCTGAAAGGCAAACATGCCGTGATCGTCGGCGCCTCCAACATCGTCGGACGACCGATGGGACTGGAACTCCTGCTCGCCGGCTGCACGGTTACCACCACCCACCGCTTCACCCGCGACCTGCCCGCCTTCGTCCGCCAAGCGGAAATTCTGGTGGTGGCGGTAGGCAAGCCCAAATTCATTCAGGGTGAATGGATACGCGAAGGAGCGACAGTGATCGATGTTGGCATCAACCGCCTACCGGACGGCAGCATCTGCGGCGATGTCGAATTCGAAGTGGCGCGCCAACACGCAGCCTGGATTACGCCCGTACCCGGCGGGGTAGGCCCGATGACGGTCGCTACGCTGCTGGAAAACGCCTTGGAAGCAGCGGAAAAACTCACCCCGTAAAAAAGTTTTTATCCTGCGGCATGCCAACGCCTTAACAAATCGAGATCGACACACTCCTGACCAGGCTTTCCCCCGCTCATCATGCGGAATGGCTGCCCCGGCTCGCCCAGATCGCTCAGCACCGCCACCACGCCAGGAAAATCGTGACCCTGCGTATAGTCGTTGACCGTCACAACAGCTTTCAAACCCGCGCCTACACTTGCCCTTACGCCGTTTTCCGAGTCTTCCAGCGCCAGGCAATCGGCCGCGTCGAGTTTCAGCTTGTCCAGCGCCCAGAAATAGATATCCGGCGCCGGTTTCTTCGCCGGTACGATATCGCCTGCCGCAATCACCTCGAACCATTCAGCCGGATCGCCGCCCAGAGAGTGGCGCAGCAGAGCAGTCACATTCTCGGGTGTGGTGGTAGTCGCAATCGCCAGCCTTATACCGGCGTCTCTAGCCTCGCTCAACAGCCGTTTGACCCCGCTACGCAGGGGTATCCCGCCCCGACCGAGCAACTCGACGTAATGGTGGGTTTTGGCCTTGTGCAGGGCCACCACCAAATCATCGAAATCCTTGGGCTTGCTGAAATCCGACCGGAACCGCTCAACATAAAACCGGATACGTTCCTTGCCGCCCGTCACTCCCAGTAACTTGCCATACAGCTGCACATCCCATTCCCAATCCAGCCCAAACTCCCGGAAAGCCGCATTGAACGCCAACCGATGACCGTCACGCTCGGTATCCGCGAGAGTGCCATCCACATCAAAGATCAAGGCCTTTAACACGCTTGCTCCTCTTGCCAAACTTGCGATAAGTCAGGATTTCTGTTATTAAAGCGGTTTCGCTAAAAACGGTAGAGCCTACATGTCCGCAGAATTACGCAAACAATTCACCCCATACGTTCCAAAGAAGAATGAAGAGTACATGAATACTCGACAGCTCGCGCATTTTCGCAAAATTCTCGAGGACTGGAAAGGCGAGCTGAGCCAGGATATCGACCGTACCGTGCATACCATGCAGGACGAAGCGACGATTTTTGCCGACCCCAATGACCGAGCCAGCCAAGAGTCCGACATGGCGTTGGAACTCAGAAACCGCGACCGCGAACGAAAACTGATCAAGAAAATAAATGAAACCATCGGCAAAATCGAGGCGGAGGATTATGGGTACTGCGAAAGCTGCGGCGTCGAAATCGGTCTAAAGCGTCTGGAGGCCCGCCCCACCGCCACGCTGTGCATCGACTGCAA
>PFJY01000227.1 GCA_002784065.1 Hydrogenophilales bacterium CG_4_10_14_3_um_filter_58_23 | reverse complement strand
GCACTGCAATCTTTCTTGGCACCAAATTTCCAAACCTTCGAAATATGTAAAGTATAGAGTTGCTTGGTATAATGTCGAATCTCGTAATTCGGAAACCGGTATGGACACCCTGCTACTTCTCAAAGCCCTGATCCTCGGCATCGTCGAGGGCCTCACCGAATTCCTGCCGGTTTCCAGCACCGGCCACTTGATCTTGGTGGGCGACCTGCTCGATTTCAACGACGACAAGGGCAAGATGTTCGAGATCGTCATCCAGTTCGCGGCAATCCTTGCGGTTTGCTGGGAATTTCGCGCCCGGCTGTTTGATGTTGCTGCTGGCCTGCGGGCGGGCAAGGAGGATGCGCAGCGCTTCGTGCTTAACCTGGCTGTTGCCTTTCTGCCCGCAGCAGTGCTCGGCTTGCTGTTCGCCAGCAAGATCAAGCAATACTTGTTCAAGCCGGTGCCGGTGGCGCTGGCCTTCATCGTCGGGGGGCTGCTGATCTTGTGGGCGGAGCGGCGCCAGCATGTCATCCGCGTTGAGCGGGTGGACGATATGGGCTGGCGCGATGCGCTGAAGGTCGGGCTGGCTCAGTCGCTGGCGCTGATTCCCGGCACCTCGCGCTCCGGCGCAACCATCATTGGGGGATTGTTTTTCGGCCTGTCACGTCAGGCGGCCACGGAGTTTTCCTTCTTCCTGGCCATTCCCACCCTGTTCGCGGCTACGGCTTACGAACTGGTCAAATATCGCCACCTGCTGAATGCGGATGACCTGGGGATGTTTGCGGTGGGCGGCGTGGCTTCGTTTGTCAGCGCCTTTTTCGCAGTGCGGGGATTGCTCCGCTACATCAGCCGCCACGATTTTTCCGCCTTCGCTTGGTACCGCATCGGCTTCGGCATCATCGTGCTGCTGACCGCTTATACCGGAGCGGTCAGTTGGTCGGTCGGCTAATGACCTGTTAAGCATTAAGTGTTACACGCGTTACCCCCAGAAAGCCCGCAGGCAAGGCGCGGGGAGGAAAGCGTAGTATTCCACGCTGACGAGCCGCAACGCCGCATGCGGGCTTTCTGGGGGATAACCCCCCGGATCCTCGCCGCGAAAATCGCGACCAGGAGGTCGCTCCCACAACACAAAAAACGCGCCTACCCGTTACGACTTCTTGATGAAACCGGCGATGCGACCCAGCAACTCATCTTCCTGGAAAGGCTTGCCCAGATAGGCGTTGACGCCCAGTTCCATTGCGTAGTTGCGGTGTTTTTCCGCAGTGCGCGAAGTGATCATGATGATCGGAATATGCGCGGTTAGCGGGTCGCCGCGCACGTTCTTGGTCAATTCGAAACCGTCCATGCGCGGCATTTCGATATCCATCAGCATGACGTCTGGAATAATCTCCTGCAAGTGCTGCAGGGCGTCCACACCATCCTTGGCAGTCACCACCTGGTAACCTTCCTTCGCCAGCAAGCGAGTGGCGATCTTGCGCACCGTCAGGGAATCGTCGACCACCATGATGGTCGGCGCGACGGTTTCCACTATCGGCACCGTGGGCGCCACCGCGCTGGTGGCGGGAATCTGCATGGCCATGCGCTGCGCCAGCGGCGCGGGGTTGATAATCAGCGCGACCTGGCCATTGCCCAGTACCGTCGCCCCGGCAATACCGGGGATACGGGCAAGCTGCGGCCCGATATTCTTGATCACGATTTCCTGGTTGCCCAGAATCTCATCCACTTGCACCGCGACACGCTGGTTGCCGCTCCTGAGCAGCAACGTCATGGCGTAGCGGTGCGTCTCCGGCGCCTGCTCCAGATCGCCCAGCAGCTGCGGCAGATAGAACAGCGGATAGCGATTATTCTGCCACTCGATTTCGCCTTTCTGCTGAATCGCCTCCAGCCCGGCTGATTTGAACTCCTTTACCTGCTCCACCATCGCCGATGGAAGAGCATAAATTTTTTCGCCGACGCGTACCAACACGGCCTGCGCCACGGCAAGGGTAAGCGGTAAATAGATGTTAAAGGTTGCTCCGCCATGCTCTCCGGGAACCGCCTCGACACGTCCGCCGAGACCGGTGATCTCGCTGCGCACCACATCCAGACCCACACCGCGCCCGGCAATCTGGGTCACCTCCTGGGCGGTGGAAAATCCGGGATCGAAGCTCATGTCGAGCAGATGCGCGGGAGAAATGTCGCTGTCTGCCTGGAGCTTGCCCATTTGGACTGCGCGCCTGCGAAGCGCTTTCAGATTGAATCCGGCCCCATCATCACCCAGGGTCAACACGATTTCATTGCCTTCCTGGCGCGCTTCGATGCGGATAGCCCCGGTTTCCGGCTTGCCGGACAGTATCCTGTCCGCAGCGCTTTCAACGCCATGTACCAGGGAATTGCGCAGCAGATGTTCGAACGGCGCAGTCATTTTTTCCAGCACGCTTCGGTCCAGTTCCACCTCGCCGCCCTTGATCTCCAGACTCGCCTTTTTGTCCAGTTCCCTGGCAGTTTGCCGCACGATGCGATGGAGCCGGTCGGCAATGCTGGACAGCGGCACCATGCGGAGGTGCATCAACTCCTGTTGCAACTCACGGTTCTGCCGTGCCTGCTGCAACAGCGCAGCATCGGCTTCGCCCAAACTCTTCAGCAGGCTATGCTGCACCGTGGCGACATCGTTGACGCTCTCGGCCAGGAAGCGGGTCAACTCCTGAAAACGGGTAAATCGGTCGAACTCAAGCGGATCGAATGCCTCGGCGATGCCGCCGGTCTGATTTGCCTGGGATTGCATCCGGCTTTCCGCCTGGATTTCAATCTCGCGCACCTGGTTGCGCAGGCGGATAACGTTTTCCGTCAATTCCAGCAGCGACTGCTTGAAGCCCTGCATCTCGCCTTCGACGCGGGAGCGCGCGATACTGATCTCACCCGCCTCGTTGACCAGCCTGTCCAGAATATCGGCACGCACCCGCAATTGTTGCACGCCGGGTTTTGCCGTTGATGCCAGTGGCTGGATATCCGGTTGACCCGCTGCAATTTCCGTAGAAATTGGAGCCTCTGGCCCGGCCTGCAGGCGATCCAGCAAGTCGCCGATCTTGTCAAAATAAGCGAAGAGCTCATTGAACAAGGAGGCAGCCGGAGCCCCTGCCTCCGTTGAATCGACCACCCGGGTTTCCATGTTGTGTACCAGGTCGCCCAACTGCATCGCGCCGGCCATACGGGCGCTACCCTTGAAGGTATGCAGCGTTCTCTGCAGATCCTGAGGCGCCTGCCGATCCGCAGGCATGTCCTGCCAGGTACGTACCTGAGTGCCCGCCAGCGGATACAGGTCCTGCGCTTCCTCCAGAAACAGGGGCAGAATATCCAGGTCGATGTCATCACGGGATGTCGGCATCGGCACCTCGAACGCCGCTGTCCGAACCACTTCGGCGCGCCTCTCCACGGCGGGAAATGAGGCTTTTGGTTTCACCGCTTCGGCTGCTGTGCGCGCCGCCAGCGCTGATGATGCGGCCTTTTCGCCGTCCGCACGCGCTTTTTTGACCAACGCTTGCAGCGAGCGCATAACCTGCTTTGCCGGTTTCGGCATTTTTTGTTCTTCGACCGTCTGCACCATCTTGTTCAGCGCGAGAACTGCGTCACCGGTCACTTTGACCTGCTTATAATTCGCTGGCTGCGGGTGCTCCAGCATTTCCCTGAGCCATTCCTCCAGTTCAAAACCCAACTCGGCTGGCGCCGGTAATCCCACCGTGCGGGAAATGCCGCACAGGGTATGGGCGGCACGCATGAAATCTTCCCTGATTGGCAGATCCGGCCGATCTTCCAGACGCGCCAGCTCTTCTCGCAGAACCGCAACCCGCTGCTTGGCTTCGTTCATGAAAATGTCGAAAAGCGCGCTCGGCAGGGTGACATCGCCAACCACAATCTCGGTTTCCGTCATGGTTTCTTCGGCGGAAAACACCTCAGCAACCAGGGGTTCTTCAGCGGCAACTCCCTCTTCGATGAAATCGAAATCCTTAACCGGCAAACCGATTCCCTCGACCGGCTCGAAGGCGAGCGGCTGTTCCATGGCAGGCGTGCCGATTTCGGCTGCAACCTCCTCAATGACATCGACGCTGGGCAGGCTGATTTCTTCAATGGGCTCAGCAGACTCCTCTATGGATGCGAGTTCCTCCTCAACGGAAGCTGGCGTTGCACTGGCCTGTGGCGCAACCTCAGCTATTTCCTCACCACTCTTTAACTGCTCAGCCATCGCGATCAGGGCATCGGCCTCAACGACCGCCGAACCCTGGCTTTGCAGTTGTCCCACCCATTGCTCGAACGCGGCGCACGCCTGCCCGATAAAATTCAGCAGGGCGGGAGTGGCGGCCCTCTCATCCTGCAGCCATTTGTTCATCACCTGCTCGACCGCCCATGCGACCTCCCCCAGATCTGTCAGGCCGACCATGCGTCCACTGCCTTTCAGGGTATGGAAGCCGCGCCGGATCGTGGTTAGCGCCTCGCGGTCGCCAGGCCGCTCATGGCTGGCCTGCAGATTCTCGCTGACGGCAGCCAATACCTCAGTCGCTTCTTCCAGATAAGTCTCGATCAATTCGGTGTCGATCGCTTCCTCGGAGGCCTCCCGCAATCGTTCGGTTTCTTGCGAAGGTGCCACGGGCACCCTGATCTCCGCCAAGACAGCGGGCTCTTCCGGCTCTTCATCGAACAGATTCGCCGCCAAATCTTCGGAATTAGCTTGCCACTCCTGGGCGTTTTCCTGCACCAGATGTTCTTGGCTATCCAGATCGGCTTCGATGCGCTCCTCTGCGGGCGCGGCCTCGACCTCTTCTTGCAGAACAGCCGTTTTTTCCTCCGGCTCACCCGTCAGGCGAGACAGGGCCCGGCTAATAATGCTTTCTGCATCCGCACGGCCATGCTGGACTTCTTCAATGTAGAAACCCAGACTGCTCAAGCCTTCAGCCACCCCCACCAGTTCCTGTGGGCTCGGCTCATAAGCCGGATCGGCAAAGCGTTGGATACTGGAATGACAGAGGCCAAGCAACTTGTCCGCCTTGACAAAGTCGAGAATGGTCAGGGCACCGGAAATCTGCTTCAGAGCAGGTTCCAGAGCGGGAATGCCATCCCGCTTGGTCGTATCCCTGAAGAACGCATCCAGCACGTCCTCAACCCGCCGCAGATTGGCCTGAATTTCATGCGCCACCTGCGCCAGCAGGAGTTTTTCCTGGGCTTTGCGGCTGATGTCGCCAAGGTGGGGGACTCCCGCCGCATCGATTTCTTCCGGGTGGCCACTTAAAACAGCCGACATGCGCTGGGTCTGGATTTCCAGCTGCTTTGCCAATTCATCGTTGAACTGGGCAAAGTTCTCCAGCGCATTCTCCGCCAGCAGCAAAGCCGTAGCTACTTCTATCGCCTGCGTTTCCACGGCGCCATCCAGCTCTGGCTGAGTTGCGGCAAGCGCTTGCGTCTCGCGCAGCAGGCCATGCAAAGGATGGTTATCCAGCATTCGGCTTTTTTCTACCAACCGGCTCAAGGGCTCCTGCAAATTTTTCAGACTTTCTTTATGGCCCGTGGTAAATTTCAACCACAATGCCTTGACTGGCGTCAGCAACTCCTTCAGTTCCCGAAGCAGGGGTTGGAGCCTAGCCGAGTCGACCTGTGCAGCAGTGGCCGTCTGCGGCAAACAGCTATCCAGATCGAATACCTGCTTGACCTGCTTGATCCGCTCGCTCACCGGCTGGCTGCGCGCCACCCGGTATAGCAGATCGCGCAGCAGGTGTTCCGCCACCTTGGACGAGGATTCAGCAAGCTTACGAATCTGCCGATCAATCTTGCCAAGCAGCCGCTTGGCTTCGGCGTCGGGACTCAACCCCTTGTTGAGCAAACCTTCTATCAGCGCCCCTGCGGACCACCAGAAGGTGCGTTGTGCCGGCAAACTCTGAGCTCGCTCGATGGCCAGCAATGCCACGCGCATCGCCTCCATCCCCGCCGGGTCGTCCGGCGCGCGAAGAAACTTAAGCAAGCCCCACTGAAAGCGCGCGCGCTCAGCCTTGGCCAGCACGGGCAGTTCGGCCTCGCCCACTGGCTTCGCATAGCCATCCTTGGGCGCACGCGCGGACAAATCCGGGAAAAACAAGTCGCTTTCGGCAAAATCCAAGGCATTCCGCGCCTGGTGCAAACTTTTATAGACAGGGTAGAGCCTGAGCGGCACATCCGGCTCGCCATCAAGCAGGCTGGAGAGATATTTGGAAAGCGCAGCAATGGCCTGGTTAACGACTTCGATATTGGCGGAGGTGGGAGAGATTTCCTGCTTCTCCAGAGCGGCCACCAAGTTTTCGATTTCACCGCTAACGCGCGCAGCCCCTTCCAGGCCGACCATCAGGATGGCGCCATTCACCTGATGCAGGTGAGTCAGGCAATAGCGCAGCGGGGAAAGATCGCTGGGGTTGCCAAAGAATCCCGCCAGGTTCTGCCTGGCTTGATCCAACGCCTGGTCGATTTCGCCTTTGACCCAGGTCAGTGGGCCGATGTCCAACTCGATGGCCATGCTATTCGGTTACCCTAGGGTTCGTTAATGGATAATTTGGACAATTATGGGTGTGCTGGCGGGATGCGATGCAAGACGCCGGGCGCGCCGCATGGCCGTTCCATGCAAGCGACCGGCAACGCAGCAGCACGCCCGCCAGTGCGGCCAGAATGTTCAAGTTATCCATTAACGAACCCTAAGCAAGTTTGAAGCCCGCCACCGAGCCTTTCAGCTCGGCAGCCAGTTCGGTCAACTGACCCACAGAAGCGGCGGTCTGCCTGGTTCCGTCCGTGGTCTGGTTGGTAATATCCTGAATATCCTGCATGTTCGTTGCCACTTTGCCAGCGGCCTCTGCCTGCGCCTGGGTCGCCTTGGAAATGGTGTCGATCAGATCCGCCAAGCTGCGCGTAACCCGCTCGATCTCGGACAGAGCCTGGCCCGCCGCATCCGACAGCTTGGCGCCTTCCACCACACCCTGGGTGCTCTGCTCCATAGCCGCCACCGCATCGTGGGTATCGGTCTGAATAGTCTTCACGATCGCGCCGATCTGCTTGGTTGCCTCGCCCGAACGCTCCGCCAACCGCTGCACTTCTTCCGCCACCACAGTGAAACCGCGTCCCGCCTCACCGGCGGAAGCAGCCTGAATCGCCGCGTTCAGCGCCAGAATGTTGGTTTGTTCGGTAATGTCGGAAATCAGTTCCACGATCTCGCTAATCTCCTGGGAGCTTTCACCCAGCCGCTTGATCCGTTTCGCTGTTTCCTGAATCTGGCCGCGAATCTCGTTCATGCCGGCAATGGAGTTCTGCACCGCCACGGCGCCCTTGTCCGCGGCCTGCAGGGATTGCTGCGCCACTTTCGCCGACTCGGCGGCGTTGGCCGACACCTGGTTAATGGAATCCGCCATTTGCAGCACCGCCGTACTGGTTTCCTCAATTTCGCGCGACTGTTTTTCCGACGCCTGTAGCAGCTGATCCGAGGTGACCTGCGCTTCCCCGGAAGCCTTGGTCACCTGTTCGGTCGCCTTGTTGACCCCCACCACCAGCGAGCGCAACTCGTCGATCGCATAGTTGATCGAGTCGGCAATCGCGCCGGTGATATCCTCGGTCACTTTCGCACTCACGGTCAGGTCGCCTTCCGCCAGATCGCCCATTTCATTGAGCAGCCGCAGAATCGCCTCCTGGTTCTGTTTGTTTTCCCGCTCGCTGATAGCCGCCTTCCGCTTGGCATCATCGAGCAACACCTTGGCGAACAGCGCGGCGAAGGTCAGGGCCAAGCTGGCGAGAATCACCGTCAGAATCGACTCCACCACGCCGCTGCTGGCGTTTTTCTTGAGTCCGTCAGTCAGCTTGCGGGTGAGGTCGAGCATCTTATCGCCGTCTTTGAACAAGGAACGCTGAGCATCCTTGGCGGCCGCCAATCCCTGGATGTTTTTCAGTATCTGTTCGACATCCTTGGCGAAATCCTTCGTGGCCACGTCGATTTGCCCCAGCATTTCGCGCGCGTCAGGGTCTTTGGCCGGCTTCAGCAACAGACCGCCTGTACCGTTTTCCAGACCCACCAAAGAATTGCGAAAAATAGCGAGGCTTCTGCCTTGCAGGAAAGCTTCGTCGAGGTCGGAATCGCTTCCCGACAGCAGTAGAATGTTGGCATTTTTCGCAATACGCTGGGTCACCATCCCCATCTGCCGGGCAGCGGAAACCTCCCGCACGCCCTCGCCCGCCTGAATCAGCTGGCCGGCCAGCAGCTCGGTAAGTTCAAGCAAGGCCTCGCTGCTGGCGTTAACCCCAGCAACGTTATTGCTCAGTTCGATCAGGTTCTTTTCCTGGGAGAGAACCTGTTTGATGTCCCCGTGCATTTCCACCCACTGCTTGCTCACGTCTTTCAGCAGGGGCTGCAAGGCTGCTGGCGCTGCAGGCATGAGGCCTTCGCCGCCGCCGCCCTGGGCTAGGTCCTTTAACTCCCTGAAAAAACGCTCGTCGGCCGCTTTCAACTGGGCAAAAGCGACCGGGCTACCTTGCGCCGCCTGCTGACCGGCCTTCGCCAACCGTTGCGACAACATCTGCAATGTGGTTGCGTCACTGATTTGATACATCAGGATATACTGGTTCACACCGTACCAGATCGCCGGAAGAAGAGTGAGAATCACAGTAACGACCCACGCGACGAACAGCATCTTCAACTGCTGCTTCAAGGGTTTTTCGCCGATAAGCGGCAGGGGCTGCCCCGTATCACCGGCCATTTTCTGGAGCCCTTTCATCACCAAGGTTGTGTTCAGCCCCAACCTCGTCGTCGATCCGGTCAGAGCAGCCTGCCCGGGCTTTCCCTTGAAAAGATTGAAACTTGGCAACTTGAATCCCATGCTTAAATCTCCATCCCTAAATTTGTTTGCAACTCACAAAAATGATCGTTCATAGCGCCCGCCGAACAATATTATGACAGGCCCACGTTCAGGAACTGGGCGTGCCCGGTCAACGCCTGCATGTTCAGTTCCTGCCACCGCTGTCCGGTTTCATCCTGGTATTCGGCAGCAACCCAGGGCGGAGCCTCCCCCTCTATTTCCACCCGTTGCATTTTATCGGGATTGCGCAATCCCAGCATGTGACTGACGACGATTCCGCAATTGACAGAAAATTTCTGATGGACCAGAAGCAAGCGACAATCCACGCCGAATTGCGTTGGCACGCCACCGAGAAAATGAGAAAAATCAACAATGCCATAGAGATTGCCGCGAAAATTCGCCACGCCGCAAAACCATGACTGCGCCAGGGGAACGGACGTCAGCTTTGGAATAGGCACCGCCTCGCTGATATCGGAAAGATTGACCAGCCAGAATTGTGAGCCAATCTGGACACCCAGCTTGGACGGGCTGGCTGTATCGCCAGATGCCAAGCTCTGCAGCTTGGCCACCACGCTCTCCTGAAATTCTCGCAAGCTGATTTTTCTTGCCATCTGCTACCCTTGTAATTCCATTTCTCGTTAATAAAGATGATTTTGATAGGGAGCGGCCTTGGCCGCTCCTACAGGATGCAATAATTATTCGCGTTTTTATCGAGAATTGGAATAAACCCCAAGAAACGTATGGGCACGGGGATCAACCGAGCGCCGTAATTTTTTTCAGCAGCTCGTCCTGGTTCACCGGTTTAACGATGTAATCCTTGGCGCCCTGCCGCATTCCCCACACTTTGTCGGTTTCCTGCCCCTTGGTGGTGCACATGATGACAGGAATATTCTTGGTTTCATCATCCTTGGAGATAGACCGTGTCGCCTGGAAGCCATTCAGGCCCGGCATCACCACATCCATGAGGATCAAGTCAGGCTTTTCCTGCTTGGCTTTGGTGATTGCCTCCTCGCCACTTTCGGCGGTAACCACCTGGTACCCCTGTTTACTCAACAAGCCGGTAAGGAAGAATCTTTCGGTAGGCGAATCATCCACGACCATAATCTTATTGATAGCCATTTGTTCCCTCTCTAGCTGACACTGCGCTGGGTCATGTACTGACCCACGGTTTTAAGCAGACTTTCCTTGGTAAAAGGTTTGGTCAAATATTCATCGGATCCCACCATCCTGCCTCGGGCGCGGTCGAACAAACCATCCTTGCTGGATAGCATGATAACGGGAGTGACTTTGAATTTTGGGTTTTTCTTGATCAGCGCACAAGTCTGGTAGCCATCCAGGCGAGGCATCATGATGTCAACGAAAATGACATCGGGTTGATGATCGGCAATCTTGGATAGAGCGTCAAACCCATCTTCTGCGAGGATAACCTCACACCCGGCCTTCACCAGAAAAATCTCGGCGCTACGGCGTATGGTGTTGCTGTCATCAATCACCATCACCTTGGTTCCCGCAATGGTTTGTGTTTCTCCGCTCACTTGCCTCCTCCAAGCTTTTCTTTACCCAAGACTATCCACCCTGTCCAAGAATAGTATCAGCCTTTAGTGTTTATCTGAAGGCCCTATTTTCGACCATTGTATAATAAATTCTCTTCAGGTAAAGAGCTTGGTCATCACTCCATTCGGTAAAATGCCGGGAATCTCCCCATCAATTTAGGTTAAGATACGGTCTTTCGATCAACCCCTACCCCTGTAGGCGCCACCCGATTTTTTCCGGCATGACAACGTCCGTACTCATGGCAAACACGCGTGAAACACCCCCGATCGTCCTTACTTTTGCCGCTTCCGATCCGAGTGGCGGCGCGGGCTTGCAGGCCGACATCCTGACGCTGTCGAGTATGGGATGCCACCCCCTGTCGGTGGTCACCGCCATCACGGTGCAAGACACTCTGGGCGTGGAGGACGTGATGGCCATAGAGTCCGAATGGGTTGCCGACCAGGCGCGCTGCGTACTGGAAGACATGCCGGTAGGGGTTTTCAAGGTTGGCCTGATCGGTAGCGTGGAAAATGTTGCCGCCATCGCCGAGGTGGTCGCTGATTACCCGGATATTCCGCTGATACTGGATCCGGTGATCGCCTCCGGTCGGGGAGACGAACTGGCTGGCGACGACATTCTCACTGCCTTGCAGGAAATGCTCATCCCCCAGACCACCCTGCTCACGCCCAACAGCCTGGAAGCAAGACGGATCGCACAGCTCGATGACGACGAGGGCGATGCCGAACCGGATCTCGCCGAATGCGCCCGGCGCATCATCGAGATGGGCTGCGAATTTGTGCTGATCACTGGCACCCATGAAAATACCCCCCAAGTGGTGAATACGCTCTACGGCGAAAGCGGTGTGTTGCGTAGCGACAGCTGGCAGCGCCTGCCAGGCAGCTACCACGGTTCGGGCTGCACCCTGGCTTCAGCAATTGCCGCCTCGATCGCCCATGGCCTGGATATTCCGGAAGCAGTGAAAGAAGCCCAGGAATTCACCTGGCAAACGCTGAAAGCCAGTTTCCGCCCGGGTATGGGGCAACACATTCCCGACCGCCTTTTCTGGGCGAGGGAGGAAGATGATGCCGCCCGCGATTAGCGGCCTGTATGCCATCACCCCCGAATGCACCGACGCCGAAAGTTTGGTGCAACAGGTCAAACAGGCCTTGTCGGGTGGCGCTCATTGGGTGCAATACCGCAACAAGGGGGCGGATATTGCCTTGCGCCACGAGCAAGCCAGCGAATTGCTGGCGCTGTGCCAGCATTTCCACGTGCCGCTGATCATCAATGACGACATCCGCCTCGCCGACCTGATCGGCGCGAACGGAGTTCATCTGGGCAAGGACGACGGCGGCGTGCGCGAAGCCCGACTGATCCTCGGCCCCGATAAAATCATCGGCGTGTCTTGTTATAATGACTTGCAACGGGCGCTCGATGCCGAAGCCCATGGCGCGAATTATGTCGCCTTCGGCAGTTTCTTCCCGTCGCCGACCAAACCCGGCGCGGCGGTGGCGCCTTTAACTCTTTTGCACGAAGCGAAGCAGGCTCTGAATATACCGGTTGTCGCTATCGGCGGCATTACTGCGGATAACGTCGCCCCCTTGATCGAAGCCGGTGCCGACGCCGTGGCGGTTATCTCTGCGCTATTCGACAGCGACGATATCGGAGCCGCAGCCAGCCGCTTTGCGGTATTATTCGAAAAATCCATCCACCATACATTGCATTAAAGGGTACAACCATGACCTCACGCAACCAGCAACTTTTCGAGAAATCACTCCAGTTCATCCCCGGCGGCGTCAATTCTCCGGTTCGGGCTTTCGGCTCGGTCGGCGGTACGCCAGTGTTTTTCAAGCGTGGCGCGGGCGCCACTGTCTGGGACGAAGACGGCCAGGCATATATCGATTACGTCGGTTCCTGGGGGCCGATGATCCTCGGCCACGCCCACCCCGAGGTGGTCAAGGCGGTGCAGGACACCGCCGCCAACGGCTTGAGCTTTGGTGCGCCCACTGCGCTTGAGCTGGAAATGGCCGAGACCTTGTGCTCACTGTTGCCTGGCATGGATCAGGTGCGCCTGGTCAGCTCCGGTACCGAGGCGACCATGAGCGCCATCCGCCTGGCGCGGGGCTACACCGGACGCTCCAAGTTCATCAAGTTCGAAGGCTGTTACCACGGTCACGCCGATGCGCTGCTGGTCAAGGCCGGCTCCGGCGCGCTCACCTTCGGCCAACCCAGCTCCGGCGGAGTGCCGGCAGAGACTGCGGCGCATACCCTGGTACTGCCCTACAACGACCCGCTCGCACTGGCCGAAACCTTCGCAAAAATCGGCAACGAAATCGCTGCGGTGATCGTCGAGCCGGTGGCCGGCAACATGAACCTGGTCGCGCCCAAGCCCGAGTTCCTCAAGGCGTTGCGCGAACTGTGCACCCAATATGGCAGCGTGCTGATCTTCGACGAAGTGATGACTGGCTTCCGTGTCGGGCCAAAGTGCGCCCAAGGCCTGTTCGGCATTGTTCCCGACCTGACCACGCTCGGCAAGGTAATCGGCGGCGGGATGCCGCTCGGGGCCTTTGGCGGTCGCCGTGACATCATGCAAAAACTCGCTCCACTCGGCCCCGTCTATCAGGCCGGCACCCTGTCCGGCAATCCGGTAGCGGTGGCGGCCGGGTTGACCACGCTCAGGCTAGTGCAGGCGCCGGGCTTCTACGACAAACTTTCCGCAGCAACCCGCAAGCTGACCGATGGCCTGACCGCAGCGGCAAAGGAGAAAGGCATCGTGTTTTCGGCGCAATCCGTCGGCGGCATGTTCGGCCTCTACTTCCGCGCCACGCCCCCGACTCGCTATGCCGAAGTGATGGAATGCGACAAGACCGCCTTCAACCGGTTCTTCCACTCCATGCTGGGAAAAGGCGTCTATCTCGCCCCTTCAGCGTTCGAAGCGGGCTTCGTTTCCGCCGCCCACAGCGCGGAAGATATCGACAAGACCATACAGGCGGCGAGCGAAGTCTTCGCCCAAATGGCAGGCTAAAGCACGCTCCCCTATGGCATTTTCCTTTGAATTTAGATAGTATTATACTTAGTCTAAATTGAGGAATATGCCATGCGCCCGGCTCAACTTGCCACCATCCTGGATCGCGAATTTCTGAGCGCACGGGAAGGCCATCACACCCCCGTCATGCTGTGGGGCCCTCCCGGCGTGGGCAAATCGCAAATCATCGCTCAAGTTGCGGCGCGACATGACGTGCCGATGATTGACATCCGCCTGTCGCAAATGGAGCCCTCCGACCTGCGCGGTATCCCATTCAGAATCGAGGATCGTGTCGAATGGGCCATCCCCTCGATGCTGCCCGATGCCAAAAGACATGGCCCGCAAGGCGTCCTGTTCCTGGACGAAATCACTTCGGCGCCGCCCAGTGTTTCCGCCGCCGCCTACCAGTTGATTCTCGACCGCCACCTGGGGGCCTACGAAGTACCCAGGGGCTGGGCGATTTTCGCCGCCGGCAACCGCCAGGGCGACCGCGGCGTCACCTATACCATGCCGGCGCCACTGGCCAACCGCTTTTCCCATTTCGAGGTCGAGGCCAATCTCGACGACTGGGTCACCTGGGCCTACACCAACCACATCGACGAACGTCTGATCGGCTTTCTGCGCTTCCGTCCCGAACTGCTGTTCGATTTCGATCCGGCGCACAACCCGGTCGCCTTCCCCAGCCCGCGTTCGTGGGAATTCGCCCACCGCGCACTGCAAAAATTCGGCGACCATCCCGAGCTGCTGCTACCCACTCTGCAAGCCTGCGTCGGGTCGGCGGCCGGGCTCGAACTCAACGCCTTCATCGAGAACCTCGACCGCATGCCAGACCTGGACGCCATCCTGCGCGGCGAGGAAGTCCCCGTGCCACGAGAAACAGACCTTCAGTATGCCGTTGCCTCTGCCTTGGTGGGTCGCGCAATTCGCGCCAAAGACAGCCCCGATGCACGCGTAATCCATGGGCACATTCTGGATTATGCCGGTCGTTTTCCGCTGCGCGAGATGGGCATCATGCTGGTTTCAGACATGCACCGCGCCATCGGCCAGAACCTGTTCGCCGTGCCGCAGTTTTCCAAATGGGCGAATGCCGTCGCTGATTTGATGCTGTACGAAATGTGAGGAGTGATGAGTGAGGAAAGCTCCATCGAAACCAAGCTGGCTGCGGCCCGCACCCGGCTGATTCTGGACAAGCCGTTCCTCGGCGCGCTGGCGCTGCGACTGCCGATGGTCGCCGCCGATCCGAAGTGGTGCCAGACTACCGCAACGGACGCCCGCAGCTTCTATTACAACCCCGACTACATCGACGCCTTGAGCCTGGAACAGACCCAGTTCGTCCTCGCCCACGAGGCGCTGCACTGCGCCCTCTCTCATTTCGCGCGGCGCCAGCACCGGATCAAGCAGCGCTGGGACGTCGCCTGCGACTTCGCCATCAACCCGCTGCTGGTCAAGGACGGCCTCAAGCCGCCGCCCGGCGCGCTGATCCTCGACAGCTTCGAGGGCATGACGGCGGAGGAAATTTACCCCTGCATCGCCGAAAACAACACCGATCAGCCGATGGACCAGCACCTCTATGACAGCCCGGACAGCGACCCGCAAAGCAGCGGCCAGCAGCAAGGCGACGAGCAGCGCGACGGCGGCCAAGGACAAACACCGCAGCAGGAAAAAACCGGGGCGGGCGGAAATCGGGAAGGGGCACAACAGGATGGGCAGAACGGTGCGCCTCAGCCGCGCCCGCTGACGACCGGGGAACGCGAGGCTCTTGCCGCACAGTGGCAGCAGCGCCTCGCCGGCGCTGCCCAGCAGGCGCAGCAAGCCGGTAAACTAAGCGGGCTGCTGGCGCGTAGGGTGGGCGAGTTACTGCAGCCGACGTTGCCCTGGCGGATGCTGCTGGCGCGCTACATGACCCAGACCGCGCGCGACGATTACAGTTATATGCGCCCTTCGCGGCGTGAAGGGCAGATGATCCTGCCCTCCCTGCGCAGCGAGCAGGCCGACATCGTGGTCGCGCTCGACACCAGCGGCTCGGTCAACGGCGAGGAGCTGAACGAATTCCTGGCCGAGATCAACACGCTCAAGGGCCAGCTACGTGCGCGCATCACGCTACATGCCTGCGACACCGCGCTGGCCGAGGACGGGCCGTGGGTTTTCGAGCCATGGGAGGAATTCAAGCTGCCGCAGGAATTTCAGGGGGGTGGCGGCACGGATTTCAGGCCGGTGTTCGAGTGGGTCGAGCGCCAAGGCAGAACGCCCGATCTGTTGCTTTATTTCACCGATGCCGAGGGCGATTTTCCCGGGTCGGAACCGCCCTACCCGGTAATCTGGCTGGTCAAGGGCAAGGCGCCGGTGCCGTGGGGACAACGCATCCAGTTAAATTAGCCCATCCATGTCCGAACTCACTCCCGAAGACGCCCTGCGTCTCAATGTCCTCCTCGCCGGAGAAATTCAGGCGATCCGCATCGATGAAACCGCCATGACCGTTCACGCCTTGACGCCGCGCGGCGAGGCCGCAGTCAAACTGCACCCGACTGGGCGCAACGACCCAACCCTGCGCCGGGTGCGCGAACTGCTGGCGGGTCACGCCATCGGCTCGCCTGGCGGCTACCCGACCGATATTCAGCGCTGGGCTCGGGTGGGGCAAGCGCGCGACAAGGGGCTGGACCGCCTGCTGCTGCTCGGCGAACCCGGTGCGGTGGTGTCGGTGGCCTATTCCAACGGCCTCACCGACGAACTGGCGCGCCGCGCTTGGTGGGCCATGCCGAGCGCCGACAACGCCCGGCGCATGCTGGAGAGGGAAAGTGTTGCACAAGGGAAAATGGGCAAAATTCTGGCAGATTACCTGATCGAACAACTGCCTTTCGAAAACGAACCCCATGTCATCATCGACACCGTGCGGATCGTGCTCCAGTCGGGGTTGACTGATGCGGCAACCCAACAGCGCCTGTGGAAGAAGGGCATCACCGACAATGCCTACCACGTTGGCTTCCTCGAACGGATGCCGGACGATCTGCCCGAACAGCACGCTCCACGCGCCGATAGCGAGGCCCAGCGGGCAAAACTGGCGCCACTCATCGCGCAAGGCAATACTTGCGCCCGCCAACTGGAACGGCTGCTGTCCGGGCCGGGACTAGCCTTCCTCCAGACCAGCGAGGAAGTATTGCGCCACCCGGAAAACCAGGATGTCGTCATCGCCCTGTTGAACGCGGTGGCGGCCTATTTTTCTGCGCTGTGCCCGGAGATCGGCAACCGTGGAGGCTCGGTCGAAGCGGCCCTTGCCCATGCTGAAGCGCTCTGCGCCAGCGACGGACAGCCGCCGGAAATTGGAGAACTGCTCGACGCAGTGCCGGAGTTGGCGGGAGAAATACGGGCGATGGTCGCGCTGGCCTGCATGGATGCGGAAGTCGCCACGCCGGTGCTGGCGCGGACGACTGCCGCCGGCACCTTGATGCGCAAGAAACTGGAACCGGTAACCACCCCGATCCTGCAGATGTTTGCCGTGCTAAGGGGGCAGCCTTTTAGCGCCACCACCCCGAGGCGGCGACGCTAATTCCGGGGAAAAATCACTTCCTGGCGGCGCTGCGCTCCGGCATGGAAAGCCGCGACATATAGTCCACCACCGCCTCCATGTCTGCATCGGTGTAATTCTGCACCACCTTCACCATCTTGGGGTTGGCGTTCCTGCGCTTGCCATCGCGGATATTCACGATCTGGCGCAGCATATATTTGTAATGCTGCCCCGCCAGAACAGGGTAGAACTTTTTCTCGTCGCCCTCGCCGTTTTCGCCATGACAGACATGGCAGTCGTTCTTGTATAGTTCCTTGCCGCGCGCCAAACTGGCGCCCGGACCCTTGCCATTGTCGTGCGGAATTTTCATGTTCTGCAGGTAAATGGCGACATCGGCGATTTCCTGCATGTCGATGATATGCTTGCCGGCGAACGGGAACATCTTCGGGTTTTCCCTGTGGCCATCGCGCACGTCGGCCATCTGCTTGATCAGCACGGTGGCGTGCTGACCCGCCAACTGCGGGTAGGCGCCGTCCGATAACCCGGCGCCGTTCGGCTTGTGGCAGCCCTGGCAAACGCGGTAGGCATTGCGACCGCGCTCGGTGTCGCCCTTCAGTTTGAGGATTTCGGCCTTTTCGCCAGCCGGTTCATTCCAGACATAGCTTTTGGATTCGATCCCCGGCGCCTTGGGCTGCTGGGGTGCCCCGGCCAAGGCGGGAACGGTCTGCGCCAAAATCAATACCAAGGCGGGGAAGTAAATTTTTTTCATGGTCGGTTTCCTTGTAGATAATTCCGCGTGGGTGGCGGATCGGGCTCCGCTCACTTTAATTGGACACCCGCGAGGTATTCCGCCACGGCCCTCATTTCCTGCTCCGTCATTTTAGCCGTGACAGACTGCATCGCCAGCCCCTTGTCGTTATCGCGCTCGCCGCTATTGAAACGCTTCAGTTGCAGAAAGGTGTACTCGGTATGCTGTCCGGCGAGGTGAGGATACAATTTATACCCGAAGGCATCCACTTCGTGGCAGCCCGCACAGGCCGGCACGCCGGCATCCGGGTTGCCGTCCAGGTAAATCTTTTTCCCCTGGGCCACCAGGGCGGGGTTCTTGACCACGCCGGGCCTGGCTTTCTGGCCCGCAAAATAGAGGGCAAGGTTGGCCATGTCATCGGGCGTCAGGTTCGCCACCATGCCGGCCATGATCTCATTCTTGCGCTTGCCCGCCTTGAAATCATTGAGCTGCTTGAAGAGGTACTCGGGCTGTTTGCCCGCCAGTTTGGGAAATTCCGGGTTGGTCGGCTCGGTGCCGTTGCCGTCGACTCCGTGGCAGGCCAGACAAACTTGGGAGACTATCTGCTTGCCCTTTTCCGGATCACCCTTGGGAGGGGCCGCTGCTACGGCGCAGGAGAGCCCCGCTCCTGCCAGCATTGCTGTCGTCACTATGAATTGCTTCACGCTTCATCTCCTTGATACATGGCACTCTGGCCTGCCACCCATTTCACCTATTTGCGGTTTGCTTGATTTCCAAGACAAACAATAAAATAGGCAGATTCAATGGTTGTATTCTAACGCGATTCTAACGCGCGCGAACAAAAAAGGGTGACTTTCGTCACCCTTTTCCTTGTTGCCGCCTGATTTTAATCCGATTAGTGCAGCCCGGAAATATATTCCGCCACGGCTTTCATGTCCTGGTCGGACATTTTCATGGCGACCATCTGCATCATCTTGCCAGGATCGTTGGCGCGCTCGCCGTTGCGAAAAGTCTTCAGCTGAGTTTCGATATATTCGCCATGCTGGCCGGAGGGAACATCGCCGGGATGCCGGAACCGGCAGGGCCATGGCAGCCGCTACAGGCTGGCACGCCCATCGCAGCGACACCGCCACGATAGATTTTTTCACCCTGCGCCACCAGCGCCTTGTCCTTGGCGGCGGCTGGCGCCTGTTTTTGCCCACCAAACCTGTTTTTGCCCACCAAAATAGGCCGCCAGGTTCTTCATATCTTCCGGCGAAAGCATGGCGGCCATGCCCATCATGATGGGATTCTTGCGTTCGCCCAATTTGAAGTTGGTCAACTACTTGTTAAGGTAATCAGGATGTTGGGATGCCAGTTTCGGATTGACCGGAACACCCGGAAGAGCCGGACTATTGCCATCCGCGCCATGGCACGCAATGCAGACTGTATTGACGATCTGCTGAGCCTTCGCCGGGTCAGCCTTGGCGACCGTTTCCGCGTTTACTCCTGATGCGGCTATCAACCCGACAACCGCTGCCATCACCATAGATTGCTTCATCGCTTGCTCCTTAAAACCGTTGTGAATTTACTAAAAAATAACTTGGCATTCCATATCAAATTTGCCTTATCATGCCAGACTGAAAAAGGAACAACATGGCGTTATTTCAAGAAGCACAGTTTTTTATCTCGGCGGACAAGCTCACCGACCTGCCACCGCCCAACGGGATCGAGATCGCCTTCGCGGGCCGCTCCAACTCGGGGAAATCCAGCGCAATCAATACGCTGGCCAATCGCAACCGCCTCGCATTTGTCAGCAAAACACCGGGGCGCACCCAGTTGATCAATTTTTTCAGCCTCGGTAACGACCGCTTTCTGGTCGATCTTCCCGGCTACGGCTACGCCAAGGTACCTGAGGCCATGCGTGTGCATTGGCAGAGCGTGCTGAGCCGCTACCTGATGGAGCGGGAATCGCTGTATGCTCTGGTGCTGATCATGGATGCCCGCCATCCGCTCACCCCGCTGGATCACCAAATGCTCAACTGGTTTATCCCCACCCGCAAACCGGTGCATGTCCTGCTCACCAAGGCGGACAAGCTCAGCAAGCAGCAAGCCACGACTACCCTGCGCGCAGTTCGGACAGAACTGGAGCGTGCTTACCCAAACTGCACGGTTCAACTTTTTTCCAGCCTGAAACGGAGCGGTCTCGACGAGGCGGAAGCGGTGATAGGAAAATGGCTGTCCGCCTCCCGGGAGGATGTGGGGGCTATAGTTGCGCAAGTATTTTCCAATTCAGGTATGAGCCTGAAGCGGTGTCGATCCGGGTGATTCAATTGTTCAGATTGACCGGGTTAAAAAAAGAAAAA
>PFJY01000057.1 GCA_002784065.1 Hydrogenophilales bacterium CG_4_10_14_3_um_filter_58_23 | reverse complement strand
GTTCCTCTATCCAAACATGCACAAGGCATCACCGAAGTCCCACCTTTCTTCCGTAGGAAACCCGTGAACAGCCCAGTTAATGCTTGTGCCCGAAAATCAAGTAATCGCATCGTCGTACAATTTATATTCCAATCTCATTAACCAAGCCAAGAGTAATAGTTGCTCACCGCCAGCCTACAAAACATTTGGTGGCAGACTCAATAGGGTCAAAAATCCATTCCTTGACATGGTAAGGAACATTTCTTACCATTGGCGCTAAGTTTCCCCAAGGAATATTTCATGCCCCACATTCACGAAATAGCGACTGTTACCTCAAAAGGCCAGATCACTTTACCCAAACCCATCCGTCAGGCTTTGGGAATTGCGGTCGGCGGCAAGGTGGCCTTCGATCTTCGAGGCGGCGAAGTGGTCGTGACCCGGGCCGACGGTGAGGAACACGAAGACCCTGCCATTGGCGCCTTTCTGTCATTGCTCGAAAGTGACATCAAGTCAGGCAAGCATCTCATCTCTTTGCCGGACGATCTGGCGCAGGCCATGCTGGACAACCTTCATCATGCCGTTGTGCTCGATGAAGAGATTATCGGTGAAGTTGCCCTGTAATGAAGAACCACGGTTGGTCGCTGCTTTTTCATGATTGTCTGGTTGAGCAATTACAGAAACTGAAGGCGGGCTCGGATCGGGCTGAAGCGGCTGATCCGGCTGGTTTCGAGGCTAACGCCAACATCAAGCTGTTCCACGCTCTGAGCCAGTTGATTTTCGCGACGGTGCCGAGCGATCCGGCCCGTGAGGAATATCGGCAGGGCAATACCATGGGAACGACCTATCGGCACTGGCGTCGGGCCAAGATCGGACGTCGCTTCCGGCTGTTTTTTCGTTACGATACGAAGGCGAAGGTCATCGTTTTTGCCTGGGTCAACGATGAGCACACGTTGCGGTCGGCAGGGAGAAAATCCGATCCCTACGCTGTATTCCAGAAAATGCTGGATCGAGGCAATCCGCCTGATGACTGGGCAGCGTTGCTTGAGGCGAGTCGAGCAGATTTGAACCAGAATTCTCAATTATGCCTCTGAACAATTCTCAGGCACAGTGGCGTGGAGACTCCTCCCTCTTTACGGGGAGGAGGTTTTGTAGCAACTGAAAATTGTTCATAAGCCTATTCTCAATTATCACGGTAAGTTATGTCAAAACCAAAAACGATAGGTATGGTTTCCCTCGGCTGCCCCAAGGCGCTGGTGGATTCGGAGCAGATCCTCACCCGTTTGCGGGCTGAGGGCTACGTTATTTCGCCCAGTTATGAAGGGGCCGACCTGGTGGTGGTCAACACTTGCGGCTTTATCGACGCTGCCGTGGCCGAGTCGCTCGATGCCATCGGCGAGGCGCTAAAGGAGAACGGCAAGGTGATCGTCACCGGCTGTCTGGGCGCTAGGTCCGGCGTGGTGCTGGCAGCGCATCCCCAAGTGCTGGCGGTGACCGGCCCGCACGCGGCGGCGGAGGTGATGGCGGCGATACACCAGCACTTGCCACAGCCGCACGACCCGTTCGAAAGCCTGATCCCGCTGCAGGGCATCAAGCTCACGCCGAAGCATTACGCTTACCTGAAAATTTCCGAGGGCTGCAATCACCGCTGCACTTTCTGCATCATCCCCTCGTTGCGCGGCGATCTGGTCAGCCGACCCGTCGGCGAGGTGATGCAGGAAGCGGAAAATCTGGTGAAGGCCGGCGTGAAGGAATTGCTGGTGATCTCCCAAGACACCAGCGCCTACGGCGTGGATGTCAAGTACCGCAGCGGCTTCTGGGGCGGCCGCCCTCTGCGCACCCGGATGACCGAGCTGGCGAGCGCCCTGGGCGAATTCGGGGTGTGGGTGCGGCTGCATTACGTCTATCCCTATCCCCATGTGGACGAAGTGATTCCGCTGATGGCGCAGGGCAAGATACTGCCTTACCTCGACGTGCCGCTCCAGCACGCTAGCCCGCGCATTCTCAAGGCGATGAAGCGGCCCGGCGACATCGAGGACACGCTGGCCAGGGTCCGCCGCTGGCGCGAGGTTTGCCCTGAAATAACGATACGCAGCACCTTCATTGCTGGCTTTCCCGGCGAGACCGAGGCCGATTTCGAGCTGCTGCTGGACTTTCTGCGTGAGGCGGAACTGGATCGCGTCGGCTGCTTCGCCTACTCGCCGGTGGAAGGGGCGACGGCCAACGCCCTGCCCGGCGCGGTGCCGGAAGAGGTGAAGGAAGAACGCGTGGCGCGGCTGATGGAATTGCAGGAAGAAATCAGCACGGCCAAGCTGGAGCGCAAGATCGGCCAGACCCTCACTGTGCTGGTAGATGAAGTGGACGAAGAGGGCGCGGTTGCCCGCAGTGCGGCGGATGCGCCCGAGATCGATGGTTTGGTCTATATCGAGGAGGCGGACAATCTGAAACCCGGCGATTTCGTCGAGGTAGAAATCACCGATGCCGATGCCCATGATCTGTGGGGGCGGCGCGCCAGTTGAACATGGGCCAGTTGAACATGGGTAGGAAACTCCTGTTCCTGATGCTGGCAGTTCTGGGATCGACGCCGGTCTCATTGCTCGCGGCACCTACCACCTTCGAGCCGGTGATAGTCAGCGCTTTGCTGTGCAACGACCAGATCGATCCCGTTTACTTCAAGGATTACCTGATCCGTTTCTACAAGAACCCTTACAAGACCGAAGGTGAAGCCTACTGGTTCAAGCCGGACCCGGCGCAGAAGCTCTATGATCTGGAGCTGACAGACATTTACGTCAGTACAGAGAGCAGTCGTTATGTCTTTCTGGGCGTGATATTCAAGGAAAAACTCGATACGGCCAGGAAAAAGATGCTGGAGATAAGAGGGGTCAGCTATCTGCCGTTTTCGGGTGACACCGTGCTACGGTCGGCACACGGCAGTTTCCTGATCGAGTATGACAAGACCAAAACCAAGCTGTACTGCGTGAAACACCGCCAATATTAACAAGCAAATCAAAGCCAGCGTCTTTCACCATTGCCCCTTCTCCCTCTGGGAGAAGGTTGGGATGAGGGTGGCGTTCCCCTCGGAGGGCTTCCCTCACCTCAATCCCCCCGCAAGCGGGAGAGGAGGCAAACGAGAAAGGCTCTGGCTATGATTTGAAACCCGTGAAGTGGCTTATTCTTTCGGCTTGACGCTCTTCAGGCTGGATCGGCTGATCGGCACGACCTTGGCTTTACTGGTGTCGTCGCTGAAGTGGGGCCTTTCCTCGGCGATGCCGGCTTCCTTGGCCAACTCCATTTCCCTTGCCGAGATCAGCGCGAAGCAGGCCTTGATGTCTTCGATGGTTTGCTGAGACAGGGGATGATACATGCCGGGTTGTGGAGTGGTGTCCTTGACGACACTCGCCAGCACTTTGCGCATTACGCGCAGGATGCGCTGTTCCATTGAAGTTTCATTCTTGCTGGTCATAATTGTTCATCCTTTTTTTCGTTGCGGGAAGCGCCCTTCAGGAATTCATCGAACTCGCCCATGGAGATTTCCTCCACTTGCAAATCGTTAACTGCCAAATGTGGCGGAATCTGAAAAACACTGTCTTGTTCCAGAGGTTCTCCCACGGCTTTTGCCTGTTCCAGTAAAGCAGTCTGCTCCTGTTCTGTAGCCGGATTCTGATTCTGGTCCTGCGGATAATGCGGCTGCTCGTCGAATTCATAATCGGCTTGTTCTGGTCCTGGAACTTCGCTGTAATCAGTTTTGAAGCGCCAGAATATTGCAGGTACCTCGATCGATAAGTTGTCTCGAATAAACTTCCTGATTTGAATTTCGATAATATTGGAGAAACGCAGTTTCTTTTGTGGCGCGACCTGAATCAATACCACCGGTTGCTCGTCATAGGCAATGGTGTAGACCTTGAAATTCTCAATGCCTCGAACTTCAAGGAAATGGTAGGCAGCCTGATTAATAGCCAAGAGCTTGCCCCGGCTGATGGCGGTGGCTTCTTTTTCTTTTTTGAGGAACGGAAAAAAAGCTCCGACTGCCATTATGGGTGAAAAGCCATGGGCGAGGTCGAACAGAGGAGCAAAGTCGAATAGGTTCATTTTAGAGCATTAAATCGCACGGCGCTCATGATGAAGAATACGGCACAAATTTTCAGCCCTTGCTGACAACTTCATAGCCGGCATCCTGGATCGCGGCCTTGAACTGATCCAGACCGGCTTTGGCGGCGTCATAGCTGATCGTCACTTGGCCGTTGTCCAGGGTGATGCCCACGCCGGCGACGCCGGGAATCGGCTCCAGCACGTTCTTGACGCTCTTCACGCAGCCCATGCAGGTCATGCCTTTGACGGTGAGGGTGATTTTTTCCATTTCATTTGCTCCTTCAATAAAAGCCTTTGCCACAGCCATGTAGGTTGGGCACCTGTGCCCAACAAATTCAGTTTCCCGGTTTCCAGCGTTTCAGCAGCAGCGAGTTGCTTACCACCGACACCGAGCTCATCGCCATCGCCGCGCCGGCGATCACCGGATTCAACATGCCCAGCGCTGCCAGCGGAATGCCAAGCACATTGTAGATGAAAGCGAAGAACAGGTTCTGGCGAATTTTTCTCAGGGTGGCGCGGGACAGGTCAATCGCATCGGCCACGCTCGTCAGGTCGTTGCGCATCAGCGTGACGTCGGCGGTTTCGATGGCGACATCGGCGCCGCTGCCGACGGCGAAACTCACGTCCGCCGCCGCCAGCGCCGGCGCGTCGTTGATGCCGTCGCCGGCCATGCCGACCACTTTGCCCAGCCCCTTGAGCTTCTGGATTTCCGCCGCCTTGTCCTGCGGCAGCACCTCCGCGAGGAAGCGGCTGATGCCTGCCTGCGCGGCGATGGCGCGGGCGGTGGCGGCATTGTCGCCGGTGAGCATGACGACCTCGATGCCCATCGCTTGCAATCGCGCTACGGCGCTGGCCGATGTCGCGCGCAGGGTATCGGCGATGGCGAGGTAGCCGAGGATGTTTTCCTCGTCGCTGACGGCTACCACGGTTTTGCCTTGTTGCTGGAGGCGGGTGACGGTGTCCTCGCTGGTTTTTAGCCCCTGCGCCATGAGGAAGGCGGGGGAGCCGAGCCGGCAGAACCGGTCGTCGATCTCGCCCTGCACGCCCTTGCCGGTCACGGCGGCGAAGCCGGTGATGTTTCCCGGCGCAATCCCTGCCTC
>PFJY01000143.1 GCA_002784065.1 Hydrogenophilales bacterium CG_4_10_14_3_um_filter_58_23 | reverse complement strand
CATCGATGGTTATTGGTGTTGTGCCGGGTCGGTTGCCGATAACAACACGATTTGCGAAAAGAGCCTAAATTTTTCTTTTTTTAACCCGGTCAATCTGAACAATTGAATCACCCGGATCGACACCGCTTCAGGCTCATACCTGAATTGGAAAATACTGCGTCATTGAGCAAATCCCGGTAAAGGGCGAACAGCCGGCTGCTCATGGCAGCGGGAGAAAGTGCTGCCACGGTGTCTCGTGAGGGCGCGCTGTAGGGGGCAATACACTGCGCGGCAATCTGTCTCATTGCGGCGACAAATCCTGCGACATCCAGTGCGTCGCGGACGAAGCCGTTTTCCCCCTCGCGGATCAATTCCGCTGCCCCGCTCTTGGTGCTGGTGATCACCGGCAGGCCGCAGGCAAAAGCTTCCAGCGCAGCATTGGGGAAGGGGTCGTAGAGCGTGGGCAAGACAAAAGCATCGGCTGCGCCATAAAACGGCTGCACGTTTTCCTGTCCGCCCAGGAACCGGGTTCTGCCCTCTACCCCCAATTGATTCGCCAGGCGGCGAAACCGTTCGAGCTTCTTGTCCTTGCCCACCACCAGCAAATGAGCGGATGCGGGCAGGTCGGCCAGGGCGCGAAGCGCAGTGGCCAGGCCCTTGCGTTCGAAGCCGGAACCGACGAAGAGAAAGACTGTGGCGTCGGCGGGAATGTGGTATTGCGCGAGCACTGCGGAGCGGTGGAGTTCCCGCAGCCCGGGGTGAAACGCATCCAGGTCAACGCCGCTGTAAATGACGTGCAGCTTTTCTTCAGGAATTCCGAAATGGCGCTGGATTTCCTCTTTGATCATGTTCGAATTGCAAATCACCGCCTTGAGTTGTGGGCTGGCGAACAGCTTTTTTTCTGCGGAGAGCACGTGGCGGTGGTAGGGATTGAGGGCGATGCCGAGCCGGCTCAGCGGGCCGAGCACACGCCGGCGCTGGGTCAGCCACTCGCGGTGAACGCCATCGCCGGCGCGGTATATGTCGCAGCAGGTGATACGCTCGTGCGACTGTACCAGGTCGAAATCCTTCTTTTCCAAAATACGGCAGACGCAGCGGGCGAAGCTCCAGTCGCGCCACAGGCTGCCGAGGTAAAAGGGGTTGCAGATCAGGGGTGAGAATTCTTCCCCGCCAGGCCAGTGGCGGGTGACGATAGTCAGTGATGCGCCCTCGGCACGCAGGGCGCGCACGGCATTGGCGACGAAGCGCTCCGCCCCGCCGAAGGGGGTGTAGCGCTGGCGGACGAGGGCGATCTTCAGCAGTTTCCGCGCCCCTGCAACGGCAGGCTGTGCACTGCCTCCAGCACTTCCGCCACGCTGATGGTCTGGAGGCACTCGCTGAGTTTCCCGCCGCCGCAGCCGTCGTTGCCGCAAGGGCGGCAGGTGTGGTTTGAGGTGATGATCTTGTGGGGCACCTGCCATGGTCCCCATTCCGGGTCTCCGCTGGGGCCGAACAGGACCGCCGTGGGTGTTCCCATGGCGGCGGCGATATGCATAGGGGCGGAATCCACGCCGATGAAGGCTTGCGCTCTGGCGGTGAGCGCCGCAAGCTGTTTGAGTGACAGGCGGCCAGACAGGTCTGTCACGGGCGCAGACAGGGAGGCCGTGATGCGTTTTACCGCAGCCATTTCGTCGGTGCCTGGTCCGGCGGTCAGCACCACTCGATGCCCTTCCTGCTGCAGGGTGTCGATCAGTTCACTCATTTTTTCCTCGGGCCAGCATTTGAATCGCCAGCGCGAAGTCGGGTGCAGATGGAGAAACGACTTTCCCCGCAAACCATGTTGTTCGAGTGCCTGGTCGATGAAGGTTTCTGCTTCCTCGCCGGGAACCAGCGTGAGGTGCCGCTCTTGCTCGGTGGGATAGACCCCGATGCGGCGCAGACCGTCCAGGTTGAGCTCCACACGGTGGCGCCAGCGACCGATGGGAATGGGGTAGTGGTGGCTGAAGCTGTTGTACCAGAACCGGCCTTTGCCGCGCAGTTTCTCGACGACGCCATAGCGTGCACCGAGTAGCCTGGTTAACCAGGCCCCCCGGTTATGTTCGGTCAGGTGGATGATCAGATCGTAGCGCCTCGCCCGTAGCGCTGACAGCAGTTTCCATTCGGCTCTAGCCTGAGTAAAAACCCCGGCGGATTTCCATTTCCGGTCGATGGTGTGCACTTGGCTGATGGCGGGGTGGAGGCTCAGCATTTCCGCGGTGTCCTGATAAACCAGTGCGTCGATTTCCAGATGGGGGGCGTGGTTCTTCAGCACGCTAAAAACCGGCGAGGTCAGCAGCACGTCGCCGTGATGGCGCAGTTTGATGACTAATACGCGGTGCAGGGTGGATAAATCGATGGCATCCTTCAACATGGGCGAACAATAGCAAAATTCAGGGAAAATTCCCATTGGATGAGCAGGAGATTAAAGGCGCCAGGCTCAAATATTTTGGGGTCTCGGGCTTCTCGATGCGCTCGTTGACCATCCACTTCTCAATAAAAACGCGAATAATTATTGCATCCCGTAGGGGCGGCCTTGGCCGCGATATGATAGTTATCGCGGCCAAGGCCGTTCCTACAAAATCATTTTTTTAACGGGAAATGGAATTAGCCGCTGCTTGTTTTTACGGTTTCGCCCGCATCTGGTTCAGTAAGGCGTCGGATTGTCAGCGCGCACCGCTGCTCAATCAGCGCTACGATCTGTCCAAGGATGGCGTGCCCGTTGCCTTCCGCCTCGAAAGTTGCCCGTGTCTTGCGCGCTAATTCGGGCAGGCGCTTGGCGATGTCCAAAATGCGTTTTTTGACTTGAGCCGGCGAAAGGCCTGCTTCGGTCGCGAATCCCTCCCAATGACGGGCCTGCACCTCGGTGAAACGGGTTTTACCACCGATCTTCATCGCCATCTTGTCGGTCAGGTTGGGATAGACCGCCGTGGACAGCACATCGTAGAGCGGCGCCAGCACGGTGCCGCGCGAGGTGTAGAGCAGCGAGAAGTTCTTGGCGTGGGCATCGTGGTTGCCAGTCAGCGCATTGAAAATCACGAAGTCCAGCAGCTTCAGGATGTGTGGCGCGCTCGGTCGAGTGGTCCGCCGCAACAGATCGAAGGCTTGCGCCAGATTCGGGCCGCCTTCGTTTTGGTACTTGTATTCTGGCGCCACGGCCAAGGCTTGGCAGAAATCCTCCTGGTGCAGTCGCGGGAGCCGATTTTCGGCGGAAATCTGCCGGTCGTAGCGCGCTACCAGCAAGTAGTGACGGTCACCGGCCAGATGGATGTTGGCTTTGGCGGCATCCAGTTTCAGGGCATCGGCCAGTGCCAGACAGAAGCCCTCATTGAATACGCTGCCCTCTACACTCGCAATCGCGGGTTTGAGAATATGGGAGCTGGCCGTGTTGAACAGTGGCAACCCAATACGCTCGCCTTCAGCGACTACCGGCAGCTTGTCCTGCGCGCCAGCCAGGGACAGGCGCAACCCTTCCTCCCCAGCGAGCATCGGTCGCTTCGGCATTTCATCGAGAAGGCGCAACAACTCCGCCTCATCCAGCCAGCGCACGACATTGGGTGAATCGGGCGCTTTAGGTGTCTGACCGGCTTCCAGTAAGGTCACTGCCCCGGCACATTCCCCCCCAATGCCATCAAGCAAGGCGAAGTCGTTCTGACGGGAGACGTGTAGTGTCTGGGCGATCAGCTTGCGCTTGTCACCCTCCGGTAGAAGTCCTGCGAAGTAGGGGCGTGTTGCGCGATCATCGAAGGGCTCGGCTTGCAGGGGGAGCGATTGCGATAACGGGATCGCATTGGCCGTGGTGAGCCAGTCCTGCGCATAGGAAAAACTCAGTCGGCCATCGATCTGCGCCAGCGCGCCGATGTGCGTGTCAAACAACCAGACCTCGAGCTGTCGAACCACCTTATTGCTTCTCGGCGCCAGATGGCAGGGCATCCACGACAAGAATACCGCCGAGTGCGTGCAGCACACGGAGGACGTTTTCCAGGCGGAGAGTGGGTTTGCCGGCTTCCAATTCGACGATGAAGCGCACGCCCACGCCGGCCGCCAGTGCCAGCTGCGGTTGCGTGAGGCCCAGTTGCCTGCGTGCGGTACGCGCTGCTTGGCCGAGTGAGGTGGGGGTGTCGATGATCGTGGTCATGATGTTCCTGTTCGGGAAATTATCGCCACTGGGCCATGAGAATGCAAGAAAAATTTCCTGTTCGGGAAATAATGACCGGTGTCAGAGCGCTATCCATCAAAATGTTCCGAACGGGGAATTTACTGGCTGACTATTTGTTTGTTGTCCGAAAGTGGTGATGACAGGCGGAAGTGCTTTTGCCCCACAAGGGGACTCCAACCCGCTACGAGCCATAGAACCGGCTCGTGCGGGATTGTATGGTAGAATGCTCGCCTAAGTTTTAGGTGCCTGTTCCGCCTTCCGGCGGACGGGTTAAACGGGAAACAGGTGAGCCCAGCAATGGACAAAGCCTGTGCTGCCCCCGCAACGGTAAGTGAGCGCGAACGTATCAACATGCCACTGTGGCTTAAGCCATGGGAAGGCGGTGCGTTTTTTCACGAGCCCGGAGACCGGCCTGAAACCGATACGGAAATACTGCGGGGTTGCGGTGCCGAAGTGGTTGTCATACGCCATTCCTGCGGTGTTTTCATTGCGCCTAACTCACGGTATGCGGGGTCGCATGCCGAACAATGGAACCATCATGAAATCTTCCTTCAAGCTTAGTCTGATCTCTCTTGCTATTTTGGCGCCTGCGGCTTTCGCCGAGGAAATTCCCGCCTATCGCCTCGACGACGTGGTGGTGACCGCCACACGCACTCCCCAGACCCTGCGCGCTTCGCTGGGCGACGTCACGGTAATGACTGCGGAACAGATTCGCCAGGCCGGCCAGTTCAGTCTGGCGGAATTGCTGCAAACCCAGCCCGGCGTGGAAATTTCCGCTACTGGCGGCTTTGGCGCCACCGCTTCGGTTTACCTGCGCGGCGCCAACGCCGGCCACACCCTGGTGCTGGTGGACGGCATGCGCCTCGGTTCCGCCACCACCGGGGCGACGGCACTGGAAAACATTCCCCTCGACCAGGTCGAGCGCATCGAAATCCTGCGCGGCCCGGCCAGCCATTTGTATGGCTCCGATGCTATCGGCGGGGTGATCCAGATT
>PFJY01000049.1 GCA_002784065.1 Hydrogenophilales bacterium CG_4_10_14_3_um_filter_58_23 | reverse complement strand
ACAGGGTGATCCTTCGGATCAGACGACAACACGATTTGCGAAAAGAGCCAATATATTTATAATTCCCCTTTGGAAAACGAATCGACTCGAACCCGCATGAAGGCCACCCAGGAATCCGGTTTGCGCGAGAAATCGCTGGAATCGCTGAAAAAATTCCGTCAAATCGTCAGTTCGGCGCAGCAGCACTTCCGCCGGATCGAGGATCAATGCGGGCTGAGCGGAGCCCAGTTGTGGGCGCTGAGAGAGGTGGCGGGACATCCCGGACAGCGGGTTTCCGATCTCGCCAAGACCATGTCACTGCATCTTTCGACGGCAAGCAACCTGCTCGACAAGTTGGCGAAACGCAACCTGATTCGAAGGGAGCGCAATGACCCTGACCAGCGGATAGTCCGCCTGTTCCTCACCGAAGAAGGGATGCGAATTGTCGCAGGCGCTCCGCAGCCAGTGCGGGGCGTACTTCCGGAAGCCCTCAATCGACTGCCGGACGAGGTGCTGGACAACCTGAACAGGAGCCTCGCTCAGGTGCTCGATGAGATCGGGGTCAGGGACAAGGAAGCCGCCATGAAACCGCTTTCGGACCTGATTTTATCCGAACCAAAATAAGGAGGCACAATTGATGAAAAGAATCACCAAAGCCGTATTCCCGGTGGCCGGTCTGGGCAGTCGTTTCCTGCCTGCCACCAAGGCCAGCCCCAAGGAGATGATGCCGGTGGTGGACAAGCCGCTGATCCAGTATGCGGTGGAAGAAGCGGTGGCGGCCGGGATCACCGATATGGTGTTCATCACCGGGCGCCACAAACGCGCAATTGAAGATCATTTCGACACCGCTTATGAAGTGGAAGCGGAGCTCGCGGCTCGCGGCAAGCATGAGTTGCTGCGCGCGGTGCAGGATGTTATCCCGAAACACGTGAACTGCATCTTCATCCGCCAGTCCGAGGCGCTCGGACTGGGTCATGCCGTGCTGTGCGCACAGCCGGTCGTGCAGGACGAGCCTTTCGCGGTGATTCTCGCCGATGACCTGATCGATGGCGAGCCCCCTGTCATCAAGCAGATGGTGGATGTGTACGAGCGCCACCAGTGTTCCGTGCTGGGCGTACAGGACGTGCCCCGCGAACAAACGGGCCAGTACGGCATCGTCAGCGCAACCTATCTGGAACCGGGCGTGGAGCAGGTGAACGGCCTCGTTGAGAAACCTCGCCCGGAAGAGGCGCCTTCCACTCTGGCGGTGGTCGGCCGCTATATTCTGACACCGCGCATCTTCTACCATTTGGCGCGAGCGCAGGCGGGTTCGGGGGGCGAAATCCAGTTGACGGATGGCATCGCCGCGCTGCTGCAGGAAGAGAAATTATTGGCCTATCGCTTCAACGGCACCCGTTACGATTGCGGCTCAAAGCTGGGTTACCTCAAGGCACAGGTGGCCTTTGGCCTGAAACATGAAGATTTGCGCGAGGAGTTTGCCGCCTATCTGGCGACGTTGAAATAAAGCGTTGTCTGCGGCTCAAAACACTGTGCGCCGCTGTTCCGGCACGCCTTTTAAACACCCTGAGACTTATGAAAACCCGCCATGACCCGTGAACACCTGTTTTTACGCGAATTACGCAAACTCTTTGATCTGCGCGGGGACATGGACGAGCCGGGCGACATTGAGGCCAGCATACGCCAGGGCGTCAAAACCCGTGGAACTAACCTGTGGATTCTGATGTTTGCCATCCTGGTGGCATCCATTGGCCTAAACGTCAACTCCACTGCCGTCATCATTGGCGCCATGCTCATCTCCCCCCTGATGGGCCCGATCATGGGGATTGGTTACGGGGCAGGGGTAGATGATTTCCATCTGATTCGCCAGTCGGTTCGCAGCCTGGGCGTGTTCGTTTTTCTGAGCTTGCTGACCTCAACCCTCTACTTTCTCTTTACCCCCCTGACTCAGGCGCAATCCGAACTGCTTGCACGCACCGCGCCCAATCTGTGGGATGTGTTAATTGCCCTGTTTGGCGGCATGGCCGGCATTATCGCGGTGACCCGCAGGGAGAAAAGCAATGTCATTCCCGGCGTTGCCATTGCCACTGCCCTGATGCCGCCTCTATGTACTGCCGGTTATGGCATTGCCACAGGCCAGCCCACATTTTTTCTCGGTGCGTTTTATCTGTTTACCATCAATGCTGTTTACATTGCCCTGTCAGCGCTGCTGCTTACCAAATTGCTGCGGCTGCCAAGGCATAGCTTTCCTTCAGCTGCCAGCCAGAAACAGGCACGGCTGATTATTACTGCAGCCATCATGCTCACCATCGTTCCCAGTGTTTATCTGGCCTTTCAGCTTGTTCAGCACGAAGTGTTCAAAACTGAGGTGAACCGATATCTGGAAACGATGAGGCGTACTGAAAAGAATCTGTTCATCCTGGAAAAAACCATCAACCCGGTCAGCCGGGAAATCACCCTGACTGTCGCTGGCAAGGCACTGGACAAGGGTACGCTGGAGCGTCTCAATACACAGCTTGACCAACATCAGCTTGGCTCTGCGAAATTGACAGTGCATGCCTTGCAGCAGGATGACCGCATGGATTTGAGCCTGATAAAAACCGAAATGCAGCAGGACCTTTACCGCAATAGCCTGCATTTTCTGGAAGCCAAAAATACCAGAATTCAGCAACTGGAAGACACCATCCGCAACCAACAGAATGAGCAGCGCAAGCAAACAGAACGACTGAATGAATTCGATCAGGTCCGTGAAGAGTTGCACGCTCAGTACCCGGATTTGAAAAATGTAATCATTTCACACGGCAAGAGCACGCCGTCGAGTAATGCGGCTTCTAGTGCCGCCACGTCTGATGACACCCTGATCGTTTATCTGGAAGCACGAAAGCTTATTTCTGGTACGATCAAGGCCCGCATTCGTAACTGGCTTAAAACCCGTTTCAAGCTGGAGAATGTTTATGTCGTCAGCAAGCCCATTTAAAACACCGATGAGAATCATGCGGAAAACACTCATATTCAGCGATCTGGACGGAACCTTGCTCGATGCGGTGAGATACTCCTTCAATGACGCGCTGCCGGCCTTGAGCCTGATCCAGGCGCACGGCGTTCCGCTGGTTCTCTGTTCCAGCAAAACGCGTGCTGAAATCGAAGCTTGTCGCCAGCGCATGCACAACTTCCACCCGTTCATTACCGAAAACGGTGGCGGAATCTTCATTCCGCAGGGCTACTTCTCCGCGCTGGTTGACTCGGTGGCCGGCTATCAGCGCATCACGCTCGGCACGCCCTACGCAGAGATCAGGCGCCACTTCGTTGCTCTCCGGGAACGGCTGGGGGCAAGCGTACGCGGCTTTGCCGACATGACGGTGGAGGAGGTCGCCGAGTTGACAGGCCTCTCTTGCGATGACGCGATCCTGTCCAAGCAGCGTGATTTCGACGAGCCTTTCGTCTTCGATGGCGTGCCTGACGCGCGTTTTCTGCAAGCCATAGAAGACGCCGGCCTGCACTGGACCCAGGGGCGGGTTTTCCACATCATGGGCAAACACGACAAGGGCCTTGCCGTGAAAACCCTGAAGACGCTCTACGAGCGCGAGTATGGAGAAATCTACAGCATCGGCCTGGGCGACAGTCTGAACGACCTGCCCTTGCTCCAGGCTGTGGACCGCCCGGTGCTGATCCGGCACGAGGACGGAAGCTTCGATTCCCGCATCGCCATAGCCGGGCTGATGAAGACGCAAAGCCCCGGCCCGCAGGGCTGGAACGAAGCGGTGCTGAAATTGCTATCTGCCGGGGATGCCGGAGAAGAAACGCCGGCATCCATTCTTACCCATATTTTTAGCGCTGCTCTAGCCGCAGTCGATCCCTACCAGGCCGTGCTCAACGCCGCAAAGCTTGAGAACGACTGCCTGACTGTTGCCGGTGCCGCGTACCCGCTGGAAGACTTTAGCCGCATCGTTGTGGTCGGTGCGGGGAAGGCCACGGCGCGCATGGCATTGGCCATAGAAGCGTTGCTCGGCGAACGGATTTCCGCCGGGCTGATTATTGTGAAAGAGGGTCACGCGGCGAGCCTGGACAGGGTTGGGCAGATCGCGGCTTCCCACCCGGTGCCGAACGAGGCCGGAGTGGAGGGCGCGCAGCGCATATTGGAGATGGCGCGTGCCGCGGACGAAAGGACGCTGGTAATTTGCCTGCTCTCGGGCGGCGCGTCAGCGCTGCTGGTCGCACCGGCTGCAGGGGTGACGCTGCAAGACAAGCAGGAAGTGACCACTTTGCTGCTGAAAGCCGGCGCGACCATCGGCGAACTGAATGCCGTGCGCAAGCATCTTTCAGCGGTCAAAGGCGGCAGGCTCGCGCAAGCCGCCTACCCGGCGCAGATGCTGACGATGATCCTTTCCGACGTGATCGGCGACCGGCTCGACGTCATCGCTTCCGGACCGACCGCGCCGGACGAATCAAGCTTTGACTATGCCTGGTCCATGATCGAGAAATACGGTCTGACGGAAAAGACCCCTTTGCGCGTCATGAATTATCTGCAACGGGGCATCGCCGCCCTTGCGCCCGAAACGGTAAAAGACGGCGACCCCTGCCTGCACGGAACCCGTAACGTGATTATCGCCGGGGTTGGTCGAGCTCTGGCGGCAGCGCAGGAAAAGGCCCGGCAACTCGGGTTTGCTGCTGAGATCGTCACCGCTGAGCTTCAGGGGGAAGCACGCAACGCGGCACGCTTCCTGGCGCTTACCGCACGCATGACACAAGCCGGTTTAAAAGCGGGCGAACGGCGCTGCCTGCTGTTTGGCGGCGAAACCACGGTCACCGTTAGGGGATCGGGAAAAGGCGGTAGAAACCAGGAACTTGCCCTGGCTTTTGCCTTGGAGATAGCCGGGCAATCCGGGGTAACCCTGCTTTCCGCCGGCACGGATGGCGGCGATGGTCCGACGGATGCCGCTGGCGCACTGGTCGACGGTAACACGGCCGGACGCGCGCACCGGTTTGGCATGGGGCCTGCCGCCTACCTTGACGACAACAACTCCTATGGATTCTTTCAACAACTCGATAACCTGTCCGGGGAGCACAGCCATTTCATGACCGGGCCGACGGGAACGAACGTCATGGATATCCAGATCATATTGCTGAAAAATGGGTATCCCCTTGACGCACGTTGCACCTGTGATCCGAAATACCGGGCGCGCTTCCAGAGCCGCGAAGAGCCATTTAGCTGGGCTCCGCGAAGAGCCATTTAGCTGGGCT
>PFJY01000134.1 GCA_002784065.1 Hydrogenophilales bacterium CG_4_10_14_3_um_filter_58_23 | reverse complement strand
TTTCCCGCCAGCCGGGCGAAAAATTCCCGGCGCGACACTTCCTTCTGCCAGCCACATTCCCGCTTCTGTTCTTCCATCACCCGGTCGCGGGTTTTAATGACGTCGTCCCAGGCGGCGAACACCGCATCGGCAGATTCGAACTGCTCCATCGACTGCACCAGCGGCTGTAGCAGGAAATGTCCGAGTTCGGGCAAGTAGTTGAGATGCGCCTTCTGCTCGCTACCCAGAATGGCGAAGTCGAGCAGCGGGCCGATCACGAGGAAGGAAGCAATGGCGCGCTCGGCGGCGCTCCAGCCGGTCGGAACGCCCAGGCCGGGATCGCGCTCGGGCAAGAACACCCGCGCCATCATCCACGGCGTCAGCAGCAGGAACACGCACCAGCCATCGCTGCGGCGGAAGGCGCGGACTTCCACCGGCAGGTCGTGGTTGGCCAGGAATTCACTGCTGAAATAATCGCGGTAGATATCTTTGAAGCAGTCGCCCACTGCGGCGATCACCGTCGGGTCGGCGCTGTTGGGCAGCGCCCCCAGCTTCCAGGCGGAATCACTCATCTGACAGGTCCGCAAGCTGCTGACCGAGCTGCCGGTAAAGCAGCAGCCGGCTTTCCTGTTGCAATACCGTGCCGTACCGTGGCACCCAGGGAGCGACATGCTCGCGCCACAATTCCTGCAACAATTCACTGCTGTGGCCGCAGGGTTGCTCCCGCAAATAAGCGGCACACTCCAGCAAGGTGCCGAGATAATCTGGCGGCACGCCTTCATCGGCCTGCAGGCCGATGCGGCGGTACAAATCGCCGAGCTGGTCGCAGGCATCGCCGAACATCGCTCCGCCCAAAAACGCCGACTCGAACGGCGGACAGACGGTTTTCGGGTGGCCGGAGATGAACAGGCGACCGTGCTCCGACTGCCACTCATCCAGCCGCGTTTGTTCCAGCTCCGCAACCGGCTCGGCCAACCAGGCGTGCTCCCCAGCCAGTTCGCGCAACACCGCCAGCGAACCGCTGCCAGGGCTCGCCAGCAGACCGGAAAGCAGCCGCAGGGTTTCAGGAGAGGCGTTCACCCCTCCCGTTACCACGGATAGGCGTAGACGCCGGCATACATGAAATAGTGCCGCAACATGTAGCCGCCCATCAGCACCAGCAGCCCCGCTGCCACAGTAGGAAAGCGGCTGCCCCAGCCCCTGATCACGCCCTTGAGTTCGAGGAAGAACGGCACGATCAGACCGAAGCCAATGAAGCCGATTAACCAGCCGAAGTCGTTCCACAACAACTGCGCCGAGCGGTAGCCGGATTCCGAGCCGGACAACGTGTAGTTGAAGAACGAGAACAGGATCACCAGTTCGGTGGCGATCAGGATCACGTCGAAACGCTCGTAGCGGTGGCGGATGTCCTGATCGTTCTCGTCCAGGATGAACACGTTCAGTAGCACCAGCAAATAGGCGAACGCGGTCGAGAACGCCGACACCGTAAACAGCAGCGGCACACCGGGGTTGTGCCACAGCGCCACCGCCGGGAAGGACTGGAGCAACAGGCCGGTATACACCGTAATACCGATGCCGTTGATGGTGGCAAGCCAGCCGACGATGCGGCGGCGCTTCATGCAGCAGCCGGACAGCCATTCCGCCAGACTCGTCTTCAACAGCGATCCGACCAGCGGCATGCGCATGAACAGCGGCGTTTCACGCAGGTAGGGCAGCGCGTAGAGCAGGCCCCACACCATCATCCACAGTATGAACTGGGTGCCCCAGGCGATCCAGGCATGGGGCTGGTAAAACAGCACCAACGGGTTGAGCACGTAAATCACTGCGGTGTGGTGCAGCAGGTGGCCGAACAGCACCGCCGAACTGAGGGCGAGCATCACCACGCCGGATAGCGCGCCCCACAAAACGAGCTTGCGGTGCGGACGGCAGTACATGTCGGTGAGGAAGCTGATCGACAGGGTCGCTGCACCCAAGCCGCCGAAGAACAGGTACATGGCGATCCACCATGTCCAGAGGCTTTGCGTTGTATAGGTCATGGTATCCATGTCTTAACCCTTCCGCTTCATGTCGTCGATATAGTACACATTCGGCCTGGTTCCCAGGTGCGGCATGAGCGGCTGCGCCACCCCGCTCATCACCATCTGCGCGACCGGGTCGGCAGGGTTGTCCAGGTCGCCGAACTGGCGCGCCGAGCCGACGCAAGTTTCCACGCACGCCGGTTTCATCCCCTTGTCGAGGCGGTGGGCGCAGAACGAGCACTTGTCCATGCCGGGGCTGGTGCGCTGAAGCTCGCCGTAGAACTCCTTGCCAGTCTTGATGTCATCGTAGGTCACCTCGTAGCGCGCGTCGTAGGGGCAGGCCATGGCGCAGGCGCGGCAACCCATGCAGCGATCCGGGTCGATCATGACGATACCGTCGGGCCGTTTGTAGGTGGCGCCGGTCGGGCACACGGTCAGGCACGGCGGGTTGTCGCAGTGGTTGCACAGGCGCGGGAAAAAGCGCCGCATCACCATTTCACTGGTGCCGATTTCCTTCTCGGGCACGTAAGTGCGCCACTTGTTCTTCCATACGGGTGTCTGGTTTTCCATCGCGCAGGCCGCCATGCAGGCGTTGCAACCGACGCAGGTATTCAAATCGATCACCATTGCATAGTGCGTCATGCCGTGGCTCCTTTCTCAGAAATCTTCTTGATTCTCACGGTGAACTCCTGGGTACGAAAACCTCCCGTCACGGGTTCGACCGAGTAGGGAACCAGCTTGTTGGTGGCGGTGCCCACCCCCACAGAGCGGGTGAGCCACGGGTTCTCGGCGCCAAAGCCGGAGTAGAAAAACACGGCCTCGCGGTGGATAAGACGGGTGATGTGGGCGTGACCGTTCGCGGCCTGGCCGGATTTCGAATTCGTGATGTGGATCGGGTCCCCCTCTCCGATACCAAGAAACGCCGCGCGCGCCGGATGTATCCAGACGTTGGTGTAGATGTCTTTCTTGAACTGGTTGATGGCCGCCAACACCGGATTGTTGTTGTTGGTGGAAGCATAGGACACCGTGGGTGCCTTGCCATAGGTAAAGTAAAACTCGTCATCCGCCAAGCTACCGGAAGCCCCTTTCCGGCATTCCGTCGGGATATGCGTAGCGAGCACGTTGAATTGCGGCGCCGTGCCACCCATGCCGCGCAGACCGTCGAACAGACTGGAGTAAAACTCCACCCGACCGCTTCCTGATGGCATCGGCAGCTTCCGGGGCATGGCGTACTTTTCCAGGAGCTGGTCCTTGGTTTCCAGGATCAGCACGCCCTTTTCCCGCAATACCGTATCGAGTTGCTTCACGGTGATGCCCTCCTCCTTGGCTGCCAGCTCGAAAGCCACATCGCGGTATGCGGCGGAAAAAGGACTTTTTACCCCGTCCTTGATCTTCTGGGCCAACTTCTTCTTGACTGAGGCTGCGTTCAGCCCGGTCAGTTTTTCAACGGTGTCCATGAAGGCGTCGGTCTTGCCGCTGATGATTTCCGTCATCTTCAACAGGATGTCGGGCGCCTCGCGCGTATCGTACAAGGGGTCGATGGCCGGATAGCGCGTGACCAGCCCCAGATCGTGATTGACGCCGTTGGCGTAAATATTGGGTTCGCCGCGCTCCAGATAGGTGGAATTGGGCAGGATCACGTCCGCATACGCCGTGGTGTCGCACGGCAATACGTCGATGGCGACGACCAGCTCCATGTTCTTGTGGGAAAGGATTTCCTTCCAGCGGGAATCGGGGTAGTAATGGCGCACGGGATTGGCGGCATTTAGCAACACCGCGCGAGTGTTGTAGGGTTCGCCCTTGTAGTTGAGCGTGCCCTCGACCGATTCCTTGAAGCCCACGTCCGCCAGCACCGGCAGCATCACGTAAGGCCGCCCCGCCGCGCGTTCCTGTTCGGTGTGGGCCCAAGACCAGCCGGGCTTGCCGTGGCTGAAATTTTTGCCATTCGAGAAAACATCGATGACCAGCTTGGCGAAGGGCAAACCGACCATGCTGGTAAGCGGCGGTCCCGCCTCTTTGCCATCCTGCTTCGACTTGATGATGTTGGCCTGCTTCTTGTGCACCTCGCCGCTCATGATCCAGCCGCCGGGCTTGTCTATGCCGCCCGTCAGCGCCTGAATCATGGCTTGCACCCGGCGCAGCATGATAATGTTGCCGTAACGGCCACCATGCCAACCGGGGTCGATGATGGCGGGACGCGCGCCGCCGAACTCGCGGGCGATGCGCCGAATGGTGGCGGCGGAAATGCCGGTGGTATTCTCTGCCCATTCCGGGGTGCAGGCCCGAATCTCTTCCAGTTGCGCCTGGAGCACGGTCATCACCGGGTGCCCGTCCAGCATCAGACCGTCCGGGGCGTGGAGCGACGGATAGCAGGGACGGCCTTCCACGTCCAGGCCGTTTTCGTTGGTAAATGAGGGCACCGTGCGAATTTCCGAGCTGCGTTCCTGAACCACGCGGGGTTGATCCTTGGCGTCGAGCGCCAGATGCAATTGGCCCTTTGCGTCCTTGTAGGCCAAAAAAGGCATGTTGGAATGCTGGCGCAGGAAGTCGGCGTCGTAGAGCCCCTCTTCAAGCATGGTCTTAAGCATGGCCAGCAGGAAGTCCAGGTCCGTGCCCGGTCGGATGGATATCCATTCGTCCGCCTTGGACGCTGTCTCGGACAGGCGCGGGTCAATGGCCACCACCTTGGCGCCATTCTTGCGGCCCTGGGCGAAACGCACCATGCGGCAAGTGGACACCGCGCCAATCGAGGCATTGTTGGCCACGAACAGGATGTATTTGGCGTTGTCGAAATCCGGCAATATCTCGTCGTGAACATTGAAGTTGCCGGTCACCGAATCCGTGCCCAGATGACCGTTGGTCACGCAAGCCTGCATGGGCGAGGCGATGATGTTCGGGATGCTGTTGGCGAGCGCGAAAGGCACCGCCCAGTTCATATAGAACACGCAGGAGGTCCAGCCGCCCACCATGGTCCATTCCCAAGGCTGGATGTTGGCGGATTTCTGCTTCTTGGCGATGTAGGCGTAGGCTTCTTCCCAAGAGGCGGGACGGAACTTCATCTCGCCGCGCTCGGAACCTTCCACCCGGATCAGCGGCGTTTTCAGCCGGTCGGTGTCGTAGGTCTGGCGCAGCCCAGCTTGGCCGCGCGCGCAAATCTTGCCTCGGTTGAGCGTGGAATTGGGATTACCGTCGAGCTTGACGATGCGCTTGACGCCGTTTTTCGTCTGCGTGGTGACGCGCAGATTGCACAGCGACGAGCAGAAATTGCAGATGCTGTA
>PFJY01000131.1 GCA_002784065.1 Hydrogenophilales bacterium CG_4_10_14_3_um_filter_58_23 | reverse complement strand
TCCATTCAGAAAGCGCATTATCGCAGCTAAAGCTAACCGGCTAAAGCCGGTGGTTTTAACCTTGAGGTGGAAAATAAATCAATACGTTGTCCCCCGGTAATATGCACTGTGGGGACTTTGTATTTTTCGGCAATATCGGCTATGGAACGCAACTCAGAAGGCGTGGTCACGCCGCCCCAGATGCGTGGCACGACCGAATAGGTGCCATCTTTCTGAATGTTGGCATGTACCCGTTCGTTGATGAAACGCGAACGGCTATCGTCCTGATAAACACCTGGCCATGCGGACAACAAGTAGTAATTAAGGGCAGGGCGGCAGACGTGACAACCATCCGGGTTTTTCCAACTTAATGTCTGCATCAAGTCCGGCAACGCTTTCAGACTCAATTTGGTAATGGCTGCACGAACCTCATCATGGGTCAACTCGGTACACGCGCATAACGCCTTTTTGCTCGGCTTGGTCGAGTAGTCACCCCCCAGGGTGTTCGCCAACAAGGCCTCCACCAGCCCGGTGCAGGAACCGCAGGAGCTGGAAGCCTTGGTGTGCGCCCGCACTTCTTCCAGCGTGAAGAGTTTTTTCTCGACAATGGCCTTGACGATCGTACCCTTGCATACCCCGTTGCAGCCGCAGATTTCTGCCGAGTCCGGCATATTCGCCACGCTGGCCGCGCCACCACGGCCAGAATCGCCAAGATGCCCCTGGCCAAACAGAATGTACTCGCGCAGATCACTAATGTCCGTCCCGTCGCGCATCATCTGAAAATACCACGAGCCATCCACCGTATCGCCATACATCACCGCACCGCGCAACTTGTTGTCGCGCAGCACCAGCTTCTTGTACACACCGCGCGCAGCATCTTGCAGTATCAATTCTTCATCTCCCTCGCCGGGATTGAAGTCGCCCGCCGAGAACAGATCAATGCCGGTGACTTTCAATTTGGTGGAGACGGATGAGCCTTCGTAGCGCATCCGGCCATATTCGGCCAGATGATTGGCGGCAACCTTGGCCTGCTCGAATAGCGGGGCGACCAGCCCGTAAACCTACCCGCGATGCTGCACGCATTCGCCCACCGCATAGATTTTCGGGTCATAAGTCTGCATGGTGTCGCTCACCACGATGCCGCGCTCGCAATGAATGCCAGCGGATTTAGCCAGCGCGATATTCGGACGGATGCCCGCCGCCATCACCAGCAGATCGGCCGCAATTTCCTCGCCATCCTTGAAGCGCAGGCCGGTCACTTTATCCTCGCCCAGCACCGCTTCGCTTTGCCGCGCCAAATAGAACTTCATCCCGCGTTTTTCCAGCGCTTCTTTCAACAGTCCGCCACCAACACGGTCCAACTGGCGCTCCATCGGCCATTCGCACAAGTGCACCACAGCCACTTCCATGCCCTGTATCGCCAGCCCATTCGCGGCCTCCAGACCCAGCAGCCCGCCGCCGATCACCACGGCACGTTTGCTAGTCTTTGCAGCGATCAGCATTTTTTCCACGTCGTCTATGCTGCGATAGGCCAGCACACCGGGCAGATTCATGCCCGGTATCGGCAGCATGATCGGGTTGGAACCGGTCGCTATCAGCAATCGGTCATAAGGCACGACCAGACCATCTGCGGTTTCCACTACGCAACGATGACGGTCAATCTTTGTCACCAGCTTGCCGACATGCAGCGTGATGTGGTTTTCCTGGTACCAGCTCCAGTCGTTCAGTATCGTTTCCTGAAACTTCATTTCACCCGACAACACCGGCGAGAGCAGGATGCGGTTGTAATTGGGCTGCGGCTCGGCACCAAATACCGTGATCTCATACTCATCCGCCCCCATCTTGAGCAATTCCTCGATGGTGCGTATCCCGGCCATGCCGTTGCCGATCACCACCAGCCGTGTTTTCTTGTTTACCATAATGCCTCCACAAAATTCTTTGTCGCATGATTGGACGCAGCCAATGGCTCAGCCCAATCCGTGTACCCGTTAAAACTTGAACTCACCCCATAGCCAGGTCTTCTTGGTGCCAACCTTGAGAGCCGCCGCATCACCAGGGGAATAGTCTGCATACTTCAGGCCAACCGCGTAGTTCTTGTCGAAGGCATAGGTCGCGACGAGATCGAGTTCTTTGCCCAGATCGTTAATAGTGGGAGTGGATTTATCTGCCTTGAAGTCGTGATAGATCGCTTCGAGGTTGGTGTCGGCCAGCCGGGTTCCAGCCGACACATAAGTATCCTTCAGCCCCTGGTTGGGCGTGATCAGGAACAGGTCGGCTCAGCCATTGAAGGCGTGTAGTGTGGCCAGCGGTGTCTTAAATGCTGTGTTGGCCGCACCCGTACCGAAACCCAGTACCTCATAACCCACTTTGAATGTCGCGACCCCGGTCACATCCACGCCCACCTCCAGCAGGGTGTAGTTGGCCGTATAGTTGGTCGCATTGCCGTGGGCATTGCTCTGTTGCGCAAGTTCCGCCGCGTACAGCAGCTTGTTACCGCCGATCGGCGCGCTGCCCTTCAACCTGATGCCATATGTATCGGTGGAGTTGGCGGTGAACCCGGTCATCGCGTCATAGTCCAGCAGGTAGGCATAGCCAACTATTTCGGCGAAACCCCAGCCCTTGTAGTTGGCATTAAGGATGGTGGAACCCATTTTGTGGTTGCCGGAAAACGACCCAGCATTCGGATTACCGGCACTGCCGAAGGCATTGTCGCTGAACACGCGGTTGACGTTGGTGATGTATCCCGCCGTGATGGTGGTATCGGGCAGCGATTTGTTGACCAGCGTGAAGGCATCGAAGGTCTGCTCGTTCTGACGCCAGCCGACGTTGCCGATGAAGCGGTCATTGTCCAGCTTGATACGCTGATGCCCCCACTTCGCGGTGGTGTTGGGCAGACCACTGTAGCTCAGGTAGGCCTGGTTGATCTCGGTGGCTTCCGGGTCGGCCACAACAGAATAGCCATTGGCGGTTTGACCTGCGGCCTTGCTGTCATAGTTCTTGTTGCCCAGCGCGGTCAATGTTTCCGCTTCGACCATCGCGCCGAAGCCTTTGAAGGTGTCCGTCGTATAGCCCAGACGCAGGCGCGCCGTGAGGGCTTTCGCATTTTTGAGCGGGTTGTTTTCAACCACGTTTTCGTAACGCAGTTGCAGGTTGGTCGAAACCTTGCCGCCCGTTAGCGCATCGGTAATGTTTTCGGCGGCGCGAGTCGGCGTGCTGCCTGCAAGCAAGGCGATGGCCGCGATACTCGTCAGGGATGGCAGTGTAGTCAGTCTGTTTGCAGATTTCATTGTGATGGTTCCTATAAAAAATTAATAATCAGGCGGCTTCGGGATGAGCATGACGCTCATATAAAAAGCGCAACACTTCAGAGCGCAAGCGCATGTATTCAGGATCGCCCGCCAGTTCCAGACGATTGCGCGGACGCGGCAGGCCTACCCCCAGGATTTCGCCTATCGTTGCAGCAGGGCCATTGGTCATCATCACGATGCGGTCGGACAGCAGCACCGCCTCGTCCACATCGTGCGTCACCATGATGACGGTGCTGTTGGTTTGGGCGACGATTTTCAACAGTTCGTCCTGCAACTGGGCGCGCGTCAAGGCATCCAGCGCGCCGAACGGCTCGTCCATCAGCAATACCCTGGGTTGCATCGCCAGGGCACGGGCAATGCCGACGCGCTGTTTCATGCCGCCGGAAATCTCGTTCGGCAATTTCTGCTCGGCGTGGGTCAGATGCACCAGCTCCAGCGCCTCGTGGGTGCGCAGATTGAGCTGCGCCTTATCCTCTGTTGCACTGAATACGCGCTCGACTGCCAGATGTACGTTCTCGAAACAGGTAAGCCAGGGCAGTAGCGAATGATTCTGAAATACCACGCCGCGATCCGGCCCCGGACCGCCGATCTCTCTATCCGCGCACAACAAAATCCCGTCGCTTGGCATCAGCAAGCCCGCCACCAGATTCAGCAAGGTGGACTTGCCGCAACCCGAATGGCCGATCAGGGTGATGAATTCGCCGCGCGCGATGCTCAGGTTGATGTCCTTGAGGGCGACAAATACCCCTTTGCGCGTCCCGAAAGACATCTGCACGGTTTCTACTTGTACATAATTTTTCATGTCTATCCGATCAGTAACTGAAGCGTTTTGCCAACTTGACCAGCAGCATTTCCAGCAACAGGCCGACGATACCGACCACAAAAATCGCGATGATGATGTGTTCGACGTTCAGGTTATTCCACTCGTCCCACACCCAGAAACCGATGCCCACGCCGCCTGTCAGCATCTCCGCCGCGACAATCACCAGCCACGCTGTGCCGATGGCCAGACGGATACCGGTCAACATGTAAGGCAGCGTTGCCGGAAACAGTATCTTGGTGAAAATCTTCCACTCCGACAGATTGAGTACCCGCGCCACGTTGAGGTAATCCTGCGGCAACTGGCGCACCCCCATCGCGGTGTTGATGATCATCGGCCAGATACTGGAGATGAAGATCACCCAGATTGCGGCAGGATTCGCCGCCTTGAACACCAGCAGACCGATCGGTAGCCAGGCCAGCGGAGACACCGGCCTTAACATGCTGATGATGGGCGAGGTCATTTTGTCTATGAACTCGACGCGCCCGACGATGAAGCCCAGCGGGATACCGATCAGCGCCGCCAGACCGAAGCCGACACCGACCCGCCCCAGCGAATTGAGGATGTTCCAGCCGATGCCCTGATCGTTCGGCCCGTGGTTATAGAACGGGTCGCTGAACAGAGCTACGGCGGAATCCCAAGTCTTCAGGGGGCCGGGAAGCGCCTCGCTGCTCTGCGCCAGTATCATCCAGACCACGAGAAACAAGACGGCACCGATCAGGGGATGGAACAGATGCTCGCCAAAAAAACGCCGGTACTTCATCACGCTCTCACCTTAAAGCTGGCGGCATATTTTTTCGGATCTTTCCCGTCCCACACCGTTCCGTCTATCAATTTGCTGGTACGCATCACGTCCTTCGGCACGGGTACTTTCACCTGCGAGGCCGCCTGTTTGTACAGCTCAATCTGGTTGATCTTTTTGGCGACAGCCAGATAATCCGGGTCTTCCTTCAACAGCCCCCAACGCTTGTGCTGCGTCAAAAACCACATGCCATCAGACAGGTAGGGGAAATTCACCGCGCCGCCGTTGTAAAACTTCATGTAATTGGGGTCGTTCCATTTCTTGCCCAGCCCGTCCTCGTACTTGCCCTCCAGACGCTGTTCGATCACTTCCAGCGGACAGTTGACGTAGGACTTGTCAGCGATGATTTCAGCGACCTTGCGGCGATGAGCCATGTCGTCAATGTATTTCGATGCTTCCAGCACCGCCATAATCAGTGCGCGTGCAGTATTCGGATATTTCTGGCTGAACTCGGCGGTACAGCCCAGCACTTTTTCGGGATGATCTTTCCAGATGTCCTGAGTGGTCGCGGCGGTAAAACCGATCTTGTCGTAAATAGCGCGGTTGTTC
>PFJY01000127.1 GCA_002784065.1 Hydrogenophilales bacterium CG_4_10_14_3_um_filter_58_23 | reverse complement strand
ATACCATGTCCACCTGCTCGCCCTGGAGTAGCGGCTCGAAGCACTCTGCTTTTGTTGAGTCGCCACACAGCAGTCGGTGGCCACCGAGCAACCAGACATCGCCCGGACGGGAGATCGGTGTCTCGGTGATTTCCGGCACGGCATCGTCGTCGGTCTGTTCATCGTTGTTTCCATCCTCCAGCAAATCGGCCAGCGCATCCGCGTCGAAGCCGGTCAGCGACACATCGAAGTCGTCGTCCTGCAGCGTCACCAATTCGATGCGCAGCATCGCTTCGTCCCAGCCTGCGTTCTCGGCGATCCGGTTGTCGGCAATCACCAGCGCACGGCGTTGGGTCGGACTCAGGTGTTCCAGCACCACGACCGGCACCAGTTCCAGCCCGAGCTTATGGGCGGCGGCCAGCCTTCCGTGACCGGCGACGATCACGCCATCAGCCCCGGCCAGAATAGGATTGGTAAATCCAAACTCGGCAATCGAGGCGGCAATCTGCGCGACCTGTTCATCCGAGTGCGTCCGCGCATTGCGGGCGTAGGGCAGCAGTTTGGTGATCGGCCACTGCTCGATTTTGTCGGCAAGCCAGGACGCGCTCATAGTGACACCGCCGCGCATGCCAGTCGTTCGGCGACTACTGCCTCGAAGGTCTGGCCGCTAGCCAGCAGCGTCACCGGCACGTCCGGGAAATTCTGCTGGAAGCGTTTGACCGCGACGTCCACGTATTCGGGCGCGATCTCGACAGACCGACACTGGCGATTAGTCCGCTCTGCAGCGAGCATCGTCGTTCCCGAGCCACCGAAGGGCTCGAACACGATGTCGCCAGAGTCCGAGTAGGAATCCAGGATGAATTCCGGCAGCGCCACCGGGAATACGGCGGGGTGGTCGATGTCCTGACCGATCTTTCCCTTGTGGCGCATCACCCGGATCACCGAGTCGGGAATCTTGGTTTCTTGGGTGGGTTGGCCCTTATGTGCCCAGCCGCCAACCTCCCCATCTTTGCTACGCATAGCGGTGGATGAGCCATCCGGGCGCAGATGCGAATCCTGACCGGCGTGTTTGCATGGGACGATCTTGTTGGGTGTACGGCTGTGGCGGTTGAAATGGAAAACGAACTCAAAGCTTGGGGCCAGCCGCCCTGACCAGTCGCCGGGCATCCCCGGCCCCTGATCCCAGACGTACCATGCAAAGCGCCGCCAACCCTGCGTGCGCATCCAGCCGAGCCAGCCATCCCAATACGGGATCACCTCGTTGTCACGGTGAATGAGCCCGAGGTTAATCAGGATTTGTGCGTTCTCGGCCACCGGCAGGTGGGCGAACACACTGCGCATCAGACTGTCCCAATCGGCAATGCCGCCGCTGACGTAGTCTCGCTGGTTGCCGTAGGGCGGCGAAGTGAAGCAGACCTTCGCTTGTTCGCTCTGCATCAGAGTGGCGATCACAGCCGGGTCGGCGGCATCGCCGCAGATCAGCCGGTGCTTGCCAAAAGCCCAGACATCACCGGCACGCGAGACGGGCGTAGCCGAAACTTCCGGCACGTCATCGGCCGCGTCGGGCGCATCCGCATCCTGTGCATCTCCATTACCAACGGCGACATCGCCAGCAAGCAGTTGCTCGATCTCCGCGTCATCGAAGCCGGTAAGCGCGAGGTCATAACCCGCCTCTGATAACTCAGCCAGTTCCAGCGCCAGCAGTTCCTCGTTCCACCCGGCATCCAGCGCCAGTCTATTATCCGAGATGACGTAGGCGCGCTTTTGCGTGGACGAGAGGTGACCCAGTTCAATGACCGGCACGTCGACCAACCCCAACTTGCGGGCTGCGGCTAGACGACCATGTCCGGCGATGACCCCATGTTCTCCATCGACGAGGATCGGGTTGGTCCATCCGTACTCGACGATGCTGGCGGCAATCTTGGCTACTTGCGCTTCGGTGTGGGTGCGTGGATTCCGGGCGAAAGGAATCAGCGCCTCGACCTTGCGGTACTCGACGTTAAGCATGTTCGGTTCGTGTATTCCAAAATGAAGCGGCCCGCACAGTGGCGGGCCGTTGGGTGGGCTGGGTGCAAACCTGCAAACCCTGCAAACCTCGGTTTGCAGTCTGGCGCTAGAGCAATGCCGCGCTGTCGCCTCCCGCATGGGATTTTGGGAAGGAAGGACCCCTCTTGATTTGAGCGACCTCCGCTGCGTGCGCACCTTTCGCAACCATAGCCGTCACTGTAGGCCAAAACCACCCGAGATGCGACACCCCTGCAAGCACCAAAACCAGCAACCTTCCGAAGCGTTCCGCATATGCTTCCAGCCGTTGTCAATTTTGCTCAAAATTACTCACCCCGACAGGCATCGACACGCCGTTGAGGTGGTCGGCCACGATCTGCAGAGCACGTTGCCAGCGACGCTGGGCAGTCTTGGTGCAGTATCCGAAGCGCCGTGCGATCTTTTGCCACTCGTACTGCTTGGCCCGCATCCAGATCAGGTGTCGCTGCTCGACTTCCAGCCACTGCACCCAGGCCATGGTCTCCAACATGAGTTCCACGGCCTTCGGGCTAGGTGGCATGTGGCGGTAGAGCCGATCTGGATCCGGGTAACGGTCCGGTACCTGGAACGCAAACATCGACCAGGAGTTGAAGTAGCCATGCACGCGTACCGGTGGCAGTCGGTGGGCTGTGTAGGCGGCATCACTGAACCGTGCTGCCACATCATCCATTGTCCACTCAGTCATGACGTTTCCCTCCATAGAGCCGTTCTCCGATCCTGCGCACGATCTCACGCTCGACGAAGTCCAGTCGCTTGTCACCTTCCGCCACCACAAGGATGTGCTGATCACGCCAGCCGCTTTGTTTGATTACTTCCAGATCGGTGGTCTGCGGTTGCAGGCGTCCCAGGGGGCAACGGTATTGAGGCAGATTGATTTTCATGCTTAGAACTCCTGCGTCTCGATGGCCCAGAAGAGAATCGCCAGCGCATCGGCCTCGTTGTCGTCAGCGGGCATGAAGCCTTTCTTGACAACTGCGGACACCATTTCGTCCTTGCTTGCGTTGCCCTTGCCGGTAGCGTGCTTCTTGATCGTGCCGACCGGTACACCTTGATAGGGGATCTGGTGGTGCTCGCACCAGGCAGTGAGGGTGGCCAGAAAGCCGCCATAGGCGTGCGCGGCATCCACCCCGAGATGCCGCCTGACTTCCTCGAAGTAGATGGCTGTGATGCCATCGGTGCATGTCTTGAGTTCAGTCAGCCAGCGTTTGAAGCGCAGGAAACGCATGCCGCCGCCTTCGAAGCGTTGTGGCTTGAACGATTGGGAACCACTGGTCAGGGAGTCGTCGTGTGCCAGTAGCGCCCACCCGGTTTGGGTGCCAAGATCCAGTGCGAGGATCGAGCGGCCAGAAACTTGGGATGGGGCACTATACCAACCGGCAGACACGTCCCTACGCACGGAGGAGGGAAGCTCTGTTCCCTCTCCTACGTAGTAGGAGGGGGAGTTTTCGCCAACTTGAGATGTTCCGTAAAGCCAATGGCCACGCGCGTTTGCGTCAGTTGGCAAGTTGGCAGCGCAAGAATGCACTGCCAACTGCCAACTGGATGCAATACCTTGTCCTGCCTCGTTTTTCAGTTGGCAGAGGTTTGCCAACTGCGGGCAGTTGGCAAGGAAGTGGGTGTAGTTGGCAACGGCGCTGCCAACTGCCGAGTAAGCAGTTCTCATAGGGTCTCCTGGTCGTTCAAGTCATCGTGGTACACCCACACATCCGGGTTCTCGACAGGCAGAGACGCCCCGGAATGTGGGCACTTGTAGTGGGTAGGGAGCACCGCTAATTCGCGGATCGTGATCTCCCCGGTGGCTGGATCTGGATCTCCCGCAGGTGTGCGCAGGACCATGCCTTCGACGCACAGGTAACCAAACTTCGTGCGGCCACTGGACGGCAGTCCGTAGTCAACCCCATTGCGGAAATACTTGATGTAGCCCTGCGTTGACAACGCCGAAACGCGTTCTCGGATGGTTCTCTCGCCGCCAAGACCAGCCTTGCCCTCGAAGGCCTCGGCGAACTGGTTGGCGGTGTAGCAGCGACCGCTGCCAGACTCCTCGAAAAGGATTTGCAGGATGGCGTCTCGCTTACGTCTCCGCTCGGCGTCCAGGCGCTCGCCATAGTCCTTCATCACCAGCCTGTCATTCGGATCAACCTCGCGCCATTCACCCTGAATCTTGTCGACGTGCTTTTGCGGAATCGCCGCGCCGTTGCGTAATTCGAAGATGAGTTGGCGTGTGGACCGTGTTTCGTCCGGGCGGAACAGCAGCATCCCGGTCGAGTAATACCCGCGCAGGCTGCTGGCCCCGGCCAGAGCCTGGAACGGGTCTTCCTCAAATTGCTTCTTGCCAAGCTTTTTTGTGTGGTGGGCGAGGATGATCCCGGCGTCAGGGTTTACTGCCTCTCGAATCCGCTCCACACGCTGAGATAGAAAGAACAACATTGCACCGTTGTCGTTCTCGCCACCGCCATCGCCGCCGTCGAACACATTGCGAATCGGATCGATGGCGATGATGTCAGCTGTTTTTTCACCAAACGCATTCGCGATGGCCGGGATTACCTGGGCGAGCCCAGCGTCGTCAAGAATCAACCGCAACTGTGGGGTGGCCACGAAATTGGCTCGCGCTTCCAGCAGCCGATGCGAAGGGAGACGGACATCCTTCACGCGCTCGCGCAAGTAGTGGTACTGGACCTCGGCCTGTAGGTAGAAGACCCGCAGCGGACGGGGTGGACGCATGCCAAGGAAAGTCGCACCTGCAGCCATGTGCGTCAGCCATGACAGCAGGAAATCGCTCTTGCCGACTTTGGGTGCACCACCAAAAACAAGCATGCCGCCCGGGGTGAGCACGCGTGGTTCGACGATGTCAGGCGGCAATGGCGAGTCGTCGTCCAGCAGCGCACCGAGCGTGAAGGTAGGCAACAATGGTCGCACGGATTTCACGACTCTGCGTTCGCCTTGGGCAATGAGAGCCGCGCAGTCGAAACCCTCAGCGACTGCGTCGGCCCCGTCCCACTTCTCGGGTTTGTCGCTCGGCGGTACAAGGATTGCCACTGCGGTGCAACCAGCCACCACGCAGGCACGTGCTGCCGCCTCGGCGTAATCCCAACCCGGCGCATCCCGATCTGGCCAGATCAAGACGGACTTGCCGGCCAGCGGCGTCCAGTCGGTCTTCTCGACGGGTGCTTTCGCACCATTCATGGCCGTGGTCGCGGCAAACCCGGCCTTGATCAGGGCCTCAGCGCACTTCTCGCCCTCGACCAGCACGATTTCCCGGGCTTTCACCAGGGCTGGCAGGTTGTACAGCGGACGCGGGTCTGGGGCTCGCCACATGCGGGCGCGCACATCCCAGGGTCTGTACTCCTTGCCGCTTGGCGGTTCGTAGCGGTAAACGCAGGCTATCAATTCGCCATCGGCGCTGACGTAGTCCCACTTGGCGGTGTAAGGTCCGAGTTCATCCATCGGCACGGTGCGCACATCTCGACGCAGCGACGGCGAGACCGGTGGCGAATACCCCAGCCACTGCCGGATATCGTCAGTGATGCGCGGAAAATCGTGGCGCGTGGAAAGACCCCGTGATCGCGCCCAGGCAGCGATCAAATCGCCACCGTCGTCATCTGCGAAGTCTTTCCATAAGCCCCGCCGAGGCCCTTCCAGTTCGACGACCAGGCTCTTGCCAGGCGAGCCATCGACATCACCAACATAGAACTTGTTGCCCCGGATCAGCCCGCTGGGAAATAGGTAGAGAAGCACGGACTCAAGCCGATCCAAGAGGCCTGCGCGCAGTGCTTCCGTGTCACAGGCAAGCTCCGCGCGTTGCTCCGGTGCGTTGTTGTAGTCCAGCCAGACGATGGTGTCCGCCGTCATGCTGAACCCCAGCAACGGTCTTGCCACGCGCAGAACTTGCACTCCTGGTGGCTGGGCGTGGTTGCAAAACGCGGCAGGACCTCGCTGGCGTTGGTAGCAGTGATCACGCGCACGGCACGGTCCGACATGCGCTGCGCCAGTCCACCGTCAAACGGCAACAATTCGAACCAGATTTCCTGGGTGTCTTTGTTGATTGCAGTAAAAAGCGCTGGATTATCAGCAATGCCAGGAATGCCGACCTCCATGTACGCCTGATAGACTGCGACCTGTGCGGCATAAACAGGCTTGGACTTGGCAACCCCATGCTTAACGGTGTCGCGCCAGGACTTGTCGTTCATGGTCTTGAACTCCCAGATGGCGGGATAGCTCAGACCCAGATCAGCAGGGCCGGTGTTCAAGATGCCGTCGACATGGCCGCGTATTCGGCCGCCAGCCACCGAGAAGCCGAACTGGCCGCCTTGGGCCTTGCGTGTATACAGATCAAATCCGGCCAAACTTAGCCAGCGGATGGCCAAGTCCTCCAAGGTGTGACCGACTTCAAAGATGCGCAATAGGCGGCCCGAGAAATCACGACCGACGTCGACCGGTGTGTGCTTGTACTCATACTGCAAAGCACGCTCGCAAGCGACCCCGAGGCGCGAGGCACCGAGATAGTCACGCGGCCTCTGACCCGCGCGTTCGCGGATCAGTGCACCATCGATCAGGCTTGTGATCTGATCTTGAATTTTGGGGCGAGAGTTGAAGTCCAGCATCAGAATGGCGCTCCCATGGATGAGGACTTGCTTTTCCGGGCCAGTCGCTCCTCCAAAAACGCAAGATCCCTGGCGGCCATGCGTTCGTGCTCAGACGTCATGTGCTCCTGATAGGCCGTGACCACGACATCGATAAGGGTCATCACCTCCTCGCGGCTGTAACTCGCCAGCGGGCGGTCCATGCCGATGGCGCCCACAAACTCGCCCAAAGGCGACAAGCAACACCCCATCGCGGCCATTTCCATTTCACTCGGATCAATCATTTGTCCCTCCGTTTTGTTCATGAGCGTTGAGAACGCGTTTTGGCAGCGCCGCGAGCAAAACACCAACTTGTCGGAATAGCGGTTGAGGTCGCCGAGTTTGATGCTGGCGTTGAACCAGCCAAAGCCTTTGGCTTTGCGGGAGCAAACGGCGCATTTCACGCAAGCTCCATCGCACTGGATACATGCGCGTCGTTGGCCGCTGTCACCAGCCGCTGAATCGCGTTCTTGTTGAACTGAAACGACAGCAATGCCGACGCCTGGTAGCGGGTCATGCCGAAATCGGCACGCATTGGCTCTGGCAGGTAACCCAGTTGCTTAGGCGTCGGTGGCTCGTTGAGCCAGCGCCTGGTCTTGTGTGCAGAATCGGCCGACTCGTGGTCATTGAGCCAGTCGTCTGCCTTGGCCATGCAAACCGTGCGATCGCCAACGGCCAGCAACTTCGGGACCAGCGACTTGGCACCTCCTATGGCATGCCAGCGACCGTTCAGAAAGAACACGCCTCCCCAGGCACTGAAGCCCGTGGCCATCAACGCGTCGTCACAACCAAACAGGTCGCACCAGCGAAAGTTCGAGCGTTTCAAAAGATCGATCTCGCTCATGATGAAGTCAGACAACTCACCCACATCGTCAGGGCTGCGTTCCCAGACATGGCCGCAAAGCGGGCACTCCATGCAGGCCAGCGGCACGATGGCATCACAGTCCGGACAATCTTTGGTAGGCGCGTCGCCATCGTGGGGATGACCATCGAGGTTGACCTCCTGCTCGAGTGCCCCATGCATAAGGCTGGCCGTGCCGAAGTCCAGAACGATGCAATCGGTTTTGATGACGCAGGGAAACTCCTCGGGGTCCACGGTGCGCAGGCCACGCCCCACCATCTGGATGAAGGTGGACTTGTAGGAACTCGGGCGCAGCAGCACGATACAAGCGGTGGGCGTGTAGTCGTAACCTTCGGTGAGCACCGCGACATTGACGACCACTTGGGCTTGACCAGTTTCGTAATCCTTCAGGCGCGCCTTGCGCTCGGCGTCTGATAACTCACCGTGGATCAGCACGGCATGAACACCTGATGCCACAAATGCATCACAGACGTTTTGCGCATGGGTGACCGTCGAGCAAAAGATGATGGTCTTGCGGTCGGCAGCTTTCTGTTTCCAGTGCGCGATCACTGCATCGGTGATAAGCGACTTGTTGAGAATCGATGCAACTTCGTCCATGTCGAAGTCCATCGCCGTGCGCCGCACTTTTTGCAGAGCCTCCTGCGCGCCGACATCGATCACGAAGGTGCGTGGCGGCACCAGGTGGCCGGATGCAATCATCTCACCCAGACTGATCTGATCAGCCACGTTGGTGAAGACCTCACGCAGTCCTTGGCCGTCGCCTCGATTCGGGGTGGCGGTCAGGCCGCAGATGCCAGCCTTTGGATTCTTGTCCAGCACCTGATCGATGACAGCGCGGTAGCTGGGGGAGGATGCGTGATGTGCTTCATCAATGACCAGCAAATCGAGCGTGGGGATCTGCTTCAAATGCGACGGGCGAGACAGGGTCTGCACCATCGCAAAAGTAGCGTTCCCCTCCCACGATTTTTCATTGGCGTCGAACACTGAGGTTGTGAGGCCAGGATTGACCCGAGAGAATTTGGCTCGGTTCTGGCCCGTCAGTTCGGTGCGGTGAGCGAGAATGCAGACCTTGGCATCGGGCTCAGACAACAGGCTGCCGGCCACCGCCGACAACATGATGGTCTTGCCAGATCCGGTAGGCGCGACAGCCAGCGTGTTGCCATGCTGGGCGAGCGCGTCCAAGGTTCGTTTGACCAGCAGTGATTGGCGGGGACGGAGCATCATGATGTCGGTCCTCCCTTACTGAGCCCAACTGGGGCGGCCAGGTATGGGATCGCGTCCCGTGGCCTGTGCGTAGGCATTGGGTGCGATGGTGGCATTGGCGGCCTGTGTTGCCGGTGCGGTCGCCGCACTGCGTGGCGCAACCATGGCCGCTGCATAGTCCTTGTGGTCAGGTGTGATCGCCGACTTGATGACACTTTTATCCTGGCCGTTCTGGTCCTTATCCCAGTCGACCTTGCCCAGAAACTCGATGCCATCAAGATCAGCGAAACCGCTAATGCGCCGTGCGTTCTGTGCGGCTGGGCTGTTGTCTCCTGGATGGACATTGCGTGCCGAGTTGAGGATGGCCTTGACGAACGTGCGGCCCATGTTGGCCCACTCAGACCCTTTCGGGCTGTGCAGGCCAATCAGCGACCACATCTTGCGGCGTGCGTACTCTCCTTCCATGACCACGAATTCGCAGTTCAGGTAGACCGAGCCGGTATTGACGTTGCGAGTGGCGTAGCCACCAGTCCAGCCTTGCGACAAATCGTCGTGGCCGCCCGGCTTGACGGTCATGCGAACGCGCACGAGGCTGCCTTTGGGGATCAGGTCGAAGGAGGTTTGTTCGGAAGCGGAATTGAAATCGAAATAGGTCATGATCAGGACTCCTGAGTTAAATTGGATTCGGGGGTGACGATGGAGATAGCGCTGGGCCGAGCGAAATCGAGCCGCTCGGGCGCAGGTCTGGCTGGGCCGGCGATCTTTTCCATGAGACGCCCGAGGTTCGGCTCCTCAACGGTGTCGAGGCGACCTGAGCGGTCCTTGGCCGGATAACCCCATGCGTTCAGTGTGTGGCAGACGAAGGCGCGATAGCTGGCACCGTCATCGCCTTTGATCTCGGCCAGGGTGACGACTTCATCGACGATGCCGGGCAATTCCAGACCGGTTTTGGAGCCGTCGATCTGCAGCGAGAAAACGCGACGATTAAAGTCATCGAGTGCTTCGTTGAGGATGCCGACAAACCACACGTTCTTGCGCCGGGTGTGTTGCAGGTGGGTCAGCCAGCCGATCATTTCCTGGCCCATCAAGCCATACGCGCCACGGCTGTCAGGTTTGCCGGTTTTCTCGGAAAATGCCTGTGGTTGCCCCTTGCACCATTGCAAGCAGAGGCGACCTGCGACGGTGATCGAGTCAACGAACACGGTGTCGTACTTGTCCATGGCCGACGGCTCGCCAAAACTCTCGCAGACTGCATCGAAATGCGCATGGCTGTAGGGCTGCTCATTGCGTAGTGCTGGGTTGGGGCCGCCGATGAAAACAGCGAAGTCGCGACACTCCTGCCAGGTGCGCGGACGGACGGTGTCGCCAGCCCAGCCCTCCACCGCGAGATCGCCTGCTTCGAGGTCGAAGAACAGTGTTGCTGCGGGTTTCAGAGTCCACAGCTGCGAGGTCTTGCCGATGCCACTCTTGCCGACGAGCACGCCCTTGACACCGCGCCGCTCGGCCAATCGTTGATCGGCAGTGATGATTGGTAGGTTCATTTGCGCACCTCCTCGGTGGTCAGTCGTGCAAAGGCCTCGGACACCGGGGTGAAGCCCAATGCACCGCGCTTGCGAGCCATCTCGTACAGATCACGGAGGGCACCAAGCCGGCGATGGATAGCAGTGGACTCCGCTTCAAGGCCTTGGACGGCGAAGGCAATGTCGTCGATGGTTGCATCCAGGACGGGGCGGATCACATCGTCTGGGCGGCTACCGTCTAGCGCCGGGATGCGCACGCTGTCAGGCAGGTCACGCATGTACATCGAAGACTGCTGGCGCAGCAGATCAAGCAACGAGGGTTTTGTTTTCATGATGGTTACTCCTGAAGCAAGGCGAGGCGGAATCCGGGCTTGCCGGTTTTGAGGGTGCGCGCCGGGGCGAACACACTCTTGAGTGACTCAGGCCACGCATTGAACTTGGCTTCCGAGATGCGGTAGCTAATCTCGACGTACTCAGCTGGGCTGTCGCCGTTGGCGGCAATGCGACGCACGATGTCGGCGAGACGCTGTTGGTCCCAGTCGATTTTCTTGGGCAAGTCGGCGGTGATGCGTACCTGACCGTCATCGAAATGCACGACACCTGTGTCCTTACCTGTGGCAAGGCGCACCGAATGCGCTTGATCGGCATACTTGAGATCAAGCGCACGGTCGACGTGATCGACGATCGCCTTGGCTGCAGCGAGCAGATCAGCTGCGTCGTTTCTGAGTTGGAACAGAATTTCACTCGGTTTCGCGGCGAGATCGCCGGCTGGCGTGGTGATGACCTGATCGAGGGCGATGGCGCTCATGCTGCACCCCCCGCAATGACGCGCTCAGAAGTGCTCTTGCGCAGGCTGCCGATCTCGAATGCTTCGATGTCCTCGACGCGGTACAGGACGCGTCCTTGGAGTTTCAGAAAGACAGGGCCGATTCCTTCTGATCTCCAGCGTTCCAAAGACGCTTCGCTGATGTCCCAACGGTCGGCTAGTTGGCTTTGGTTTAGGTGTTTGATACTCACGTTTTTGCTCCTTTCAGTGATTGCGGAAACGTGAGTAAATTTTCGGAGTTGGTATGTGCGGGTGTCTGCCGCCGCTATGTACGGGCTGATGTACGGGCGCAGCTGTTGCGGATAAATTCGAGGTCTAGAATGCAAAAAACCGCCTTCTGGCGGTTTTTCGTGTGGCGGATAGCTGGTGATGATTCATTCAAGTCGGAAACCATATTTGCCCTTCTCAGGGTTGGCTATGTAGTCATCCCATTCGGTGTTCCCGCTGAAGAGATTCTGCATTCGCTGGCTACGTGCCGTTTTCTTGTCCGAGTAAGCTGCACCAAGAATCTCGGCAGCTGACAGCACCCACCGATCGTTGAGTGCTTGCTGGTACATGTACTGAACTGCCGCTGGCTGGCGATCACCTTTGATGACCCATGGCTTGGTTTTGGTGCGAATGGTCAGTGTTTTGGTGTACTCGTCGAAGTGAACAGGAAGAACCGGTCGCAGCGTTCCGTCCGCCGGCGTCGCCAGTGTCCGATAAAGAAGGTCCATGTCTATGCTTGGCTTCGGGACGTAGTCGACGATGACGTCGCGGATTGAAGCAAAGCGGTAATTTCTAGGCGGCCGCACGAAGCCCGGCAGCGCCATGCCGGAAGACAGAATGAGTCCTTGTTCCGGAAGCGTCGGCGCATGAAGGTGGCGAAAAACTGTATCGACTGATGATGCAAGTCCGCGCACGAACCAGATGTCGGTGTGCGCGGCCCCGATGCGTGCTTTGCCAAGAGCCCAGAGATTGCCATCAAGCAGGGGTGATTCGATCCCCTTGCGCAGTGCCTGCGGAATGCCGATCAGGTCGGCAATGGCATGCAGAAACTTGGATGGTTGAACGGCGTGGATTGCAGCCTCGACCGCCGAAATGTGTTTCAGTCGGAATGTCTCCGGACAGCGATAGCGATATCTGGACGGGTCCTGATCTTCCATGAGATCGACAGGCAGGCGCTCGTCGCCGCACGGAGCCGGATAACTGCTGGCGTAGCCCACGCACTCTGTCCAGACCGCGATATCCTGCGCAGATAAGGACGTCTGGCCAAAAACGTCCCATCCTGGCACGCCATGCATGCGCTGGCCATCTGCGTCGCTGACCGGCCCGATTGATCGGTCGAACAGATCAGTCAGGTCAAGCAGCGAGCGCGTGGACAGCGGGTTCGCCGACATCGCCAATTTCCTTCACAAGTTGCCATTTGGCAAGCAGACGGTCGCACAGCGCCCGATCCTTCTCTCGCTTGGTCTTGATGTTGCACTTGTTATCTTCACGCAAGATGACCGTGATCGTGCGTGCTCGATCCTTGTCGACCCGCTTTAGTCGGATGGACAGCTTGGCGTAGTTCAATTTGTGATTACGGAAATCAAACGTAGGGCTGATCAGCGATCGTGAAGCGGTATAGATATCGTCGGCATCCTTCGCCCAAATCTTCACAGTCAGCGAGCGGTTGTTCGAAACCGAGTAACCGAGTTCGACCACCTTTACTGACGCCACATTCTCGCCTGCGAGATTGAAAATACGTGGTGCGGCGAGACTTTGGTAATCGTACTGCTTGAGCGGGATCTTCTCCCCGGAAATAGGCGATTGTAGCAAGGAATCCGCGACGATCCGTGCCAGCGCCTCTCGGCCATCCGTATCTTTGGAAAGTACTTCCAGGTGGCCGTTGGCCGGTTCGTAGGTGATATGGGAGGACACCGCCCGGATCACTTCCTGCGGCACGAGTTCGCTGGCGAGAACGCAGTCGATAATTTCCGGAGGGCGGTTGTGGTGAATGCTGATCTGGTACAGGTCAACGTCGTCTCCAGTCTGGGTGTCGGGGCGCAGACGCTTGAAGATCTGGATCGCGACGGCATCGGTGACACAGCCAAGTTGCTGGGCGACCGTCTGATGAAAGGCGGTTTTGGATGCATCATCACCCAGGATCGCGAGGTCTTTTGGCGCAATAAACCCCGAATAGCACGACGCGCTTTGGCGAAAAACATCGGCCTGGCGGGCATCAAGAGCCTCCTTGAACAACGCGGGTTCATTGATGTGGAGCCAAACGGCTCGCTCGTATTGGTTACGAATCGCTGCGAAGGCGTCGCGGGCAGACTCGTCGAAGATGTCGTCTCGGAACCCCTCAATGACGTCCTGCCCGGGGCCGTCTGATAGTAGTGCGATGCGTTCGGCCACTTCTTCGATCTGCTGACGCTTGCTCACCCCGACCGCCATGAGGACCGTTTCCATTGCGGCCCTTTGGTCGCGCTTGGTCTGCTTGGTGTCCAAATCCGGCATAACCAGTTCAAACTCGCTGACCATGAATTCCCGGAAAACCGTCGGCGGCAGATGGCCGAGGAGTTTGGATAGATTTTCTGCATCGTTCATAGGAATCTCCATTGACAAGGTGTAGATCGGGTGGCAACCAGCCTGGGCAACCCTGTCTCCTTGTTTGGGTGTGCAGACCGATTACGTTCGGCGTACCGAACGATTGGAATTATTTCAGACCGGTTATGGGTTTGTCAAGCAGGTACGCAATTGTTCGGTACAGTGGTATTATTTCAGTGCCACATACAACGATTAAGGAGGCTCAAGTGCCATCACCCCTGGGTGACAAGATCCGCGCGCTGCGGAAACAGAAGAAATTCAGTCTCGAGCAATTGGCCGAGCTGACCGACTCCAGCAAGAGCTACATCTGGGAGCTGGAGAACAAAGACGACCCGAAGCCCTCTGCGGAGAAAATCGGCAAAATCGCCGCCGTGCTCGAGGTCACCACCGAATTCCTGCTGACTGATTCTGTCGCGGCACCCGGTGATGAGGTTCTTGATGAGGCCTTCTTCCGCAAGTACAAAAGCATGCCAGATGGGACCAAGAAACGCCTGCGAAAAATTCTTGATGCTTGGGACGATGACGAGTGAGCGAGCTTAAGAAGCCGATGGCGGAGGCCAACCGCGTCTCCTCAATGCTCAACCTGGTATTGGGCACAGATCGGTTCCCGGTCAAGGTAAACGAGGTGGCGTTGGAATACTCGCGTCAGTGCTTTGCTGATTCACCGGTCGACAAGATCCAGGGAGAAGACCTGGATGGCTTTGAAGGGATGCTTGCAGCGAACAAGGCGCGATCGAAGTGGCTGATTGTCTATAACAGTTCCATCAGCTCGGCTGGCCGCAAGCGATTCACCGTCGCCCATGAGTTTGGCCATTACCTCCTGCATCGCCACCAGCAGGACAGGTTCGAGTGCGGAGATGATGACATCGAGACCGGCGACGGCAACGAACGGGATATCGAAATAGATGCGGACCTGTTCGCGTCGACCCTTCTGATGCCGCTGGATGATTTCAGAAGGCAGGTGAATGGCCAACCCGTCAGTTTTGATTTGCTGGGTCACTGCGCAGATCGCTACGGTGTGTCGCTGACTGCCGCTGCATTGCGATGGACTGAAATCGCCGATAAGCGCGCGATCTTGGTTGCCAGCCGTGATGATCACATGTTGTGGGCGAAATCAAACCATGCAGCATTCAAGTCGGGAGCCTATTTCGCAACACGCAAACGAACTATCGAAATGCCGCGAGGTGCTCTGGCCTACAGCGATAACTGCTCGGCGGCCAGTGAGAGCCAAACGACACGAGCTCAAGCATGGTTTCCGCGTGAGCCATTATCAATGCCGTTGACCGAGATGACCAAGGTCGCGGCGCAGTATGACTACACACTGACCTTGCTGTTGATGCCTGATGCCGAATGGCGGCAGCCGCAGCACGATGAGGAAGAACCGGAAGAGGATACGTTCGATCGTTTCATCCGAAACGGCCAACATCCGGTGAGAAAGTAAGCGCAACTTTGCATCGGTTTTCGTAGGAACCCGCAGCAGCCAGCAGGCGCCAGAAACTCCCTCATGGTGTCGGTGACGGTTCATCCGGACAATTTCGCTTCAAGCGAGTTGGACAGAAAAGGACCGATACCGATGCAAGAGATCAACCATTTACCGCCCGACCGGATGACGCCAGAGCAGCGTCGCCGTGAGGTCGCGTCGTTGCTGGCGATCGGACTCGTCCGTTTGCGCAATGAAGGCCTTGAACGGTCCGCAGACGCGGCCTCAGAGAACGAGTTTGAGCTTGGCTTCTCTGGCCACCAGCGCGTTCATACAGACCCCGTCCACAAGAGAAAAACGGAGTCATCATGAACGCACAACCATCCATGCCAACCTCGGTGATCGCGCAGATCGCCAAGTTGCCTGATTTGCCGATGCCCGAAATCAAGGCCATCTGGCAACGCCTATTTGGTGTCGATACGCCAACGCCCAACCGCCAGTTTCTGGAGCGGCGTATCGCCTACAGGTTGCAAGAAGTAGAATTCCGCAAAGATAACCGTGCGCTGCTAGAACGCAATCAGCGGCGGATCAATGTACTGGTCGATACCGGCAAGCTAAAAAAACGTGACCGTGACTACCAGCCGGTGCCGGGCACGGTGCTGACCCGCGAGTACCAGCGCGTCGAATACCGGGTCGTTGCGACCGCCAATGGCCAGTACGAATTTGACGGACGGTTGTTCCCTAGTTTGTCGATGATTGCCCGCGAGATCACCGGTACGCGCTGGTCTGGGCCGCTGTTCTTTGGCCTCAAGGCGCAGGCCAAGCCAAAAGCCAAAAAACAGGGAGCCCAGCGATGAGCGAAGTCCTGAAACGGCGAATGCGCTGCGCTGTATATACTCGCAAATCCAGTGAGGAAGGTCTCGACCAGGAGTACAACTCCATCGACGCCCAGCGAGATGCAGGACACTCCTACATCGCCAGCCAGCGCGCTGAGGGATGGATTCCGGTCGCAGACGACTATGATGATCCAGCTTTTTCTGGTGGCAACATGGTTCGTCCTGGTCTGAAGCGTCTGATGAGCGATATCGAGGCTGGCAAGGTCGACATCGTGGTGGTTTACAAGATCGACCGCCTGACGCGCAGCTTGGCCGACTTTTCCAAGATGGTAGAGGTGTTCGAGCGTTACGGTGTTTCGTTTGTTTCGGTCACGCAGCAGTTCAATACCACAACCTCGATGGGTAGGTTGATGCTCAACGTCCTGCTGTCCTTCGCGCAATTCGAGCGTGAGGTCACCGGCGAACGCATACGCGACAAGATCGCGGCCAGCAAACGCAAAGGCATGTGGATGGGCGGTGTGCCACCACTCGGCTACGACGTCGACAACCGGCGACTGGTACCCAATGAACGCGAGGCAAAACTCGTCCGGCACATTTTCTCTCGCTTCGTTGAGCTTGGATCTGGAACCCTGCTGATCAAGGAACTGAGGCTCGATGGCGCGACTTCGAAGGCGTGGACCACACAGGACGGCAAGGTTCGCGAGGGCAAACCCATCGACAAGAGCCTAATCTACAAACTGCTGAACAATCGCACCTACCTTGGCGAGTTGCGTCATAAGGAGCAGTGGTACCAAGCCGAACACCCGCCGATCATCGACAGCAAGGTGTGGGGAGACGTGCATGCGATCCTGGCCACCAACGGACGAGTGCGCGGCAACGCCACGCGGGCGACGGTGCCTTACCTGCTCAAGGGGATCGTGTTCGGCAACGACGGACGGGCCTTGTCGCCTTGGCATACTACCAAGAAGAACGGTCGACGCTACCGGTACTACATCCCGCAGCGCGATGCTAAAGAGTTCGCTGGTGCATCCGGGCTGCCACGGTTGCCGGCCGCCGAACTCGAGTCAGCAGTGCTCGACCAACTGCGCGCGATCCTGCGAGCCCCGGATTTGTTGGGCGACATTGTTGCCAAGGCAGTCAAATTCGACTCGACACTGGACGAGGCAAAAATCGCCGTAGCGATGACCAGGCTGGATGTGATATGGGATCAACTTTTCCCCGCCGAGCAAAGCCGGATCGTCCGGCTCTTGGTCGAAAAAGTGATTGTTTCACCCAATGATATCGAGCTTCGCCTGCGCGCCAATGGCATCGAACGTCTGGTACTGGAGCTGCGACCCACGCAAGTGGATGCCACCGAGGAGGCAATGGCATGAGCCAGATACGCATCGCCCAGATCGGCACACCCGATGTTATTTCTTCCAGCGACGGTCGCCTGACACTGACCATCCCCATCCAGATCAAACGCCGCAGCGGGCGCAAACTCGTCACGCTACCGAATGGCGAGACAGCCCAGCCCCGACCATGGGATGTCGCTGCCACGCCGCTGCAACTAGCACTGGCCAGAGGCTATCGCTGGCTCACCATGCTGGAGTCGGGCGAAGTTAAATCCCTGAAGGAAATCGCTGCACATGAGGCGATCGACAATAGCTACGTGAGTCGGATGGTAAATCTGACCACGCTCGCACCCGACATCGTTGCAGCCATCTTGGACGACGCGCTGCCGAATCACGTCACACTGTTCGATCTTGCGGTGGATCCACCCGCGCTGTGGGATGAGCAGCGGATGCGCTTGATTGACCCTGCTACCGCGAATCAGTAACCCAAGTCGAGCTTTTGCGCTTGCTCAGCCAGCTCGCCCAGTGCCTTGCGACGCTCGTTGATGTGGGCCTGCCGATTGGCCTCTTCTTGGATGACACGGCACTGCTCAATGATCTCGGCAAAGCTCGGCTGATTCAGCGCCAGCAGGCCATCCTCCAGCATCGCGGCGTAATCGTGCTCAAGAGCGGTCAGTGATTCACCCGTTGGGATGAGTTGCAGCTGGCCGCTGGCGGCGGCAAAGTAATCGATCTTGGTACCAGCCGCATCCTTTTCGACAAAGAACACCGACTTGTGCTCTGCCACTGCCTTGGCCAGATCAGGGTCGGCACAGGCCGCCGCAAAGTGCATTGTTTTTGCCATAGCGGCCAGGTCGTACCAATGGCGCGAGTAGCGCTCCCCGCGCAATCGACCCTGCAAGCAATACACATGGGCTGCGGTGGCTTTTTCCCAGAAGGTACGCTCAGCCGCCATCACCAATGGCTGGGCTGTTGGAAACGTCACACCATCAATTTCCGGCGCAATGTCACAGGCCACGGGCTGAACATGGTGCGGCTCACCCGTAGCACGTGCACCAAACTCCAACTGGATCGTGGGCGCGGAATAGCCGGTTCCAGTTTTGACCGCCGGATAGGCCAGGATCAGTTTGTCGTTGTCTTTTCCTGCCAGAGTCAGGGTCGCGTCAAGGCCAGAAGTCGTCAATGCAGCTTCAATGACCGGCCTCACCGTAGCCTCAATCCAGCCAGGCAAGCGATGGCGTACCGCGCTGCTGATCTTTTTCTCTTGGCTGGTTGAGTTCGGAATAGGGTTACCTTGCTTCAAGAGATCGGCCGCCAGTTCTCGGATGTCGTAGGTGAGATCAACATCTTCTGAAAACCGATCAATGATGCGATACACCTTGGACAGTGATGTGCCGCCCTTGAATGTGAGTTTGCTGGCCAACGCGGATTCGTAGATGGCGGAAAGCACCCAGACCACCCAGATGTCCTTCTCGAGCAAATGCGCAGGCCGCCCAGTACGGGCGGCCGCATATTCCAACGCTTCAGCCTGATCATCTCGGCTGAGTGAAAACCAAGACTCAGCCATGCGCCATGACCTCGCTGACTACTTTAGCCATCCAGCTCGGCAACATGGCTCGCGCACTGCGCACGGCTTCCCATTCGGATTCGGGCAGTTTGGTGCGGAGTTGTTTTAGCGCCGCTGGTGCGGCCTCAGGGCCTAACCAAGAGAGCGCGCGAATCGCCATGCCTGCCGGCCGTTTGCCCAGCAGCAACTGCCAGCGATTGCCGTGCTTGAGCTCAACGCAACGATTGCCCAGCTGCAGCGTGCGGGATGGGCCGGAAGTAAAAAACACTTCGCGCGTCGGCACCTGTGTGGTCAAGCCCAGCGCATTGGCTTCAGCCGCGCCATTGGCCACCACCGTTTCACCACAAATGGCTTCGATAGCCTGCACTACGGACTCGGTGGAAGGTGGGCGAGCGCCGAATCGACCTTGATGAGGGGCGACGTAGGCACCACGGCTCACGCGCATCAATTTCCCTTCCTGAGCCAATCGGGACAAGGTTTTGTCGATGGCTGCCCGCGAACCCAGATGCAGGAATTCCTTGGGCGAGAGCAAGCCACCCTCAGGCATTGCCCGGGCAGCAGACAAAATGTTCTCAGCAAGATGGCTCATGGTCATGGCTCCTTTGTCTGAAGTGTATATCAGTTTCTGACAAATCGCAATTTGCATGAGCTGCCACGAGGCTTGATCGCAGGCAGGAGTTTCCTCCGGGTAGGCAATGCCACAATCCAACCGATTGAATCGTCCGCGCGTAACTTATTGATTTGTAAATGGTGGATTTGTCGCCTTTGCGGACTTCGGGCACTAGGCAGAGAGCGAACCCGCAGAGAAGAATGGCCAGGAGAGAGTGGAATGTGGCCCAGAACGGGCCAAGTGGCCAGTTGGCGCAGTCCGCAGGCTTCCGCAGGAACCCCCGCGAACACGCGGGAACCGGCGCGAGCAGGCAAGAAAAAACCCCAACCGAGAACGGTTGGGGTTTTAATTTTGGTGGAGGCGGGGGGAATCGAACCCCCGTCCGCAAGCCCTCTACAGGCAGTTCTACATACTTAGTCCGATTATTTGATTTCGCCCGAATCACGCCAACCGAACAGGCTGGATTCACGCTAGTTGCCTTAAGTTTAGGATCGGTTCAAGCAACCCGGACCGACACGAGTCTCTGTGAATGACTCTGCTCTTTCCACCTTGCGGTTTCAAGCCGGCCCAGAGACCAACCGGTGCAGAGTCTAACCGTCAATTAAGCGGCTAGAGCGTAGTTTTCGTCGTTTGCGACTATTTTTTTCCAGATGGATTTACGAGGTAACTGGGCCTCGGTATGCCCTACGCTGCTTTGCAACCCACGTCGAAACCGGGTCGCCCCCATGCTGACTATAAGATGAACCCTGAAGCAAAAAGTTCAATCCACAGTTAAATTCTATCAGAAATAGGGAGAGGGAGGCCGGTTTCGGAGAATTTACCCCGGATTGCGAATTGTCAATGACAACTCTTCTTCAGGTTGAATAGGATTGACGCAGATCAATTTGTTTGGCTTGTTTGTTGATTTTTTGAATTAAATATAATAATACGAGGAGATAGCACTATGGCTTGGAATTTTCCGAGCCTGACCCGTCGCACCTTTTTGAAGGCGACTGGGTTGGGCGCTGCTGGGTTGACGTTGTTGAAACCGGCTGGTCTGTTGGGCAAGTCCGCTGCCAACGGCGGGGCGGCGGATAGCGAAGAAACCACTTACAGCATCTGCAATTTCTGCTCGTCGCTGTGCAATCTGCGCGTCACCACGCAGACGAAAAACGGCGTCAAGCGCA
>PFJY01000218.1 GCA_002784065.1 Hydrogenophilales bacterium CG_4_10_14_3_um_filter_58_23 | reverse complement strand
TCTTTTAGTCGAGAAAGAAGATTCACAGCGATCGACGTATAGGTCAAACCTTGGTGAGTCCCCCGGCATAGCCGGGGGTTTACCTTGTTAAATTAAGATAAGAATAGTCATTGATAATAGTCTACATTTTCGTTACATTGCCCTTTTCACCAATCAATCTCTGGAAACCGCAAATAATGAAGATGCCTAGCCTTGGCGCTCTGCTTGCCGTTGCTGTTTTCGCTTTCTCCGCACTGGCGTCGGCCGATGAAGTGGTAGTCTATTCCACCCGCGAGGAGCATCTGATCAAGCCAATTTTCGATGCCTACACCAAGGACACCGGCGTCAAGATCAAGTTAGTCACCGACGTAGAAAATTCGCAGATGCAGCGCCGTCTCAAGGTCGAGGGTAAAGACACACTGGCAGACATGCTGCTCACGGTGGATGCGGGCAACCTGTGGGAGGCCGCCAGGGAAGGCTTGCTCAGGCCAGTGCAATCGAAAGTGCTGAGCGCCCACATCCCGGCCCACCTGCGCGACCCCGGCAACCAATGGTTCGGCCTGTCGGTACGTGCCCGTACCATTTTCTACAACACCCGGAAGGTAAGGCCCGCCGAGCTGTCCACTTATGAAGACCTGGGCAGCCAGAAATGGAAAAACCGGCTGTGCCTGCGTACCTCGATGAAGATCTACAACCAGTCGCTGGTGGCGATGATGATCGCCGAGCACGGCGAGGCCAAGGCCGAGCAGATCGTCAAATCCTGGGTCGCCAACCTCGCCTCGGCCCCCTTCCCCAACGACACTGATATGCTGGAAGCCATTGCCTCAGGACAGTGCGATGTCGGCATCGCCAACACCTATTATTTCGGCCGCCTGATGAAGAAAAAACCGGGCCTTCCGATCGGCATTTTCTGGCCGGACAAGAATGGAAAAGGCGTCCATGTAAATATTTCCGGCGCCGGTATCACCAAATACGCCAAGCATGAAAAAGAAGCGATCAAACTGCTGGAATGGCTTTCTTCCAAGAAGGCACAGGACATGCTCGCCGACGTCAACCTGGAATATCCGGCCAATCCGGCGGTAAAGTGCGATCCGGTGGTGGCCGCATGGGGCAGCTTCAGGCATAACCAGATCAACGTCGCCAAAGCGGGTGAATTGCAGGCAGCGGCGGTGAGGTTGATGGATAGAGCAGGATACAAGTGACAAGGATATAGCCAAAAATCCTCAAGACCTGGGCGTGAGAGCCCTTCCCGCTCACGGCGCAAGTCTCTCCAGTAGACAGACCGTGCTATCCCCGGCGCCAAGCCACCACAACCACGCTTTCCGAAAAAAGAACGGCACCCCGGCTGGCCGTGGATCATGTGGCAACACTCAGGGCTCAGGGCTAAAAAACATGTTCGCCAAAAACACACAATTCGGCCTGGGCGTCGGCTTCACGCTGGTGCTGTTGCTGATGTTCGCTCTTACGCTGGTGGGCCTGCAGCAGATGGACGCCATCAACGTGCGGCTGGAACACATTGTCGAAGAAAATAACGTCAAGACCGAGCTTGCCACCGTCATGCGTGATTCGTTGCGGGAACGGGCGATCAGCATGCATACCATCGTAGTGTTAAAAGATGCGTTCGAGCAGGATGACGAACGCCTGCGCCTTTACAGTTATGGAGAAAATTTTTTGGTCGCCCGGCAGCAGTTGGATCAGATGGGTTCCAGCATGGAAGAGAAGCTGGTCATGGCCGAAATCAGCAACCTCACCCAGACCACCCAGCCCCTGGTCATCAAAGCCGTCGAACTCGCCATGGAACACGATCCATCGACTTTTGACGTGCTGCAGCATGAAACCATCCCGGCACAGAAGCGCCTGTTACATGAACTGGACGACCTGCTCAAGCTGCAGCACGATGCAACAAAAAAAGCGGCACAAGAGGCGGCACAGGCTTACCGCGAAACCCGGACGCTGATGCTCTTGCTGGGCGCGTCGGCTTTGCTTCTCGGCATTGGCATCGCCATTCTGGTCACCCGCCGCGCAGCGCAGCATACCCATGAAATTGAACACGCCGCCCACATCAAGTCCGAATTCGTCGCCAACGTCAGTCATGAGATACGCACCCCGATGAACGGCATCCTCGGTATGGCCGCGTTGCTGCTCGACACCCGGCTCACTCCGGAGCAGCGGGATTACGCCGAGACAGTGCGCACCTCAGCGGAATCCCTGCTCGCCATCATCAATGACATCCTCGACTTTTCCAAGATCGAGGCCGGCAAACTGGATATGGAAACAGAGGACTTCGACCTGCGCGAGATTGTTGCGGAAGTGGCGGAACTCCTGGCGGGGCAGGCGCAAAGCAAAGGCCTCGAGTTGCTCTACGACATTCCGCCCGGACACGATTTCCGTTTGCGCGGCGCCACCGGGCGCCTGCGCCAGATTCTCACCAATCTGACCGCCAATGCGGTTAAATTCACCGATGTCGGCGAAGTACTGCTGAGAGTAATCCCCGAGAAGGAAGAAACCGGTGCCATCACGCTGCGTTTCGAGGTCAAAGACACCGGCATCGGCATCAGCGAGGAAGGCCACCGGCGCCTGTTCCGATCCTTCTCCCAGGGCGACGGATCGGCCACCCGCAGGCACGGCGGCACCGGGCTCGGCCTGGTCATCTCCAAACAACTCACGGTGATGATGGGCGGTGAAATCGGTGTGGACAGCAGCCCCGGACAGGGCAGCACCTTCTGGTTCAGGCTGCGCCTGGACAGACAGACTGAGCGCCCGGTTCAGCCCGGTCTTCTTGCCCCGCACGGGTTGCGCGTGCTCATCGCCAGCAGCAACGCCGATTGCCGCGCCATCCTGGAACATCAACTCGAATTCTGGCAAGTCCCCTGCGCCACAGTTGCTACCGGCGAAGAGGCCTTGATGCGGCTATCTGCCGCACAGGATGAGAATACCCTATTCAACCTGGTGATCCTCGATACCGCCCTGCCCGATTACGACATCATCACCCTGTCGCGCCTGATCAAGAACGACACCAGGCAGGCACCGCCGCGCTTGGTGCTGCTGGCCCCTGTCGCGTTGCGTGCCCACCAGGAGGAAATGATCGCAGCCGGCATGGACATCATGCTCACCAAACCAGTGCACCCGAACAAGCTTGAAGCCGTCCTGGTGGGTACGCTGCAACCAGTACGCGACCATCCTACCGACTCGACGCTACGTCCCGCCGGAAAAATTTCGCCCTCGGCGCGAGTTTTGATCGTGGAAGACAACGCGGTCAACCGCAAGGTGGTGCTCTACATGCTGCAAAAACTCGCGCTTCAGACCGAGAGCGCCAGCAACGGACGGGAAGCGCTGGAAGCGCTGGCGAAAAGCCACTACGACCTGGTGCTAATGGACTGTCAGATGCCGGAACTGGATGGCTTCGAAGCCACTGCCGCGATCCGTCGCCGCGAACGAGCCTCGCACGCAAAAAGGATACCGATTATCGCCATGACCGCCAACGCCATGCACGGCGACCGGGAAAAATGCTTAGCGGCAGGCATGGATGATTACCTGACGAAACCGCTGGAACTTGAAAACCTGGAGTCCGCACTTAAAATATGGCTGCCGCATACGATCTTTCGCGGGCTTCAGCCCGCAGAAAGTTGGAGTCCCCTTGTGGGGCATACGATCTTTCGCGGGCTTCAGCCCGCAGAAAGTCGGAGTCCCCTTGTGGGGCATACGATCTTTCGCGGGCTTCAGCCCGCAGAAAGTCTGAGTCCCTTTGTGGGGCAGTTGGACGACAACGCGTCATACCCGACTACGGAAACGCCGCCTATCGATCTTGAACACCTATACGACACATTCCATCAGGATCATAAAATCGTTGAGGAATTGCTGGCACTTTATCTCGACACCACGCCGCCGCTCCTCGAGCGACTTAAAACCGCGACCGAACTGAAGGATATCGCAGGCGCCAAGGCCGCCCACGAACTCAAGGGCGCATCCGCTTATATCGCCGCACTGAAAATGGCCGATCTGGCGCGTGAAGCTGAACAGGCGATCAGGAATGAAGCCTGGGAGCAAGCCGGAGAAGTTGTGGAACAGATGGAAACAGCGTTCATCCGCGTTCTGGCTTTTGCCCACCAGAGCAAGGAGGAGGCCATCCCTCAATAGGTAATCGTCTTCCAGTCGTCATCCATAACCCGGGTGACGAAGGTCGCTGCGCCGGCAATGCCCGTGCATTCCGGCACCAGCTCCTCCTGTGCCACGTCGCAAGGCTCCATCGCCCCACCACAGGCAAAGAACTTGACGCCGAGATCAGAAGCATCCTTCATGAAGCCGTAGACTGATTTGGCCCGGTTGTCGCTGGGGAAAATATTTTCGGCCACGCCCTTGATCAACAGGCGCACAGATCGACTGGCAAAATAGACCTCCACGCCCATGTCCATCGCAGCCGCAGCGGCGGCCTGGAAGAATGGCGTACCGCACACATGAGGATGATCCGGGTCGACCGTCAGCAGCATGATTGCAAGTTTGTCAGCCATAGCTAAATACCGTACCCGATTTGACGCGATGCGTCAAATGAACAACCCCTGCGGCAAGGGGCGGGGCATTCCCTGTCATTCCGAGCATGGCGAGGAATCTTAATATCCCTCACTTCGTTTGGGATGACAACAAACAAACGCCGCAAGCGATGGGGAATTGCACCCATAGAGATTAAAAAAGGCCCACCGCCTAATGCCTGTGGGCCTTGTCTTCCGTGAGTCCTGCACCTGGTGGCGACTATTAGTGCTCGACCTTTTCCAGCTTTTCTTTCCTGATGCTGATATCCGCCTTCTGCTTCAGGCTCGCCAGGTAGGCCGAAGAATATTCTTGTGCCAGCGCCTGCCGCAACGGGTTGGCGTAGGATTTCTTCTTCGCCGGATCGATTGCGCCGGGCTCGACAACCTTGCTGACCTTGATCAGGGTATACCCGCCCTTGGCGTTCTCGATACCCGTATAGGCTGGCAGTTTGCCCGCGTCCGTCCGGAAAATCTGGTTTAACACATCCCTGCCCATACTGGAGGCATTTTCACGGCTGATCAGGATAGTCGCACCCCATTTCAAATCGGCAACTGCATCCCCTTTCTGCAGGCTGGCTAACGCATCCTTGCCCTGCTTCACCGCCATGGCATTGCCCTGTTCACGTAGCAGGCGCTTGGCCAGTTCCGTGTTCAACTCCTCGAACGGTTTATAGCTGGCAGCCTTGTATTCTGCTACGCGCGCGGCCACCAGCGTGTTCGGCGCGACCTCGACCGCTTCAGTGTTGCGTTTGAGCTTGAGCGCGTCCTCCGAAAATACCGTCTGCAACAGCTTGGGATGATTCAGCGGGGTCATGCCCCCCCCTTTTTTGCTGATCCACGGGCTAGATTGAATCTTTAATTTCAGCGCGTCAGCCACTGGCTTGAGGCTATCCGGCTGCTCGTAAACCGTGTTGCTGAAAGTTTCCGCCAGCTCGGCAAATTTCTTGACCGCCTTCTGTTTCTTCAGTTCCTGAGCGATTTCTCCCCTGACCTCATCGAAGCCGCGAGCACCGCCACCCCTGATCGCTGTCAATTTGATAATATGAAAACCGAAATTGGACTGAACCAAGGCAGAGATTTCTCCATCCTTCATGCCAAACGCGGCATCCTCAAACGGCTTGACCATCGCACCGCGAGCAAAGAAACCCAGATCGCCTCCTTTGGCCGCAGAACCCGGGTCCTTGGAGTGCTGCTTGGCGATCTCCTCGAACTTTGTTGGATTCTGTTTGATTTCTTTCAGCATCTGCTCAGCCTGACTGCGTTCGGCAATCAGGATATGGCTCGCTCTGCGTTGCTCCGGTTCATGGTATTGGGCGCTATGCTCGTCATAATATTTTTTCACTTCTTCTTCGCTGACAGCCATCTGCTGCTGCATCTCATCCGCCGACAAGACCACGTAATCAAGCCGAACCTGCTCGGGGACAAGGAATTCCTCGCGGTGTTTGTCATAGTAGGCCTTGACGGCGGGGGGATCCACTTTCAGTTGAATCATGTATTGCTCGGGCACTAGCATCGCCTGGCTGATTTCTCGCTGTTGCTCGGCCAACCGCACCACCATTTCCTCTGAGGCGTGCGGCACGGCAACGCCATGGGACAGTCCTTCGAACAACTGCTGAATTACCAGATTCTGGCGCAAACGACTCTCGAAAACCGCAGGCGTCATGTCTTGGGCTCGTGTCATGGATTCATACCGGGACTGGGAAAACTTGCCATCCTGCTGGAATTCCGGGATATCGGCAATAATCGAGGCGAGCAGCGTATCGGGCAGCTTGAACCCGACGCGATTAGCCTCCATGGCCAGCAAGCGCTGCTGAACCAGCTCATCCAGGACGGACTGGCGAACTTCTGGACGATCCAGTATAGCTGGATCAAAGCGCTCGCCCATCGCACCACGCATCCGTCCCTGTTGTTCCTTTAAAGCCCGGCTGAATTCCTGCCCGCTGATGTTTTGGCCATCCACCTGAGCTACAATGTCAGCCTTGTCACCACCACGAATGTAGGAGTCCACCCCCCATAGTGCGAAAGGAATGGTAATCAGGCCCAGGATAATTTTGACGATTAAACCCTGAGCACGGTCTCGAATGATTTCCAACATATTACGAACACCTCGGCCCCATAGCGGGCAAGTACAAAAAAATGGGCGAAACAGCGTTCGCCCATGGTTGGCGGAGTGGACGGGACTCGAACCCGCGACCCCCGGCGTGACAGGCCGGTATTCTAACCGACTGAACTACCACTCCATATACCTAAAAACTTCAAAACTCAATGGTGGGTGCTGACGGGGTCGAACCGCCGACATTCGCCTTGTAAGGGCGACGCTCTACCAACTGAGCTAAGCACCCGAAGTCGGCTAGTTTACAGTATCCTTCAGCGCTTTGCCAGAGCGGAACTTCGGCACTTTAGCCGCCTTGATCTTGATGGTTGCACCGGTGCGAGGATTGCGGCCATTGCGGGCGGCGCGTTTGCCCACATAGAACGTACCAAAACCAACCAGGGTAACCATATCACCCTTTTTTAGCGCGACTTTAACGGCGCCAATCGCAGCGTCCAGAGCGCGGCCAGCAGCAGCCTTGGACATATCGGCGGATTTAGCGATTGCATCAATCAACTCGGATTTGTTCACGTGTAGTCCCCTTTCTATTCGGTTAAGAAACAAGCTTGATCCTGCATACACGTTATAACAAGCCACAAAACTATGTGTCAAGCGGTTTCAGCAAAATCAACCTAATTAAATGGCGTTATATAAGGTGCTTCGGGCAGATAGCAAACTTTGGGCCACAAACATAACGGATATCATGAAAATAAAAAAGCCAACCCGGTCAGTGAGTTGCCGGATTGGCTTTGAGCGAAGCGCGATACGGGTTAATGCTTGATAACGGCGTCTTTTGTTTTCTCCTCAACCGGCGGTATGGGCGTGCTAATAACCACCTCTGGCAGCGCCTCCGGCTTGCGCTCGAGCGCATGAGCGAGCACTTCGTCGATCCACCTGACCGGCTGGATATCCAGATGGTTTTTGATGTTATCCGGGATCTCGACCAAATCCTTGACGTTCTCATGCGGGATCAAGACCGTTTTAATCCCGCCACGATGAGCGGCCAACAGTTTCTCTTTCAACCCGCCGATCGGCAAAACCTCACCACGCAGCGTGATCTCGCCGGTCATCGCGACATCGGCCCGCACCGGAATTCCGGTCAGGATGGATACCATTGCGGTGGTGATGGCAATGCCCGCGCTAGGTCCATCCTTGGGCGTGGCGCCTTCCGGCAGGTGAACGTGGATGTCGTTCTTCTGATAAAAATCCTCGGGAATGCCCAGCGCTCGTGAGCGGCTGCGTACCACGGAAAGCGCCGCCTGGATCGATTCCTGCATCACCTCGCCGAGCTTGCCCGTGGTAATCATCTTGCCCTTGCCGGGCAGCGCCACCGCCTCGATAGTTAGCAACTCGCCACCCACTTCAGTCCAGGCAAGACCCGTCACCTGGCCAACCTGGTTGTTCAGCTCGGCCATACCGTAGCTGTAACGGCGTACGCCCAGGTACTTATCCAGGCCACGCGCGGTTACTGCAATCTTGCCTTTGCTCTTCCTGAGCAGCAGAAATTTCACCACCTTGCGGCAAATTTTGGCGATTTCCCGCTCCATGCTACGCACCCCCGCCTCGCGAGTGTAATAGCGGACAATGTCGCGCACGGCGCTTTCGGCGATACTGATCTCTTCCGCTTTAAGCCCGTGCAACTTTAACTGCTTCGGCAGCAGGTAGCGCATCGCGATGTTGATCTTCTCGTCTTCGGTGTAGCCGGACAGGTGAATCACCTCCATCCGGTCAAGTAGCGGGCCGGGGATGTTCATGGAGTTGGATGTGGCCACAAACATCACGTCGGACAGGTCATACTCCACCTCGACATAGTGGTCGACGAAGGTATGGTTCTGCTCCGGGTCGAGCACTTCCAGCAACGCCGAGGAGGGATCGCCGCGAAAATCCGTTCCCATCTTATCCACTTCATCCAGCAGGAACAACGGATTACGCACGCCAGCCTTGGTCATGCTCTGCAACACCTTGCCCGGCATGGAGCCGATATAGGTGCGGCGATGGCCACGAATTTCGGCTTCATCACGCACTCCGCCCAGCGCCATGCGAATGAACTTGCGATTGGTTGCGCGGGCGATGGACTGGCCCAGGGAGGTTTTGCCCACGCCGGGCGGGCCGACCAGGCACAGAATCGGCGCCTTGAATTTATCCACGCGCTGCTGCACTGCCAGATATTCGACAATACGTTCCTTGACCTTCTCCAGACCGTAGTGATCCTTCTCCAGCACCGCTTCGGCCGCTTTCAGATCCTTGCTGATCTTGGTTTTCTTCTTCCACGGCAACCCGGTCAGAACGTCAATGAAGTTACGCACCACCGTCGCTTCCGCCGACATCGGCGACATCAGACGCAGTTTTTTCAATTCGGATTCAGCCTTGGCAAGTGCCTCCTTGGGCATGGAAGCCGCCTTGATTTTCTTTTCCAGCTCATCCAGATCCGAGCCTTCCTCCGTATCGCCCAGCTCTTTCTGGATCGCCTTGACCTGCTCATTCAGGTAATACTCGCGCTGACTCTTTTCCATCTGGCGTTTGACACGGCCGCGAATGCGTTTTTCCACCTGGAGGATATCGATTTCCGCATCCAGAATGCCGAGCATGTACTCCAACCGTTTTTGCACGTTCACCATTTCCAGGATTTCCTGCTTCTGCTCGATCTTGAGCGGCAGGTGAGCGGCGATGGTGTCAGCCAGGCGCCCCGCCTCATCAATGCTGGCCAGCGACGTGAGTATCTCCGGTGGAATCTTCTTGTTGAGCTTGACGTACTGGTCGAACTGCGCGAAAAGACCGCGACGCAATGCCTCGATCTCGTTATCTTCGCCATCTTCCTGCGCGATCAGGTCGGCTTCCGCGACAAAGTGGGTCTTGGCATCGGAAAACTGAGTAACCCGAGCGCGCTGGCTGCCTTCCACCAGCACCTTGACGGTGCCATCGGGCAGTTTCAACATCTGCAGGATGCTGGCCATGCAGCCGACCGCATACAGGTCCTCCGGTACGGGCTCGTCCTTGGCTGCGGACTTCTGAGCCACCAGCATGATGTGTTTCCCGGACTCCATGGCAGTTTCCAGCGCCTTGATGGATTTGGGACGGCCTACGAACAGTGGGATCACCATGTGAGGGAATACCACCACATCGCGCAGTGGCAGCAGCGGCAGTGTCACGGATTGATCTAATGAGTCATTGTGTACAGTCATGGGATCCACCTGAGTTAACTTACAACTACGAAAGTAGGGACGACTTGCGGCAATTCAAGTGCATCTGAAAAAATTTGAACGCCACCGCTGAGAAGCGGCGGCGAAACATCAGGCAGTACCGGCCACCTTCGGCTGATCGGCGTAAATCAGGATCGGTTGACTCTCCCCCCTGACCACCCCATCGTCGATCACTGCCTTGGTGACATTGCTCATGGAGGGCAGGTCGAACATGATATCCAGCAGGGTATGTTCCAGAATCGAACGCAAACCTCGAGCGCCGGTCTTTCTCGCCAGCGCTTTCTTGGCGATGGCGAGCAGCGAATTTTCCCTGAACTCTAATTCGACACCTTCCATCGCGAAGAGTTTTTGATACTGTTTGATCAGAGCATTCTTGGGCTCGGTCAGAATGCGCACCAAGGCATGCTCGTCGAGATCCTCGAGTGTCGCGACAACAGGCATACGACCGACAAATTCAGGGATCAGGCCGAACTTAATCAGGTCTTCCGGTTGGACATCACGCAGTACGGCGCCGATTTCCTTGCGGTCATCCTTGCTCTTCACTTCTGCGCCGAAGCCTATCCCGCCCTTTTCGGAGCGCATGCGAATCACCTTATCCAGGCCGTTGAACGCGCCACCGCAGATAAACAGAATGTTGGTGGTATCAATCTGAACGAAATCCTGATTGGGGTGTTTGCGTCCGCCCTGTGGCGGTACCGAAGCGGTAGTGCCCTCAATCAGCTTGAGCAGTGCTTGCTGCACCCCTTCGCCGGACACATCGCGGGTAATCGACGGGTTGTCGGATTTGCGTGAAATTTTGTCGATTTCATCAATGTAGACAATACCACGCTGCGCCTTCTCCACATCGTAATCACATTTCTGCAGCAGTTTCTGGATGATGTTTTCGACATCCTCGCCGACGTAACCAGCCTCAGTCAGCGTGGTGGCATCGGCGATAACGAAAGGCACGTTGAGCATACGCGCTAGAGTCTGGGCCAGCAGGGTCTTGCCGGAGCCGGTTGGGCCAATCAGCAGGATATTGCTCTTGGCCAACTCGACCTCGTCGGTCTTCGAGCTGTTCTTGAGCCGCTTGTAATGATTGTAAACTGCGACCGAGAGGATTTTCTTCGCCTTCGGCTGATCGATCACGTATTCGTCGAGCATCTGGCAGATTTCCTGCGGCACAGGCAGGTCGGAAGCTCCACCCTTTGCCGACTGATCGCCCTGCGCCTCCTCGCGAATAATATCGTTGCACAGTTCGACGCACTCATCGCAGACAAACACGGACGGGCCGGCAATCAACTTACGCACTTCATGTTGGCTCTTGCCGCAGAACGAGCAGTAAAGCAGTTTTTCGCCGCCGGTTTTATCAGACATTTTCAGTTTTCCTCAAATATATTGGGCATCAACCAGCAATATCGGTTCTATTCGCCAGCACTTTATCCACCAACCCATATTTCACCGCTTCCTCGCTGCTCATGAAATTATCGCGGTCGCTATCCTTTTCAATGGTTTTAATGGACTGGCCGGTGTGGTGAGCCAGCATCGTATTCAGACGCTGCCTCAAGTACAGGATTTCCTTGGCATGAATTTCAATATCGGAGGCCTGGCCCTGAAAGCCACCCGACGGTTGATGAATCATCACCCGGGAGTTCGGCAGGCAGAAGCGTTTGCCCTTGGCGCCGGCCGCAAGCAAAAACGAGCCCATGCTGGCGGCTTGGCCCAGGCAGAGTGTGCTGACATCCGGCTTGACAAACTGCATGGTGTCGTAAATCGACATGCCGGCGCTGACCGAGCCACCCGGCGAGTTGATGTAGAAGAATATGTCCTTGTCCGGATTGTCCGACTCCAGGAACAGCATCTGCGCCACGATCAGGTTGGCCGTCAAATCGTTGACCGGCCCAACCAAAAAAATCACCCGCTCCTTGAGCAAACGAGAATAAATGTCGAATGCGCGCTCGCCACGCCCGCTCTGCTCGATCACCATCGGGACCAAACCCAGGTTTTGCGGCTCCCAGTTCTGACTCTGAATCATTGATTATTCCCCATCAGTTCATCAAAAGCGGAAGTCACTTCCACCACTTCGGCGCGTTCCAGCACCCACTGAACCACATTGTCTTCAATAACCAAGGATTCGACCGAAGCCAGGCGATTCGGTTCAGCATAATACCAAGCCAACACATGCTCCGGCTGCTCATAGCTCTGCGCCAGATCATTCACCAGCTCGCGCACCTGCTCAGGCTTGGCCAGCAACTGGTGCGCATTAACCAGTTCCGACATGATCAAACCGAGGCTGACGCGGCGACGCGCCTGATCCTCGAACAAATGGGCCGGCAGCGAAATATCGCCGCTAGCGCTCAAGCCACGGGCACGCAAATCTTCGCCAGCCTGCTGGCGAAGATTGTCAATCTCCATCTCGATCAACGACCTGGGCTGCTCGAATGGCGTCGCGTCGAGCAGAGCCTGCATCACACGCTCCTTGACCCGACCGTCGATGCGCTTTTTTACTTCGCGCTCCAGATTGGCCTTGATTTCGCTGCGCATGGTTTCCATACTGCCGTCCGATACGCCCAGCGACTTGGCGAAATCCGCATCGACTTCCGGCAGTTTCGGCTCGGCCACCCGATTCAGCGTCACCGCGAAAATCACGGTTTTCCCAGCCAGTTCCTTGGCATGATAATCTTCGGGAAAAGTTAATTCAAACGACTTGCTCTCGCCTGCCGTCATGCCCAGGATAGCCCCCTCGAAATCCTTCAGCGTCTGGCCTTCGCCCAGCACCAGCTTATAGCCCTGGGCCTGGCCACCCTGGAATTCCTCGCCATTCAGGGTGCCGCGATAGTCAATTTCGACCTGGTCGCCGGTTGCGGCTTGGCGCTCGACTGGCGCATAGGTCACGCGCTGCTTGCGCAGGATTTCGATGGTTTTATCTACCTCGGCATCGCCAACCGCCACCTGCGGGCGATCAATCGCTACCCCGCTGATATCGCCCACCACCACGTCGGGATAAACTTCGAAACTCGCAGTGAATTGCAGATGCTCAGACTCGCCATCGACCGGCATGGGCTCGATCCGAGGATAACCCGCCACCTTCAGGTTCTGCGCTCTGACCGCTTCGGCAAAATTTTTCTGCACCATTTCGCCCAGCACTTCCTGACGTACCTGGCCGCCATATTGCTGCTCCACAATCTTCATCGGCACCTTGCCGGGACGGAAACCATCCATCTTGACCGTGCGCGCCAACCGTTTGAGCCTGTTTCCCACTTCCGCTTCCATATTGGCGAACGAGACCGCCAGATTGAGCGTACGTTGCAGCGAGCTGGGGTTTTCCGTAATCGTTTCCATTCCTGTCCCTCTAAATTAAAGACTGTTGCATGTCTGGTGCGAAAGGGGGGACTCGAACCCCCACGCCTTGCGGCGCTGGAACCTAAATCCAGTGCGTCTACCAATTCCGCCACTTTCGCAAAAACCTATAGTGTAATATATTCAATGGTCGGCTGTCAGCTTCTAGTAGCCCGTTTCACCGAAACGGGGACAAATGAAACGGATGGATTTTTTCGCTAGGCTAGGCGCAGACCCGCCGCCGTATGGGGTATACGGCAAGGGAATGCAACGACGCATGGTGGAAAAAGACGCCGTTTCATGTCTTCGGTTTGGCGGAACAGGCTACTAACTTCCTTTTCCGCGAGTCATCCTACCTGAAAACCCTATGCCTCAACACTATGAAAATTTTCCGGTGGCATCCGTCTTGCTGCCAAAACGGCTGCGCCGCCCGGTTAGCGTCATTTACGCTTTTGCCCGTGCGGCTGACGATTTCGCCGATGAAGGCGATCTCAACGATACCACGCGACTGGCTCTGCTCGGCGGCTTTCGTACCGAACTGGACAAGATCGGAGCCAGCCTGCCGCCAGCAACACCACTCTTCCACGAGCTAAAAGAAATCATCGACCGCCATCGCCTGCCGTTGCAAGCTTTTTATGACCTGCTCGACGCTTTTTCCCAGGATGTCGTTAAAAAACGCTACGCCCACTTCGGCGAGGTGATGGATTACTGCCAGCGCTCCGCCAATCCGGTCGGCCTGCTGCTGCTCCACCTTTACGACGCAGCGACGGAACGCAACATCAGCTACTCGAACGCCATTTGTTCCAGCCTGCAACTGATCAACTTCCTCCAGGATATCGCCATCGACTACCACGACAAGGACAGGATTTACCTGCCGCAGGACGAACTGGCTAAATACCGCATCACTGAAACGCAAATCGCGCGCGGAGACAGTGGCGGCCTGTGGAAACCCTTCATGCAATTCCAGATCGAGCGCACCCGCAAGCTGCTGCAGGCGGGGGCGCCGCTCGGCAACGTGCTGCGCGGCCGGATCGGCCTGGAAATGCGCATGATCATCCTGGGCGGCGAAACCATCCTGCGCAAGCTGCACAAATCCGGCGGCGATATCTTCAATGACCGTCCGCTGATCAAGCCTGGCGACTGGATCTTCATGTTTTACCGGGCTCTGCGAAAAAAATGAAAGAACACGCCTTGACACCTGACCAATACTGCCAGGAACGGGCCGCAAAAAGCGGCTCCAGCTTCTACTACAGCTTCCTTTTCCTGCCGTCGCAGAAGCGTCGGGCGATCACCGCCCTGTATGCCTTCTGCCGCGAAGTAGACGATGTCGCCGACGAATGCCACGATGTGGCCATCGCCCGCGCCAAGCTTGCCTGGTGGCGCAATGAAGTCTCCAATCTCTTCGCCGGTATCCCAGAGCACCCCGTGGGGCAGGCCTTGGCACCGCTGGTTTTGGAATTCGGCCTACCCGCCGCAGAATTCGATGAAATCATCACCGGCATGGAAATGGATCTAACCTGGAACCGCTATGCCGATTTCGACCAGCTCCAGCTCTATTGCCACCGTGTGGCGGGCGTGGTGGGACTGCTTTCCGCACGCATTTTCGGTTACCGGGATGCGCGCACCGAAGCCTACGCCCACGACCTCGGGCTGGCTTTTCAGCTCACCAACATCATCCGCGATGTCGGCGAAGACGCCCGACGCAACCGCATCTACCTGCCGCTGGACGAGCTGGCCCGGTTCGGCGTCAGCGAAGCCGACATTCTGCAGGGGCGGGAAACCGAGAATTTCAGCAAACTGATGGCGTTCCAGGGCGAACGGGCAAACCAATACTACGCCCAGGCGTTCGCCGAGTTACCCGAGACGGATCGCAAGAACCAGCGCACCGGCCTGATCATGGCGGCAATTTACCATGCCGTACTGGACGAGGTCAGACAAGACGGCTACCACGTCCTGAACCAGCGAATCTCACTGACGCCGCTGCGCAAACTGTGGATTGCGTACAGGACTTGGCTAAGGACCTGTAAATGAAAGTCGCGGTCATCGGTGCCGGCTATGCCGGCTATGCCGGCTTGGCAGCGGCGGTAGAACTGGCCTCACGGGGAATGTCCGTCACCGTCTTCGAGGCTGCCAGGGAGTTGGGGGGGCGTGCGCGACGGGTGGATTACCACGGCATGGCGCTGGATAACGGCCAGCACATCCTCCTCGGCGCCTACCGCGAAACCCTGCGCCTGATGCGCATGGTCGGCGCCGACCCTGCCGAGTTGCTGCTACGGCTGCCCCTGCAACTGGTCATTCCCGGACGCTTCCACCTGCAAGCGGCGCCGCTGCCCGCCCCGCTACACTTGGCATTCGGCCTGCTCGCGGCGCGCGGCCTGACCTGGGGCGAACGTCTCTCCGCCGTGCGCTTCATGAGCGCAATGCAGCGCCGGAATTTCCGTCTCGGCAACGACATCGGCGCCGACAAGATGCTGGCGATGCACGAACAGACCGGCAATCTGCGCCGCTATATATGGGAGCCGCTCTGCGTCGCCGCGCTCAACACCCCGCTCGATACCGCATCGGCCCAGGTATTCCTCAACGTCCTGCGCGACAGCCTGGCCGGCAGCCGGGAAGACAGCGACATGCTGCTGCCACTGGCAAACCTGACTCATCTCTTTCCGGAACACGCAGCCGCATTCATCGAGAGCCATGGCGGCAAAATCATCCATTCTCAAACGGTGCTCGCAGTCAAAGCCGAGGCCGCCGGCTTCTCCCTCGAAATGCGCTCAGGGTCGAAAAATTTCGATCAGGTCATTTGCGCGGTGCCGCCACAGCGCTTGGCCGCGCTGACCGCGAGCCTGCCGGAACTGGCGGAAGCAAGAGCGCAGGTTGGCCGCTTCGGTTACCAGCCGATCTACAGCGTGTTCCTGCAATACCCCGCAGCAACCTGCCTGCCCCGGCCCATGATCGGCCTGTATGGCGGCGTCACTCAATGGGTGTTCGACCGCGGCCAGCTCAACCACGAAGCCGGTCTGCTGTGCGCCGTAATCAGCGCGGAAGGGCCGCACCAGGCGCTCGATCACGACGATCTGGCACAGCGGGTGGACGACGAGCTACGAGCAACCCTTCCCGGCCTGCCACAACCTTTGTGGCACAAGGTGATTGCGGAAAAGCGCGCCACCTTTGCCTGTAGCCCAAGTCTGGAGCGCCCCGGCCAAGTTACACCACTGCCAAATTTCACCCTCGCCGGCGACTACACCGCTGGCGATTATCCCGCTACCCTCGAAAGCGCGGTACGAAGTGGGGTAAAATGCGCACAACTTATTCTGGAATCGCCATGAAAAACTACCAAGCACCGCAAGACCTCTACTGAAGGGCCGCGTCATTCTCGTCACGGGTGCGGGCCAGGGCATCGGCAAAACCGCAGCCTTGACCTTCGCTGCCCACGACGCCACGGTCATCCTGCATGGCCGCTCGGTAAAGAAACTGGAAGCGGTCTACGATGAAATCGTAGGCGGCAGGCCACCCCCAGCCAGCGATTTTCCCGCTTAACCTTGAAAAGGCGGAAGACAAGGATTTTGCCGCAATGGCTGCCAGCATCGGCGGACAGCTCGGGCGGCTCGACGGCATACTGCACAACGCCTCCAAGCTCGACCGCCCGCAGCCGCTGGAAGACCAAACCCTGGAACAGTGGCTGCCATTGCTGCGCGTCAATCTGGCCGCGCCCTTCGCCCTCACCCGCGCCTGCCTGCCGTTGCTGAAAGCTTCGCCGGATGCGTCGATCCTAATGACCTCGGAAACCCACGGCCACACCCCGACGGCCTTCTGGGGCGGCTTTGCCGTTGCCAAGAGCGGGGTGGAAACGCTGGTAAAAATCTGGGCACAGGAACTGGAGGTCTACCCCACGCTACGCATCAATGCGGTGGTGCCCGGCCCGGTGCAGTCGCCACAGCGTATCCGCACCTATCCCGGCGAGCGCAAGGATAGCCTGCCCAAGCCTGAAACACTGATGCCGCTCTACCTCTATCTCATGGGGCCGGACGGCCACGGGACGAGCGGCCAGATTATCGAGGCGAACCGGAGCTAGCCCCTACTTCAGGAAAAATTCAAACTTTTCCTGTCCGACCTCGATCACATCACCGTCCTGCAGGGTATGGGGCTCGCTGCCGATGGCCTGACCGTTAACCCGTGCGGTTTTATTCCCTTCCACGTGGGTAATGAAGTAGCCCGGCGGTCGCCGCAGGATCACCGCAACCTGCGCCCCCGCCGTGCCGAAGGTTTTAAGCGGCCGTTCCAACGCGATTTTCTGGCCCGCAAACTCGCCCTTGATACCTCTCACCTCGCCCAGCGGAAACCCCGCCCGGAGCGACGACCGCGCAGTCACCGGACTGCCCGACTCCCACCCGGCTGACTGCGGCACCGCGCCGATTTCCCGGTCGACGGTGCGTATCATCATGGTCCGGTCGTAATCCATTTCCGGGTTGGCTTTGATATTGGCGTACTTGAGCTGAAAAGCGCCGATGTCTATCACATCGCCATTTTGCAGAATATGTTTGGTAATGCGGCTGCCGTTCAGGGTCGAGCCGTTAGTGCTGCCCAGATCCTCAAAAATATGGTCGTTGCCCACCGTCTGAATGACTGCATGCTCCTTGCTCACCCCCGGATCGTCGAGGTGAATATCGTTGCCGGAGCGACGACCGATGGTGATCCGCCCCTTGTCGATAAAGTGATTCCCTACCATCGCGCCATTCAACATCACAACCAGTTTTGCCATTGTCTTATCTCCTGAACCAGCCGAACAGACGATCAAGCAGCCCACGCCTGGTGGATGGCGTCTGCGCCCGAGCCAGAACCACGGAGACATTGTCGTGCCCACCATTGTCGTTCGCCATCTGGACCAATAAATTCGCCGCCAATGGCAAATTTGCTTTCAGTTCGCACAAGGCCAGTTCGATGTCGGCATCCTCCACCATATCATTCAGGCCATCGGAGCAGAGCAGGTAGATATCCCCCGGCAGCACGTCCTCTTCGCGCACATCCACTTCTACCGTTTCCTCTTTGCCCAAAGCACGAGTAACCAAGTTGCGGTTGTGTGAAAGCTTGGCGTCCCCGGAATCGATCAATCCGGCTGCAACCTGACCCTGCAGCAATGAGTGATCCATGGTGAGTTGTTCAAGCCGGTCATAGCGCAAGCGGTAAAGGCGTGAATCACCGACATGGGCAATGGAAATGCGATCTTCGTGGAACAAGGCGAGCGTCAGCGTCGTTCCCATCCCCTGGTACTGCGAATTTTTCCGCGCCACCCTCAAGATCATCTGGTTGGCCTTTTCCGCCGCCCACTTCACGGCCAGCGTCTGTGGCAAGTATCTTTTGGCCATTTCGATCTCCATAGGCGCCAGGTTCCCCAGTGCAGTGACCAACTCCTCTTTAACGACCGAAACCGCCAAGGCACTGGCCACATCACCGGCCATATAGCCGCCCATACCGTCAGCCAGAACCATCAGACCGATCTCGCTGTCGGTGGCAATGCTGTCTTCATTGAATTTGCGCACTACGCCGGCATCCGTGGCGCTGGCGAATTCAACCCTGCTTTGTACTGTCATGCGTTCAGTTCCCCCTGAAAACCAGCCGTCCCTGGTCGCGCCATCATAGCAATAATGCATGAGCACGTTAACAACATTGATTTCCTAAAAACTTTTACGCCCCAACCGGCCGGTGCGCAAGAACCGCTTCCAATGGTGAATTCGTCTTGACATGGAACAGCTAAAAATCTACTGTTATAGGTCTTCGACAGGCGTCTCTTCACAATAAATTCAGCATCGGTTATTCATGGAAATCGAAAAACTGGGCCGTTACGAAATCCTGTCCGAGTTAGGGCAAGGCGCCATGGGCGTAGTCTATAAAGCAGTCGATCCACTCATAGGCCGCACCGTCGCCATCAAGACCATCAATCTCAACCTGTCCAGAGACGAGCTTGCGGATTTCGAGGAGCGCTTCAACCGCGAAGCCAAATCCGCCGGTCGCCTGAACCACCCCAACATTGTCACGATTTACGATGTAGGCAGAGCCGATCACATCGCCTTCATGGCGATGGAATATCTGGAAGGCCGCGAGTTGAAAGAGATCATCGCTTCCGGCGAGGTGCTGCAACCGGACCGGGTCGCCGAAATCGTCGCCCAGGTCGCCGATGCCTTGGCATTCGCCCACGACCATGGCATTGTCCACCGTGACATAAAACCTGCCAACATCATGGTGCTGCGCAATGGCAGCGTGAAAATCACCGACTTCGGCATCGCCAAAATGGCGTCCGGGTCCCGAACACAAATCGGCATCATTCTCGGCTCGCCCAAGTACATGTCTCCGGAGCAGGTGGCCGGCAAACCCGTGGACGGTCGCTCCGACATTTTTTCCCTGGGGGCAGTGCTATACGAATTACTCACCGGCAAACCCGCTTTTGGGGGTGGGGACGGCACACTGACCACCATCATGTACCAAGTACTGAATGAAATACCGGCATCGCCGGCAAACGTCAATCCCACCATTCCCGTAGCGTTCGATTACATTGTCTCCAGGGCGATGGCCAAAGCGCCGGGAAACCGCTATCAATCCGCACGGGAAATGGCCAACGACCTCAAAAATTTCAAGAATCTAACCGCCACTGTTCCATTGAATTCCGCCAGCTCATCCGGAAAAGGCACTGCCGCAAGTATAGGAAGCGATGGAGATGCCACAGTAATATTGAATGCAAACCAAATTCCGGCGGCTTCCAGCTGGAGCAGTTGGAAAAAGCGGGCCGGCTTTATCGCCGCTGCAATTTTTGTCGCAGCCACCGTACTATTCATCACGTCCAGTCGCGAGTCCGCAATGACGGCAGTTGATAATAAAAAACCGGTTACGCCCCAGACCACTTTGGCGACCGCCGTAAAACCGCCCCCGCCTGAGGCAACCGGAAGCAAAGTGCCGGATGGGCAGCCAAACATTACCGCCCCCGCCAAAGTGCCGGATGGACAGCCGAGCATTGCCGTCCCCACCCAGGCCAGCCTCGGTTTCGCGGTACTCCCCTGGGGAGAAATTTTCATCGACGGCAAAAGCCATGGAGCATCGCCACCGATCAGGGAGATCAGGCTATCCCCCGGCAAACACCAGATCGAGATCAAGAACACCGACTTTCCTCCCCATCGTCAGACCGTGGAGCTGGAAGCCGGGGCAAGCAAGACAATCCGGCATAAATTCAAATAAATCAGGGTCATCATGATGCGCTCACGTTTTCTTATTCTGATATCCGCCCTGTTCCTGCTGCTCGGCGCAGGCTGTTCTTCCGGGCCGATCAGGGATATCGGGCTCGACAAGCTCTCGCCGCGCAAGGCGGAACAGGAACTTTCGACTGGAATAATAAGGCTCTTTTCGCAAATCGTGTTGTTATCGGCAACCGACCCGGCACAACACCAATAACCATCGATGTTTCCAGGCAGTCGCAAGGTGTCCCTATCGATATGCTTGAAAGCCCCACAGGGTGGTCCTTCGGATCAGACGCCAACACGATTTGCGAAAAGAGCCAATAATAAACTATGAAGACGGCAACTACAAAGCTGCGTCAAAAAACCTGCAAAGCGCGCTGGATTCTGGCTTAACCTTCGACGGCGATGCCGCGCGGGCACATAAATACCTGGCATTCATTCACTGCCTGTCGAACCGTGAGAAGCAATGCCGCGATGAATTCAGGAAAACGCTGGAGAAGGATAACAAATTCGACCTGGAGCCGGCGGAGGCAGGGCACCCCATCTGGGGTCCGGTATTCCGCGCGGTAAAGGCGGAACGCAGAAAATAGGCTCAGAACGGGACGGAAACACCTTGCCGACCGCCCGCTGGCTTTGCAGCCTGCCTTTTTAAATAGAACTCCAACTTGATCCCGGCGATTTCGATGATGTCTTGGTCTTCCAGCACATGGGGCTGACTGCTGACGGCAACGCCATTCAACAGGGGAGTTTGCGCGCCTTCCAGATGAGTCAGGGTATAACCTTCCTGATCGCGCGTGATGACTGCCACCTGTATGCCGGGCTTGCCCAGTGTGGTCAGAATTCGATCCAGATCCATTTCCTTGCCAGCGCCAACCCCGCTTAAAATCTGGAGACCCGCCATCGGCAGCTCTCCAGAGGGGCGGGGGCCAACCGGTCTGCTGCCAGAATGAGTTTTTACCTGCGTGACAGAGGAAAAGCTCTGCGTCTGGAGCATCATGTCTTCATGGGTTTCCAAGGTTTCGTCGGCGCTCTGGATCAGGTTTTCGAGGTGCCGCAGCTTTTCGGAGCGGCGACTGCCACCCTCTTCCGGCTTGAGTTCGAGAGGTTCAAACACGTATTTCAGCACGTGTTTCGCCACCTTGATTTCGTCACCATCGCGCAACAGGCATTTTTTGATGGTTTTGCCGTTGACCTTGGTGCCGTTGGTGCTGTTCAGGTCTTCCAGAAAGGAGTCGTTACGGATCGTAATGACCATGGCATGACTGCCACTCACTGCATTGTGAGCCAGCGGCAAATCGTTGTCAGGCTTTCGCCCGATCATGATGCGCTCATGATCGAGCCGCTGCTCCCCAACCAGTTCCCCATCAAAATAGACCAGCAATTTTGACATCTTGTGGCTCCGTCCAACCCACTCACAAAAGTTAGTTTAGCGTTTCCTCGGCAAGGCCATCTCGTTACTTGATTTTAGCCCCTGCAATAGGCCACCGCATCCTCGATTCGATCCACCGCCACCACCTCCATGCCGGCAATATGCTGCTTCGGATTGTTAGCCTTGGGGATAACCGCATGGGTGAAACCCAGCTTGGCCGCCTCTTTCAGGCGTTCCTGACCGCGCTGCACCGGGCGTACTTCGCCGGCCAGTCCCACTTCGCCGAACACCACCAGCTTGGCCGGCAGAGGTTTGTTGCGCAGGGATGAAACGATCGCCAGCAGCACCGCCAAGTCGGCCGCCGGTTCGGTAATCTTGACTCCGCCCACGGCATTGACGAACACATCCTGATCGAAGCAGGCGATGCCGGCATGGCGGTGCAACACCGCCAGCAGCATTGCCAGCCGGTTCTGTTCCAGACCCACGGACAATCTTCGCGGATTGGGCGCATGCGCCTCGTCCACCAAGGCCTGCACTTCCACCAGCAGCGGCCGCGTACCTTCCTGCGTCACCATCACACACGAGCCCGCCACTTCCTGGCCGTGATGCGACAGAAACAGCGCCGAGGGGTTGCTCACCTCGCGCAGCCCCTTCTCGGTCATAGCGAACACGCCCAGCTCGTTGACCGCGCCGAAGCGGTTCTTGAAAGCGCGGATCAGGCGAAAACTGGAATTGCTGTCGCCCTCGAAATACAGCACCGTATCGACAATGTGCTCAAGCACGCGCGGCCCGGCCAAAGCGCCTTCCTTGGTCACGTGGCCGACCAGGATCACGGTGATGCCGGCCTGCTTGGCCAGCCGCGTCAGCTGCGCCGCGCACTCACGCACCTGCGCCACGCTGCCGGGGGCAGATTGCAGCGCCTCGGAATAAACGGTCTGGATCGAATCGATCACCGCCACATCAGGCTTCAGCGCCAGCAAGGTGGCGCTGATTTTCTCCAGCTGAATTTCCGCCAGCAACTGCACCGGCCCAGCGTCAAGCGCCAGTCTCTTGGCGCGGAGCGCAATCTGCTGCGCGGACTCCTCGCCGCTGACGTACAGCACCTTATTGCTCGCACCGAGATGACACAGCGCCTGCAACAACAGGGTGGACTTGCCGATACCCGGATCGCCGCCGATCAGCACCACCCCGCCCGGCACCAAGCCGCCACCGAGCACGCGGTCGAATTCGGCGATGCCGGTGGTCTGGCGCGGCGTTTCCAACGCCTCCACGTCGGACAGGCGCTGCAACTGGCTGGGATGGGCCAGCGCGCTGTAGCGGTTGGCGGTCGGCGCGGCCTCGGCAACGGTTTCCACCAGCGTGTTCCACGCCATGCAGTGCGGGCATTGGCCCTGCCACTTGGTTACTTGCCCGCCGCATTCGGTGCAGGTGTAGATGGATTTGGATTTAGCCATGGGTTTCCGTAACTGGCACCCGAGGCGCCAGCGCGCACAGCAATTCGTAGCTGAGGGTGCCCGCCGCATTCGCCACTTCCTCCACCGGCAAGCCCTTGCCCCACAAGGTCACCGGGCTGCCGATGCCAGCGCCGGAAATGCCGGTAAGATCGACGCACAGCATGTCCATCGACACCCGTCCCAGGGTGCGGCTACGCTGACCGTTGACCAAGACTGGCGTGCCGGTCGGGGCATGACGCGGGTAGCCGTCGGCATAACCACAGGCGACGATGCCGACACGGGTGGGCTGCTCTGCATGAAAAGTGGCGCCGTAACCGACCGCTTCTCCCGCCTGTAGCTCCTGCAACCCGATGAGAGTGCTGGTCAGCGTCATCACCGGTTTGAGATCAAGGCTTGCCGCGCTCGCATCGGCAAAGGGCGACGAACCGTAAAGCATGATACCGGGCCGCACCCAGTCGCCGTGGGCTTCGGGATAACGCAGGAGAGCGGCTGAATTGGCCAGGCTGCGCGGCGCGTCCAGGCCCGCCGCAAGGCGGTTGAAGCAATCGAGTTGGGCTGCGACACCCTGCGCCTCGTCGGCACAGGCAAAATGGGTCATCAACGTGACTCTGCCTACCGCGCGTGCGGTCTGGAGGCGTTGCAGCGCGGCGCCAAAGGCTTCGGGCCTGAAGCCGAGCCGGTTCATGCCGCTGTTAAGCTTGAGGAACACATCGATCTTGACCGGCAATCCAGCCATTTCGAGCATTTCGACCTGTTCCGGGCAATGGATGACGCTGGCCAGATGGTACTCCGCCAAGGTCGGCAACTCGTCCGCGCTGAAAAAACCTTCCAGTAGCAGGATGGTCTGGTTGAAACCGGCCTCGCGCAGCGCCACGGCTTCTTCCACATTGAGCACTGCGAAGCCTTCTGCAGCTTCAAGCGCTTGGGCTACCCGCAACATACCGTGGCCATAACCGTTGGCTTTGATCACGGCCATCGTTCTGGATTGCGGCGCATGACCGCGAGCCACGCCAAGATTGTGCTGGAGTGCCGAGAGGTCGATTTGAGCCTGTAGCGGACGCATGAGCCTAGTAACTGCCCCCATGAGCATAATTCTCGAACCGGGTGTATTCGCCAAGAAAGGTCATGCGCACCATGCCGATCGGACCGTTACGCTGCTTGCCGATAATGATCTCGGCGATGCCCTTGTCCTGGGTGTCGGAGTTGTAGACTTCATCGCGGTAGATGAACAGGATCAGGTCGGCGTCCTGTTCGATGGCGCCGGATTCGCGCAAGTCCGACATCACCGGGCGTTTGTTGGGGCGGTTTTCCAGGCTGCGGTTGAGCTGGGAAAGCGCGACTACCGGCACATCCAGTTCCTTGGCCAGCGCCTTGAGACCGCGCGAAATCTCGGAAATCTCGGTGGCGCGATTTTCGTTGCCGCCGCCCTTGCCGCTTCCGCTCATCAGTTGCAGGTAATCGACCACGATCAGTCCCAGCTTGCCGCACTGGCGATGCAGGCGGCGAGCCCGCGCGCGCAGGTCGAGCGAAGTCAGCGCGGCGCTTTCATCAATGTAAATGGGCGCGTCGTTGAGCTTGCCTACCGCATAAGTGAGTTTCTGCCAGTCCTCGTCCAGCAGGCGACCGGTGCGTATCCGTTGCTGGTCGAGGCGACCGATCGAGCCGATCATCCGGGTCACCAGCTGAGACCCGCCCATTTCCATGCTGAAGACCGCGACCGGTAGGCCGGTTTGCAGCGCGACGTTTTCCGCAATATTCAGGGAAAACGCGGTTTTGCCCATGCTCGGCCGGCCTGCGACGATAATCAGGTCACCTCCCTGCAAGCCGGATGTTTTCTCGTCCAGGTCGGTGAAGCCGGTCGGGATGCCGGTCACATCGCTCGCATTGTCGCGCTGGAACAGCATGTCGATGCGCTCCACCACTTGGGTCAACAGCGGCTGTATCTCGACGAACCCCTGTTTGCCGCGCGCCCCCGCCTCCGCGATCTCGAACACCTTCGCCTCGGCCTCGTCGAGCAGTTGCGCCATCGAGCGGCCGGAGGGATTAAGCGCATCCTCGGCAATGCCGCTACCGACCTCGACCAGCTTGCGCAATACCGCACGCTCCCGGACAATCTCCGCATAGCGGCGGATATTGGCGGCGCTCGGCGTGTTCTGCGCCAGTGCGCCCAGATAGGCCAAACCGCCCGCATCGACCAGTTTGGCGCTATTTTCCAGCGATTCCGCAATGGTGATCACATCCGCCGGCTTGCCGTGCTCCACCAGTTTGCTGATATGGCGGTAAATCAGGCGGTGGTCATGGCGATAAAAATCCCCTTCGGTGACCAGGTCGGCAATCTTTTCCCAGGCGCTGTTGTCGAGCAACAGGCCGCCCAGGACGGACTGCTCCGCCTCGACCGAATGGGGCGGCAACTTTAGATCGTCAAGCTGTTGATCGTTCATGGGAATTTATATCTGAGGAACCTGATGACGGAAAATAAAAGCAAGTTGAAAGTATACCCAAATCCGCAAGAGCAGACACAAAGAAAAAGGGGCTGCAAGCAGCCCCTTTCTGCCGGAACAAGCCAAATCTCAGCTTTCGCCAAGCACGGATACCGTGATATTGGCAACCGCTTCGTGATGCAGCGCAACAGTAATGGGGTAATCGCCAATCTGCTTGAAGTGGCCATTAGGCATACGAATATCCGCCTTGGCAACGTCGAAACCCATGGCGTTCAGCGCTTCGGCAATGTCGGTGTTGGTGACGGAACCAAACAGCCTGCCGTCCACACCGGCCTTCTGGGAAATCTTGACCAGTTGACCTTCCAGCTTCTCGGCACGGGACTGGGCATCGGCAAAAATTGCGGCTTGCTGTTTTTCCAGTTCGGCGCGACGCACCTCAAACTCGGCCTTGTTCTTTTCCGTGGCGCGCTTGGCTTTGCCTTGCGGAATCAGGAAATTACGGCCATAGCCATCCTTGACTTTGACGATGTCGCCCAGTTGACCGAGGTTGACAACCCTTTCCAATAAAATTAATTGCATCTGGTGCCTCCTTTAGTGCTGGTCAGTGTAGGGAATCAGGGCCAGGAAGCGGGCGCGCTTGATCGCCGTGCTCAACTGGCGCTGGTAGTGGGTTTTGGTGCCGGTAATGCGGCAGGGAATGATCTTGCCATTTTCCGCGATGAAATCCTTCAGGATTTCGGTATCCTTGTAATCGACTTCCTTGATACCTTCAGCGGTGAATTTGCAAAACTTGCGACGCTTGAACATGCCGCCCCGATTGCTCGGTCGACTCGGTTTCTTCGTGGTAGGACGTGCCATTTTTAACCTCTCTCAATCAATTCTATTCTATTCAAGTGCAACACCAGTTGCTGGCTGTGCTGGCTCTTCTTTGCCAGGAAACCCGCTGCCTTGATGCTGTCGCCGACTTTCCAGCCGGCAACGGTTTTGGCGGGGTCACCCATCATAATCGCCGCTATTTCACATTCAGCTTTGCGTTTGAACCCCGCTTCGATCTGCTCGGAAACATGGCTTATTCTGAAGGCCATCAGGGGCAAACCGGCTGGGGTATAACGCAAGGCATTCATCTCGGCGATTCGGCCAGTCAAAACAACCTGGTTGCAATCCACTTAGGCGGCGGTTTCCTGCGCTACGGCAGGCGCCTCGACCGGGGTTTCCGCCGCTTTGACTGCAGGAGCTACAGGAGCTTCCGCGAAACGGGCCCGGTCTTCCTTCACCATCGGCGAAGGCGTGGTTACGGCTTCCTTCACTTTGATAGTCAGGTGGCGCAGTACCGCATCGTTAAACTTGAAAGCATGATCGAGCTCGTCCAGGGTTTCCTGGTCACACTCGATGTTCATCAGCACGTAGTGCGCCTTGTGCATTTTCTGGATCGGGTAGGCCATCTGGCGGCGTCCCCAGTCTTCGAGCCGATGAATCTGGCCGCTCTTGGCGGTGATCAGGGTGCGGTAGCGTTCGATCATGGCGGGCACATGCTCGCTCTGATCGGGGTGAACGATGAAAACAATTTCGTAATGTCGCATGAATACTCCTTACGGTTGTAAGCCTCCCGCCATGCGGGACGGTGAGGCAAGGTGAAAAGCCGAGTAGTCTAATGAAAATCGGCCGAAAAATCAAATACGATTACGCTGGTGCGCTAGCAGCCTGTCTGACTTGAAGGAAATCGGCTGCAAATCCGCCTGGGCGGTCCATATTTCGCCGCTTTTTTGGTCATATAGAACGACTATTGACCTGCAAAACCGGCAAGTGGGGTAAGCAGGGATGGGCGGCTTTATCGCCCAACTCGCAAAATCTGTCCTCACCCAGCCGGATTTTGCGAGCATCCGCTACGCGGCTTGCCTGCTTGACCCTCTTCGCTACGATTCTTTAAGTCAGACAGGCTGCTAGAGCGAAGTCTGCGGCAATTCCAGAACACACCGCTGAGGAAAATAAGATTATCGGTCGGTTTTTTGGGCTTTGGGAGGAGTCCAAGCAGGACTGGTTGGCTTGGCAACCATGGGAAATAAGCTGGGGTTGCGAATTGATTCCACGGCCAGATCAACATCAAGCAGAGGCCAGTAGAGATGGTTGGGGGCTGGCCATTCAACGGTAGTAATTTGTTCCAGAGTAGCCTGCTTGAACCAAGGAAACTCCGTGTAGGGAACAAAAAATTCCTCGTCCTTCAAAAGCAACCAGAACCCCTTGTTTGATGCCAAGGAAACCTCGACTTCAGAAGTAGCTACGCCAAGCATGGGTGATTTCCTCGTAATGATCCCGCACCAGCGACGATGCTTCATGGAGCTGCTTTTCTGAAAGCCCTTGATTCATCGCCAACTCGATCTGGGGCTCCAGCCAAAATTTGGCTTCTCCGTCTGTATGGGCAACATGAACATGCATACGCGGCTCTTCGCGTGAAAAGAAGAAAAAACGAAATGCGCCTTGACGAAATACGGTGGGAGCCATGTGCAAATCATAGCAGTTTTGGTGCCGGTAAGTCTTTGAGGGTCTAACCCATATCAAAGGGTGGCGCCCCCTTTATACTAAGGGCTCGCCGTAAGAGCCTCGTTAATCTGTTGGGGCGTGTTAGAGTATAGTTTTGCATTAACACATTTCTGGTTCGCTCTTTCATGCCGCCATCCTCCGTTCCACATCATTCCTCACCCCATCAGATGAAGCAATCAGTTGCTTAATTTGCGTGAGTTGCATGAAGAGTCTTTGCGGTCAGGCGGCAATGCGATCAGTCGGCAGGGGAAGCTGAAAACGGCCTTCGACGATACCACGCACAGTGATGTCCTCGTCAATATTTTCCCAGCGTAGAGCCGCGCCGGAGGGTCGCACAAGCTCAGAGCAGCAAGTTGATCGTCGCTCGCGTCGTGTAGCCGCCGGAAACGGTCGGCTGGAAAGCCGATCTGGCGGCCGTCGGTCAGTTCTACAAAAACCATCCGGTCGGTCACCCAGGCACGTACGGCGCGGTAGTCGAGTTCATCCGAGTTCATCGGGGGAAATATTCATGCCATTTCTCCAGAAAAAAGATTTCGCGTTCAATAATCACCGCTTCGATGCGGCGCACATCGACCGGCTTGACGCCTTCGCTGCGTGCCTGCCGGACGGGCAAGAGCCAGAACTTGCATTCACCGTCGCCGGTATCGACGTGAATGCGCGGCGGCTCGGAACCTTCATCCGAATATCGGAACCTTCATCCGAATAGAAGTGAAACCGCCAACCGAGAAGTCGTAGCACCGTCAGCATGTTATCCCCGCAGCTCCTTCAGAAAGCCAAGTCCATCCCGAATGTCTTTCTGAATCGTGGTCTGGCCCTTGGTAGTCATGGTTGCAAGTGTCATGGCAATCTCCTTCTCCTTGCCAAATCAATTAAATTACCTCCGGCAAAGCCGGAGGTTTATTGCTTGAGCGCCTCAAAGGCGCGGGTAACCCAGGAGCCGCCTGAAGGCGG
>PFJY01000070.1 GCA_002784065.1 Hydrogenophilales bacterium CG_4_10_14_3_um_filter_58_23 | reverse complement strand
GCGCTACAGCAACCCGCTCCGTAAGGGGTAGGTGGGCGCGTCGAACGCTTACACTTCATTGCGTGTTCGAAGAGGTCGAGCAGGTTTGACTGTTCGGCGGCCTCGATACCGTGTGCTGTAATGTCCTCGATCACGGCTTGCTTGTATCTGTTGGTCATCAGTAGTCCTCCTGAGTGGTGGATGACATGAACGCGCTGTTCTGCACACCTAGCAAGCTCTTTCTGGCGAAGCGAATTAGGTATTGCGCAGTAGTAAAACCATCTCTGCTTGTCGCCGCGTGACGAGTCCAGGCAGCACTTTCCCGCCGCCGTAGACCCACCGACGTAGCTCCCCGGCTGCACCTGGCCAGTCACGTTGGTTGATGCGTCGGCGCAGGGTAGACGTCTGCAAACGTCCTGCGCCGAGGTTGAACGTGAAGTCGACGATGGCGGCAAGGCGCGCTTCTGGCCCAGTCGCCAGCACTGGGCAGTAGCGGCGTGTGGCGTTGAGAGCGGTGAGCAAATCCTGGGACAGGTAGATCTCGCCGTCCGCTTCGCTGATTGGGGGATGCTTCGGATCGCAGAGATGCCCGTAGCCAATCGTCCAGTAACCTGCGGGGCAGATGTACGGATGTGCTCGCCGCTCAGGGTCGAATTTTGGTACCCGGTGAAAACCCTCGAACTGCTTGGCCAGATCGATCGCTGCTTGAGGCAAATCGATCACGACCGCACCCGGTCAAACACGCGCCCCAGGAACCAAAAGTTGAGAACCCCGGCCCACAGCGCTTGGTCGGCTTCTGTCCAGGAGTGAAGGATGGCAGCATCCCACCCAGCGCCAGCAGTTACGGCTGCCACGAACGCCGCCATCTTGGCCGCGCAGTACAAGGCCATGAACCAGTAGGTGATAACGGGTCGCACGCTGGACGACAGCGCATCGACCCAGCGAACACCAGTTTTCTCACCCTGGGTGCGCAACGCATCGCGCAGTGCCTCGATGGCTCCGGTATTCCATGCAGCGTCCGCACTGGCGCCGATCTCGGACATGCGCTGTGCACCGCGCAGTTTCTCGAACTCCAGCGCTTTGTCCTGCATGGAGAGTTCGTGACTGCGCTCGCCCTTGCGGTCCACCCATTTGAGGATTTCTGGCGCGAGACGAAACGCGCCACCCAGCAAGCCGCCAAGGAGGGTTTCGATCATTGTCCACCTCCGAACAACTTGAGTTTCAGGAATGCGCCGGCCAGCAGCGCCATTACCAAGCCCGTAACCAACATCTTCACGATGGTCAGGCCGGCAGTTCTCTTGGCCTCGTTGAAGGCATCCAGCAGACCGCGCAGTTCCTGAATATCTCGGGCGGCCTCCGGGCCATCCAGACCGACATCCGATAGGGCGTGTCGAGCACCGCGCTCGGCGGCGTGCTCCAGCAGTTCCTCAAATTCGTCGCGAGGCATGTTGACCATGCCATTCCCTACGCTTGGCGTATTCATGTGTGCCCTCCAGAAAGCAGAAATCCGCCTCGTGGGCGGGTTCATGGGTTGGTAAATCTGTGGTCAGATCGCGACGCCAGGACTCCATCCGACCGTCTTGTAGGCCGACAGTACCGCCTCGTCCTCGATGAAGCAGAGCCAGCCGACCTTGGGCACGTGGAACTCCCAGGCACTCGCAATTCGCACGGCGATCTGGTTTGTTTTTCCGGCCCAGACACCGGTCGCCCCGGCGGGGATGAGGTAGCGATCGCCGTTGACGGGGCTTGCCGGCGGGGTAGTCAGGTGGCGATCCTTGACCGAAAGTCCTACCACCGCGCCGAGGCGCTTCAGGTTGGCGTCCATGCTGGTGTTCCAGCCGGATTCGCCCAGCGTCCAGCCGTAGGTGAGTCCAAGGTTTGGGTCGGTTGAAGCCATGGTTTAGTCTCCTTAAAAGGCGATTACAGGCCACCGTAGTAGTTGCCATATTGCAGACCGTAGCCGGCGCGGTCGAAGGCGATGTTCTGCGCCTGCCAGCTGGTGTAGGTGTTCGTCGTGTCGGCGCGGGATGATTCGATCTCGACGCGGAGGTGCCCTTGCAGCCGCCCGCAATCGGTGGCTTCCGACGTCCAGGCGTAGCTGGTGTCGATCAGGTCGGTTTCCACCCGGCACAAGGTGCCGTTTTCATCAAAAATCCGCAGCGTGGTGGTCTGGCCGTTTTCTGGCGTCAGGTTGCCTTCGGTCTGCTTGATGAGATTCGCGGTCTGCTGGACGCGGTTGCGGTTGGCCCAGGCGATCATCAGCGCGTCGGAGATGACAGCAGGATAGGCTTGCCAGTTGATCAGCGCGTTGCCTGGTGGATAGGGACGGATGAAGCGCTGGGCGATGGTGAGGCTGATCGCCGGGGATAAGGACTCATCCAGTGTTCCGCGCCCGGTCTTGGGGAGCAGTTTTGTGCTCGGCGACTCACCCACCACATATTCCGGGCTGACATAATGGGCAAAGCCATCCACGAACCAGATGCGGCTGCCGGAGGCGTGGGTCGTCGGCACCGTGTCGAGCATGCCGCGCTCGAGTATCACGGAGGGTGTAGCGAGGTCGACCGCCGTCACCTGCATCCACTCGCCGTCAAGGATGGCCAGACCCCCGATCTCAACCCGGTCGAGGTCGAGGGCGCTGGCGATCGGTACGGTGACGGCGCTCGCCGTGGGCGGGAGGTCGGTGGCGGTCAAGGCCGTGGGTGCGAAGATTCCGAAACCACGATCCTTGAATTGGCCAGTGGCCATGTCATCTGCCAGCACCCGGTAGGAAATGGCGTCTGGCGAGGGTCGCGCTCCCAGGGTGGCGATCATGCCCTCGGTGGGGTCGATATCGTTCAGAATCGACGGAATCTCGCCTACCACATCTTTCACGATCTGCCAGTAGGGGACTTCATAAAGATCCTGTGCCGGGCAGGGCGCGGGCAGGCTGATGGGGTCAGACCAGTCGGTGGGCGGCGGGTCGGAGTAGACCGATTGTGGCAGCGCAAACACGTCCTGCACGCATTCCAGGCGCACCGCGCCGTTCTGCAATTCGCCATAGGCAATGCGCGCCACACGCAGCACCATCTCGGTGATGCCATAGGGCGGCCAACTCCACTTGATCGCGTCACCGATGTTAATGAGGCTCGCCTGGCGGTTGGCCACCAGGGTCACCTTGGCGAGCGTGCTGGAGAGTTGCTTGAGTTCCCGCATCGCCACCCGGTTGGCGAGTCCCGCACGGCTGATGCCGGGGTGGCTCACCGAGGTTGCCACCACCCCGCCATTGATCTGCACGGCAGCAATGTCCTGCACCGTGATGGAGGCATCCTTGTCCGTCGCGCCATCGCGGTAAGTGACGGTTACTTGGTTGGTGACCTCGCCCCAGGAAGGGCGCGAGAACTCCTCCACCCGCAGTACGTTGGACGGGCTGAATATCGGCAGGCTCGCCGGATCGTAATCGGCGCGCGCAAGTTTCAACGTGAACTGGCCGCTGCGCGGATGCACAAAGAGCATCCCATCCACGTGCTTCAGGACGGACAGGATGAAGTCCTCGATGGAGGATTCCTTGTCCCACAGCAGCGAAAGGCCGAAGCCTTCGCTGTAGAGCGTGTTGGCTGCCACCATGAAGCTTGCGTCGTCGATGTCGCTCGCCGGGTAGCCCATGCCCCAGTCGGCATTGGTCAGACACTCGCGGATGATGTGGGCAGGGTTGGCATCACCCGAGATGTCCGCCATGGCCGGATACCAGGCGCTCGGAATGCGTTTCACCCGGAAGCGCCATGGCTTGATGTAGGGGTTCATGGCGGACACCCAGCCGCGCCAGACGACAGAGAGCACACCCCGGAAGGCGGGAATGGCAGTACCCAGCTTGCCTTGCAGATAGGCGTTGGGCGTTTGAGTGGCGTCACCCATCATGATATCCAGCGTGCCGGTTATACCGCCTTCGCGCTCCTCGCCGCCGAACAGAGTTGGCTGGTCGATGCCGACACTGGTGTTAGAGGACGCAACGCCCGCCCAGGCGGTGCGTTCGCCCACCTGGATCTCCGTGACCGCGTCCACTGGCCCGTGACATAGGGCCATGTGCAGGCCGACGCCATACCAGTAGCCGGCGGTATAGGAACTGCTGCCCTTGCCGCCGCCGCTCATGGCGTGTCTCCATTTATGGTTGGTACGGTGGTGATGCGTTGGTTCGGCTTGGCCCGTTCAGCCTCGTCGGCAACTGCCTGGGCCATCGCATCGCCAGTTGCGCGCAGCCATTCCACCGGCACACCTGGGCCGATGAAATCCGCCCAGGTGTATTGCCGCCCCTCGAACCAGCGGCGCATGCCCCTGGCGCAATAGCCGAGACGCCGGGCGTGTTCCAGCTTGGCCCTCATCACTTCTTCCCTCCGCCGGACTTGACGATGGCCCGCACCATCACGTCGCCCCACCACACTACATTTGGCTGGCTGAGGACTCGCGTGCCGAAGAGTACAGGGATGGGCGTGTCGGCACTGGCGAGGGGGATGTCTTTGTCGCCGATCTGCCCAGGTTGCGCGTCCTGCACCTTGGGGCGCGGTGCGAGCATGGCCGAAAGAACGGTGGTGACGACCCAGATGAGGATTTGCTGCCACATATATAGTGTCCGTCAGATGATCGCGTCCCCGGTGAAGGGGTTTTTCAGGGGAATGAAGGGGAAGCCGCCGAAATTGGCGAGATTGCCGAACCGCCCGGCGCATTGTCCGGTGCTGTGATCGCAACCGGCATAAAGCTGCACGATCTGCCCAAAAGCGAGGCTGGGCATGGGTGCGATGAGCGTGAGATTTACACCGGAGTGTCCGACGATCATGCGCACACCCTGGGCCGTCTGGAGCATTCCGGCCACGAAATACCCATCTGGCTGGGTCCCCGCCGCCTCCACCTGCACCGTCACGCCAGAAACCGCCACCACCGTCCCGTCCACCCGGAATCCTTCCTTCAGTGCGCCACAACCTGCTGAGTAGAGAACGTGGCGGCAGAGTAGTTGATACCGCGCCCGCAGACCCGTGCGCTTGAGGCTAGTGGCCACCGGCTCGCATTTGAGCGTTGCCTCGCTACTCGAGAACCGCGCAGCCAGCACCCGGCCTTTCCAGAGGGTGATGAATTCGTTGTCCGGGTCATCCGTGTGCCTGCGGTAGAGCGTGACACTCACCACGCCTTCCGGTGGACTGGCGATGAACAGCGCCGCCACCGGGTTGTCGCGTGGCAGGCGAATCTCGAGGCCGTTGCGGTTGATTTCGTTGGTCTGCTCAAGGCCAGAGCGGGTGATCGTCGCGGGCGAGTATACCAAGCAACTCTATACTTTACATATTTCGAAGGTTTGGAAATTTGGTGCCAAGAAAGATTGCAGTGCTGTGAAATGGATAGTTTGGGTTTGA
>PFJY01000214.1 GCA_002784065.1 Hydrogenophilales bacterium CG_4_10_14_3_um_filter_58_23 | reverse complement strand
AAAGCGCCGAGGTAATCCTTCACGCCCGACTCCTTGGGCGCCACAAAATCGGCCAGGGCCAGGTTGGGCTTGCCTGGCGGTTTCTCGGTCTGCTGTCGCAGGGTGTGGTAGGTCATCGCCACTTTGCTGCGGCTTTCGTCGGTGTAGATTTCGATGTCGTCGTCGATGCTGTTGGCAGGGAACAGGCCGATCACGGCGCGCGCTTCCAGCCATTTTTCATCGATGATGCGCTTGAGCATCGTTTGGGCGTCGGCGAACAGCTTTTTCGCTTCCTCGCCCACCACCCCATCGGTGAGGATTTTCGGATAGCGCCCGTGCAGTTCCCAGGCCTGGAAGAACGGCGTCCAGTCGATGCGCCCGGCGATCTCCGCCAGGGGGTAATCGTGGAACGTCTTGAGGCCGATGAACGCCGGCACCGGCGGCGCGTAGGCAGCCCAGTCCGGCTTGTGCGCATTGGCGCGCGCCTCGGCCAAGGTCAGCCGTTTGGTTTCGTTGGCGCGATTCTGGTGGCGCTCGCGGATCGCCACGTATTCGTCGGCGATGCCCTGGACATAGGCGTTGCGCAGATCGTCGCTGAGCAGGTTGGAGCACACGCCGACGGCGCGCGAGGCATCTTTCACATAAATCACCGGGCCGCTGTAGTGCGGCGCGATCTTCACTGCGGTGTGGGCCGGCGAGGTGGTGGCGCCGCCGATCAGCAGCGGCTGCTTCATCCCCAGCCGCTCCATTTCCTTGGCGACGTGGGTCATCTCCTCCAGCGATGGCGTGATCAGACCGGACAGGCCGATGATGTCGGCCTTTTCGTCGATTGCCGCCTGCAGAATCCTGGCCGCTGGCACCATCACCCCCAGATCGACCACGTCGTAATTGTTGCACTGCAACACTACACCGACGATATTCTTTCCGATGTCGTGGACGTCGCCCTTGACCGTGGCCATGATGATCTTGCCCTTGGCCTTGGCGGCCTGGCCGGTGGCGGCCTTCTCGGCCTCGATGTAGGGCACCAGATGCGCTACCGCCAGCTTCATCACACGGGCGGACTTCACCACCTGGGGCAGGAACATCTTGCCGGCGCCGAACAGGTCGCCGACCACGTTCATGCCGTCCATCAGCGGCCCCTCGATCACGTGGATCGGACGCTCCGCCTGCTGCCGGGCCTCTTCGGTGTCCTCGACAATGTAGGTGGTGATGCCCCTGACCATGGCATGGGACAACCGTTCGCCCACCGGCGCCTCGCGCCAGGCCAGGTCTTCGACTTGGGCTTTGGTCGCGCCCTTGAAGGATTCGGCGAATTCCACCAGGCGCTCAGTCGCATCGGGGCGGCGGTTGAGCAGCACGTCCTCGACCCGCTCCAGCAGGTCTTTCGGGATTTCTTCGTAGACGCCGAGCTGGCCGGCATTGACGATGCCCATATCCATGCCAGCCTTGACGGCGTGATACAGGAATGCGGTGTGGATCGCCTCGCGCACCGGCTCGTTGCCACGGAAGGAGAAGGAGACGTTGGACACCCCGCCGGAAATCTTGGCATAAGGCAGGTTCTGCTTGATGATGCGCGTGGCCTGGATGAAATCCACCGCGTAGTTATTGTGTTCCTCGATGCCGGTGGCCACCGCGAAGATGTTCGGGTCGAAGATGATGTCCTCGGCCGGGAAGCCGACCTGTTCGGTGAGTATCTTGTACGAACGGGCGCAGATATCGATCTTGCGCTGTTGGGTATCGGCCTGGCCGTGTTCGTCGAAGGCCATGACCACCGCAGCAGCGCCGTAGCGGCGACACAGTCTGGCTCGCTCGATGAATTCCGCCTCGCCCTCCTTCATACTGATGGAGTTGACGATGGACTTGCCCTGCACGCACTTCAGCCCGGCTTCGATCACCGACCACTTCGACGAGTCGATCATCACCGGCACCTTGGCAATATCCGGTTCGGAGGCGATCAGGTTGAGAAATTTCACCATCGCCGCCCCGGAATCCAGCATCGCCTCGTCCATGTTGATGTCGATGATCTGGGCGCCGTTTTCCACCTGGGCCTTGGCCACTTCCAGCGCCTTGTCGTATTCGCCGTTGATAATCAGGCGGGCGAACATTTTCGAGCCGGTGACGTTGGCGCGCTCGCCGACGTTGACGAACAGCGAGCCCTCCCCGATGTTGAACGCTTCCAGGCCGGACAGGCGCAGCTTTTTCTCGATCTCCGGAATGGCGCGTGGCGGCAAGCTTTGCACCGCTTCGGCGATGGCCTTGATATGCGGTGGACGGGTGCCGCAGCAGCCGCCGACGATGTTGAGCAAGCCGCTCGCCGCCCATTCTCGCAGCTCCGTCGCCATCGCCTCGGGGGTTTCATCGTAGCCGGTTTCCGATAGCGGATTGGGCAGGCCCGCGTTGGGGTGGGCGCTCACGTAACAGTCGGCCAGGTTGGCCAGCTCTTCCACGTACTGGCGCAGCTCTTTGGCGCCGAGCGCGCAATTCAGGCCAATCGAAAGCGGCTGGACGTGGCGCACCGAGTTCCAGAACGCCTCGGCGGTCTGCCCCGAAAGCAGGCGCCCGGACAGATCGGTGATGGTGCCGGAAATCATCACCGGCAGCTTGATATTGTGGGTGTCGAAATACTGTTCGATGGCGAACAGCGCGGCCTTGGCGTTGAGGGTGTCGAAAATAGTCTCGACCATCAGGATGTTGGAGCCGCCATTGACCAGTCCGGCAATCGCCTGGGTGTAAGCGTCCACCAACTGGTCAAAGGTCACATTGCGGAAGCCGGGGTCGTTGACCTCGGGCGAAATCGAGGCGGTGCGGTTGGTCGGTCCGAGCACGCCGGCGACAAAACGCGGCTTGGCCGGGTTCTTCGCCTCGAACTCGTCGGCAGCATCGCGCGCCAGCCTTGCCGCCGCCACGTTGATCTCGTACACCAGTCCTTCCATGTGGTAGTCCGCCATGGCGATGGAGGTGGCGTTAAAGGTGTTGGTCTCGAGGATGTCCGCCCCGGCTTCCAGATAGGCGGAATGAATCTCGCGGATGATCTGCGGCTGGGTCAGCACCAGCAGATCGTTGTTGCCCTTCAAGTCGCTGCCGTAACCGGCGAAGCGTTCGCCCCGGTAATCCGCCTCCGCCAGCTTGTAGGTCTGGATCATGGTGCCCATGGCGCCATCCAGAATCAGGATGCGCTGTTTTATCTGAGCGTGGAGCAGGGTGGTGCGGTCTGGGTGGCTCATGGCGATAAGGTGTCTTGGCAGGGCGATAGTGCCTATAATAACATCAGCGCGTAGGATGGGTGGAGCGTAGCGATACCCATCGCTTTGCGGTGATGATTGATGGGTATCGCTACGCTCCACCCATCCTACTCATACTGTGGCTGCCGCTTTTAGAATCAAGGAGAAACACCATGCAACACATGACACCCAAACAGGCCTACGAATACTTGCAGGCCAACCCCGAAGCGGTTTTCGTCGATGTGCGCAGCGAAATGGAGTACATGTTTGTCGGCCATCCCGAGGGTTCGATACTGATTCCCTGGGTTGACGGCCCCGACTGGGAAATCGACCCTAATTTCGTCGGCCATGTGAAAAAGGCCGCCAGCGTGAACCGTCCGGTCGTGCTGATATGCCGCTCCGGCCGCCGCTCGGTGGATGCCGCAATGGCGCTGGAAAAAGCCGGGATCGAGGACGTGTACAACGTACTGAACGGCTTTGAAGGTGACCTGGACGAACAGCATCACCGCAACTCGCATAACGGCTGGCGCTTCGAGGGTCTGCCCTGGGCGCAGACTTGATGCTGTAGGGTGGGCAGGTTTTTGTGCCCACGCTGAAATAATCTTCAGGGATCGCGTGGGCACAAAAACGTGCCCACCCTACTTGACTCAGCACTGTTTTACATTGGTCTTTCTACGAAATAAATGCATAATGCCCCTAAATTAAAAGAATAGGGTTCTCCCTTTTGGAACCAGTCGAACTACTGAAACAGAATCTGGCGATCGAACCCGATCTGCAGAACTTTATCGGTTTTGTTCTGGAATGCGTGAACAAACTCGGCGGGAACCCCTTTGCCTCCTCCATCGCTTCGCTCGACCTGATGCAAAAGCTGCGCAGCGCCGGCGCCGCCACCGGCTTCCCCCTGCTGGCCAGTCTGCTGCTGCAGGGTCACCAACTGAAAGTTCAGTGGGGGGAACACGCTGAACACCTGAAAATCACGAACCTTGCCCAGCCGCCGAAGCCGGATACTGTCGCGCAATTGCGCCGCTACCTGCAGAATTCGACCGAGTCTGCAGACCCGGCACTCCTGTTGCAGCGCAACGCCGAAATGGTGCGCTATTTCGACGAAACCCGCGCCCGCACCGAGAAGGAGCTGGAAGCGCTGCAGCAAACCCTGGAAAAACTCCAGACCGAACTGCACGAATCCCTGCGTCAGGCTGAAACAGACCCGCTCACCGGCCTCCTCAACCGACGAGCCTTCGATGAGAAACTCGGTCAGGCCTTCCGGCACACCATGAGGCAAAAAGTCTCGCCGCTGTCGCTGATCATGCTCGACCTCGATCATTTCAAGGAAATCAACGATCAATTCGGACATCAGTTCGGCGATGCCTATCTCAACAAGATGACCCACGCCCTGCGCAGCGCCATCCGTAAGGACGTCGATTTCGCCTTCCGCTTCGGCGGGGACGAATTTGCCATGGTGATATTCGCCGACTATCGCCAGGCCTGCAACAAGGCGATGCAAGTGCTGCGCTTGATGGAAACCAAGGTCAGCATCGGCATCAGCACCATCAACCCGAGCACTGCGGATGGTTTCACCGTGGAAGAATTTATCCTCCACGCCGACAATGCCTTGTATGAGGCGAAAAATTCCGGACGCGGTCGGATCGTGGTCGAGCTATGCGCATTGCCTGACAGCAGCAACTGCCAATTCTCCTGTCCGCAAATAGCCAATCTCGCCCATGACTAAAGTTTACGACAGCGCAACAGACTGCAAGCTGCTGTACAACAGCCCGGTACAGAACGAAAGCGCGCTCATCCTGCTGCGCTCAAGGCTGTCGGCAATCGCGCAGCGCCTCGGCTTTCCGGACGGAAAACGGGAGAACCTGCTGCTGGTCGCCTCGGAAATGGTCAGCAATCAGGTCAAACACGCCAACGGACGCGGCCTGTTCCAGGTTTGGCAGCAGCCCGGGCCAATTCTTGACATCCTCGCCCTGGATTTCGGCTCGGGTATTTCCTGTCTTTCCCAGGCCCAGGAGGACGGCTACTCTTCTGTAAACACCTTGGGCAAAGGGCTGGGCAGCATCTACCGCCTCAGCGACGAATCGTTCGTCTATACCCAGCAGGAAAATATCGGGCCGATAAAAAAAGGCTATGTCACTGTTAATTGTTGAACCCCACTCATACCCAGCGCGGCAAACAAAACGGCGCGAGGAGACAGGGAGCCATGAGCCGGA
>PFJY01000109.1 GCA_002784065.1 Hydrogenophilales bacterium CG_4_10_14_3_um_filter_58_23 | reverse complement strand
CAGGCAGTCGCAAGGTGTCCCTATCGATATGCTTGAAAGCCCCACAGGGTGATCCTTCGGATCAGACGACAACACGATTTGCGAAAAGAGCCTTATTTTTCCTCATTGCCAGCACATGTAGGTTGGGTTGAGCGGTTTTTTGCGATACCCAACAAACCCAAACGACAAAACCTGTTTTTGAAGTTTAGGTTTGTTGGGTATCGCGATGAGGCCGCTCAACCCAACCTACATGTGCTGCCTCCCCCTTTGAAAAGGGGGGGGACAAACCTGCTTGCTTGGTTTCGGCTTGTCCGGCTTAGATTTATGGCACAGCCTTTGCTTATATTTATCACTCCATATTCATAAAAGGAACATTGAGATGAAAAAGACGATTGCTGGGGCCCTGGCCCTGAGCGCTCTGCTCTTGATCTTCGGCTGTACGCAGCCGGAAGTCAGGAACCTTGCGGATACATCGATCAAGGGGGTAGTCGAGGACGGCAGCGCGAAGAACTTCCTGAAGATAGCCGACGCCACCGTCTGGCTGATTCCCGCCGCCGATGTCGCCGCCATGGGCAAGACGCCCATCGTGGTCAAGAAGAACGCCGCAAACGACGAGCCGCTCGAAGACAATCTGGCCGCCAACCGCGGGCACTATCTGAAGGCCAAGACCGGTGCCAAAGGCGAATTCAGCATCGACAACGTTCCCGGCGGCAAGTACTTCGTTTACGTCGAGCCGACCGACAGCCGCCACCTTCCCGGAGGCGACATGTCGCGCAAGGCCATGAGCGTCAGCGAACTGGCCGCCGCGCCACTGACCGTCAAGGTTTCGGGTAACGTTCCGGCAACTGCCACCTATGTCGGAACCAGCAAGTGCCTGAGGTGCCACGAGGAGCGGAAGCATTTCAGCCAAACCATGCACCGGCTCGGCATCCAGGTGGTGGGCAAGACCCCCGGCAAGTTGCAGGACTACTCGCGTTTCCCGAATATCAACAAGGGTCTTGACAAGCTGATGGCCGGCACCACGTTCTGGTTCCACAGCTATGACAAAACCCGCAGCTTCGACAAGTACCTGATCAGCACCAAGGCGCCCGCCGATGCTTCCAGCGTGAGCTATACCGCCACCTTCTTCAAGGATACCGACGGCAAGCTCAAATTCCGCACCACAAACGCGAAGGACGCGACGGATCCGGCACGGGTCTACCCGGTCGAACTGGCCTATGGCGGCGGCGTATACAAGCAACGCTACCTCTATCGGGTCGGCGCCGACCTGTTCCCCTTCGTGCAATTCAACCAGGAGGGGAATGATTCCTATGCCGACCGCGGTCGCAAGCAGTGGCGCGATTACCACGGCGACTGGCTGTTCAACGAGGGCACCAGGAAGCTGTCCAATCCGTCTCCGGCCAAGTCTTTCGACAGCAATTGCGCGTCCTGCCATTACAATGGCTACACGCTGACCAAGACAGCAAGCGGCGGCTACAAGGCCGGCTCCGCCAACGATCGTAATGGCGAAATAGACATCGACGGCGACGGCAAGCCCAACGAAATCAACATGGGTTGTGAAACCTGCCACGGCCCCGGCTCCGCCCACGTCGATGCGTCGGAGATGGAATCGCCGTCCATGATCGTCAGCCCCAAAAAGCTGACGGCGGCACGCTCCGCGATGATCTGCGGCCAGTGCCACAGTCGGCCCGAGGGAAACCTGAAGAACGACCAGCCGGTTAACGCCGCCAACAAGATGATGTTGCCGGGAACCAGCCGCAATACCTTCCTGAACCAATACACGATACGGGAAGATGCGACCGTGAAAAGCCTCTGGGCGGACGGCTTGCATTCCAAGGCCCATCACCAGCAGTACACGGACTTCATCAAGTCGTCCAAGTACCGCAACGGCAGCCATCTGGTGGATTGCGCCGATTGCCACAACCCGCATGGCGAGGCCAAGTTCGCGCATCAATTGAAGGCCGATCCGAAAACAGCCGAAGCCTGTACCAGTTGCCACGCGAAATATGCCGACTTGAAAACGCATGTGGTCGAAAAGACGAAGTGTACGGTGGACGCGAGCAAGATCACCTGTTCCGATTGCCACAACACCAAGACCATGCAGTCAGGCGCGGGCTTGGGCAAGGGCCTGACGGGCAAGGATGGCAAGAACTACTGGCTCAACGACATCACCTCCCACCTCTACGATGTTCCGCGCAAGGACAACAAAGGCGTGAAGGGCGTGGAGCCCGGCAAGGCCATGCCGGTTCCCTACACCAAACCCTGCGGCGCGGCTTGCCACAACACGAGCAATCTTTAGAAGCGGGTTCGCCGTGCGGGGTGGCAACATCACCCTGCGCGGCCACCCTGTTTCATTTGTGAAAACCTGGTGACTCGGCGCCAAGGCCGACATCAAAGCCGACAAGCTGCCGTAATCGGCAATTTACACCGCCCGGACCTGACGCAACGCAGGTTCGGGCGGTGTTTTTTTTGGGTGCCATCCTGATTCGGGGGGCCTCTTTACTGTGACCCGCTTGATCCGGTAACGGAATACGCACCCGAGCAATCACAATCTCTCCGCACGCCAAGTTTTTCATGGCAAAATAGACATATCCTCCATACCTGAGCAGCCAGATGCAAAGCCGCCCGAACAGGTGCCAAAACAATAATCTCGACCATGCTTGATTACAGCCACCCATGAAGATTGCCACCTGGAACGTCAATTCCCTTAAAGTTCGTCTCCCCCAAGTTCTGGACTGGCTGGCGGCGCATCAGCCGGATGTGCTGTGCCTGCAGGAAACCAAGCTGGAGGATGTGAATTTCCCCACTGCCGAGATCACGGCGACCGGGTATCAAGTGCTGAAGAGCGGACAGAAGACTTATAACGGCGTTGCGATCCTGAGCAAAAATCCGGCCACGGAAGTGGTGACCGCAATTCCCTGCTTCGTGGATGTACAAAAGCGCGTGCTGGCGGCGACCATCGCCGGCGTACGGATCATCAACCTCTACATCCCCAACGGCCAGAGCGTGGATTCCGACAAGTTTCAGTACAAGCTTGGCTGGCTGGGGGCCCTGACGGCCTGGCTGGCCGATGAGCTGGCACGCCACCCCAAACTGGTGGTGCTGGGCGATTTCAATATCGCGCCCGAAGAGCGCGACGTCCATGATCCCAAGGCTTGGGAGGGCCAGGTGTTGTTCAGCTTGCCTGAGCGAGAAGCTTTCCGGCGTCTGGTGGATTTAGGGCTGGCCGACAGTTTCCGCCTGTTCGAGCAACCGGAAAAGAGTTATTCCTGGTGGGATTACCGCATGAACGCTTTCCGCCGCAACATGGGCTTGCGCATCGACCACATCCTGCTGAGCCCCGCGCTGGCTGAAATCGGTAAATCCTGCACCATCGACAAGGAAGCGCGCAAGGCGGAACGGCCGTCGGATCACGCGCCAGTGATGGTCGAATTCTAAGAGGCTGTCGGCCACAGCACCGGCCAGACCCTGTACGCGAATACCGCCAGCGACAGCCACGCCAGCACTGCCCCCACGACAATCAGAGTGGGCCAGCCAGCAAGGTAGCCAACGGCGTAGCCGATTACCCCGCCATGAGCCAGTCCCATTTGCAGCCACGACCAGGCGCCCTCGCGGATCGGGTTGCCGGTGAAGCGCGGCAGCATGTGGCTGGCAAGGCCGTAAATCATGAACAGCATGAAGCCGAGGGTGAACAGGTGCAGGAATGCCGGGCGGGCGGCATCGTCGCTGAGGAAGCTGCCGTTCATCAGCAGTCCCAGGCCGGCAAGCATCAGGTAAGCCTGCGCTGCCAGGATAAACCAGCGGTTGTCCGGGGAAAAGCCGAGCCCCATCTGCTGCATCCGATCATGCGCCTCCTGGCGCTGAGGTTGGAGCAGAGTGAGTGCTTCCTCTGGAGTTTGCACGCCGACTGCCCGCAGTGTGCCGTCGATCAATAGTGCTGGAACGGTTTGCAGCTTGAGGCGCTGCGCCAGCGCTGCGCCTTCCGCTCGGCTAATATCCATTACGGAAAATTCACAGCCGTGATCGGCAGCAGCGGCACGCCAGACTTTTTCAGCTTCCAGGCAGAACGGGCAGCAGCCGGAAACGATCAGTTCGATTTTCATTGCACGGGAAGGGTTCTGCTCTTGGTGCGGACAGTGAGGATCATATTCAGGCCGAACAGCACGATTGCGCCATAGGTCAGCACTCCCCCGGCCATCACCAGCATGTCGCGCCAGCCCAGCCATCCGGCGATCATCAGCGGTAGTCCGGCGTTGGCGCAGTACAGTTGCCAGTCGGCCATCGGTTCGGAATACAGCGGGAAGCCGCCGAAGCGCGGCAAAACGTGCAGGGCGATACCGTAAATCATCATCAGGATGAAGCCGAGCAGCATGATGTGCCCATGGGCGCGGGGCACGTTGCCGGGGATCAGGCTCGGATCGATCAGCCGAACAATCGCGATCAAACCGCCTAGCAGGCCGTAGACCAGGGCGATGGAGACAAACAGTCGGTTGCGCTTGTGCATGTGACGCTCCTCAGGAACTGATGATTATCGGAGTGGTTAAATTTGCGTGCATTGATGCAGGTCAAATTTGACCTATAATTCCTCCATGGATTTAACCCAACAGCACATCGAACAAATCAGGCAGTGCCCACTTTTTGCGGCACTTACCGATGCGGGGTTGCAGCAAGTCGCCAGTCACGGGCATTGGGTGGAGCTGAACGCGGGTCAAACCATTTTTTCCAGGGATGAGCCCTGCCATCAGTTCTACCTGGTACAGCGCGGCATGATCAAGCTCTGCCGGATCTCGGTGGACGGCACGGAAAAGGTCATGGATCTGGCCGGGCCGAAGCAGTTGTTTGCCGAATCGGCGATGTTCACCGGCAAGTATCCCCTCCATGCCACGGCGATCGAGCCATCGGCGGTATTCGCCTTTGATTGCAATAACTTCATGGCGCAGATGCAAAATAATGTTGAGTTGTGTTTTTGCATGATGTCGAGCATGAGTCAGCGTCTGCACGGCATGATCAATGAGATCGATCAGTTGACCCTGCACAGCGGCACGCAGCGCCTTGCCGAATATCTGCTCGAACAGGTGCCCGAAGGCGTGATGCAATCACCCTGCATCCACCTATTGGTACCGAAGCTGGTGATCGCCTCCCGTCTCGGCATTCAACCCGAGACGCTTTCCCGTATCATCGCGCATCTGCGCAGCGACGGTATGATCGAGACGCATAATGACACCATATTGCTGAAGGATCTTGGCGCACTGCGCAGTCTCGCCGCCTGCGCGGGATAGGGTGGGATTATTCCACCGTTCCCCCCTGTTCCAGCCCCAGTTCCTGAATCTTGCGTGTCAGCGTGTTGCGTCCCAGGCCGAGTAGAGTGGCGGCTTCGATGCGCCTGCCTGCGGTGTGCTTCAACGCGCAGGCGATCAATATCTTCTCGAAGTCGCGGGAGAACTTGTCCATCACCCCGTGCTCT
>PFJY01000017.1 GCA_002784065.1 Hydrogenophilales bacterium CG_4_10_14_3_um_filter_58_23 | reverse complement strand
ACGACCGCAAGATTTAACTTTTGGGCCAAAGCATCAGTACTCAAACAGCAGCATGGATAATAATTAACGCTTAGGTTAATATCGCCACCCGTACGCGAACGAGCAAGCATGAAATGGCTCACATCCCTAGGAGTCTGTCGAACTTGAAGAATCGCAGCGAAAAGGTTTAAGCAGGCAAAGCCGCAAAGCGGCTGCTCGCAAAATTTGGCTGGGCGAGGGCGGATTTTGCTGGTTTCGCAGGTCAATAGTTGTTCTATTAACCAAGAAAGCGGTGAAATATGCGCAGTCCAGGTGAATTTCCCCGACCACACCACCCGAGGACAAGTGCAGTAGATTTCCTTTAAGTCCGACAGACTCCTAGCCAAAAGCCAATAAAAATTCAATAAATTAAGGCTATGTCGCGATTGGTTACTGAAGATATTTACAACCTTTTTAATTAAAAGAAGACTCCATAAGCTTCGTCATTGATGAAACAACTGATAAAACTACTCAATTCTGGCTAAGGGCTAAAGCCCAAGCCAGAATTGATAGCCATTCGACTAAGCCAGCACACACTAAAGGGTACAAGAGCTGGCAAGTCTCTGGTTATCCGGCGCAAGCCGGAATTCAGCAATAAAATATCCGAGAAGCGAACAAAACCGAGGTGTAGTTCCGCTTCGCGGGAATTTGTCAGCGAGCTGGATTCCGGCCTGCGCCGGAGTAACGCACTGTGTTGAATTTGATTGGCTGGTTCAATCAAATTCAACACATAACTACGACATAGCTATAAAAAACTGTTAATGAAAAATCTACTTAACCCGCAACGCGAAATTGATAAAATTTTACTAGGATTCCGTCAGGCTTTTTTACGCGTGGGGGCATTCAGCTTTGTGATCAACCTGCTGATGTTGATGCCGGCCATTTACATGCTGCAAATCTATGACCGCGTGCTGGTCAGTCGTAGCAGCACCACTTTGTTCATGCTGACTGCAATCGTGCTGGTGCTGTTCATATTGATGAGCATCCTTGAATTTGTGCGTTCGGGGATATTGGTGCGCGTGGGTAATCAGCTTGATGTTGCCCTTTCCAGCCGCATTTTTACCGCCGCTTTCGAGCGCAACCTGCAGCGTCAGGGTGGCAATCCGGCGCAGGCGTTAAGCGACTTGACTGCGGTGCGCCAATTTCTTACCGGGGCGGGTATTTTCGCCTTTTTCGATACACCCTGGATTCCCATTTTTATTATCGTTGCCAGCTTGCTGCATCCTCTGATAGGGCTGTTTTGCCTATTTGGCGGCATCATTCTCTTTGCTTTGGCATGGCTCAACGAAATGGTGACCCGCAAACCGCTGGCTGAAGCGACCACTCATGCCATCGCTGCGGGGCAGTACGCTAATAATAATCTGCGCAATGCCGAGGTGATCGAGGCAATGGGGATGCTGGGCAATCTGCGCCAGCGCTGGCAAGAACGCCAGCAGAAATTCCTTGCATTGCAATCACTCGCCAGCGAACGCGCCGGGGTGATCAGCGCCGTCAGCCGTTTTACGCGCATCACGTTGCAATCACTGGTGCTGGGGCTGGGTGCCTGGCTGGCACTCGATGACACGATTACCGGTGGTGCCATGATTGCAGGTTCCATCCTGATGGGACGTGCACTCGCCCCGGTTGACCAGGTGATCGCGGTCTGGAAACAGTTGATTGCTGCCAGAGCGGCTTATCAACGTCTGAACGAAATGCTGTCAGCCTTTCCCGTCGGCGCAGATCAGTTGCCGCTGCCCGCTCCCCATGGTGAGGTTACCATCGAAAATGTCACCGCAGCTCCGCCTGGCAGCAAGCATGTCGTTTTGAAAAATATCGCTATCCGCATCAATCGGGGCGATGTGGTCGGTGTCATGGGCGCAAGCGCTGCCGGGAAATCCTCGCTGGCACGGTTGTTGGTGGGTGTCTGGCGACCTCATGCGGGCAATGTCCGGTTGGATGGCGCTGATATAGCCAGATGGAACAAGGAACTGCTGGGCTCATACATCGGTTATTTGCCACAGGATGTTGAATTGTTTGAGGGTACTATCGCGGAAAATATCGCCCGTTTTGGAGAACTCGACAGCAATGCGATTGTGGCCGCAGCGCAAATGGCCGGTGTACATGACATGATTTTGCGTTTAGAGCAAGGTTATGACACGCCCATCGGGATTGATGGAAGTTCGCTGTCCGGCGGACAAAAGCAACGCATCGGTCTGGCGCGCGCGCTGTACGGCTCGCCCGTGCTGATTGTGCTGGACGAACCCAATTCCAACCTGGATGAAATCGGCGAGGCAGCCTTGGCGCAGGCGATTTTACAGGCCAAAGCGAAGGGCAGCACCGTGATTGTCATCACTCACCGGCCTGGTACGCTGTCCGTAGTGGATAAAATTCTGATCCTGCGCGAGGGTAGTCTGGCAGCCTACGGCCCGCGCGATGAAGTGCTGGCTGCACTGCGCCAGCCAGCCCCCGCTTTGACCGTCCAGACCCCCGAAAAAGGCTAATCCATGAAGCTCAAACAGTGGCTGCATTTTTTTAAATCCGACCAACAAGACGCTGAAGTGTCTTCCATACTCGACGATAGCCGTGTGCCGCCGCCTACCGACGATAAGGCTCCGGCGCGCTGGGGCTTGCGTATGCTATTTTTACTGCTGGGTCTTGCGCTGGTCTGGGCGATCTTCGCCCCGCTCAGTCAGGGGGTGTCCGCGCATGGTTTTATCAAGGTGGAGGGTAATCGTAAAACCTTGCAACACCTCAAGGGCGGCATCGTCGAGGAAATTCTGGTCAAGGAAGGTGACCGGGTCGAAAAAAACCAACCGTTGCTGATTTTGAATCAGACACAAATCCAGGCGCAGAAAAGCATGGTAGAAAGCCAGTTGATTATCTGGACGGCGATCGAGGCGCGCCTGATGGCCGAGCGTGCCGACCAGGAAACCATCCCCTTTACCGAATTTCTGCAAGAACGCAAAACTCAGCCGCAGGCTATTCAGTCCATGCTGATTCAAGAACAACTGTTCCGTACCCGACACCTTGCCATCAAAGGCGAACAGTCTATAGGCCGTGAAACCATCAGCGGGCTGGAAGCGCAGATTCAAGGTTTAAAGGCGCAAGAACTATCCAAAAATGAACAGCTCGCCTCCTATAAGGAAGAGCTGACTACGCTGCGACCGCTCTATGAACAAGGCTATATTCCGCGCAACCGCCTGTTTGAGCTGGAACGCGCCGTCGCTTATCTGTCTGGACAACGCACGGACGATCTCGCCAATATCGGGCGCGCCCATAGTCAGATCGCGGAAATAAGACTCAAAATGCTGCAAAGCATTACCGACTACAAGAAGGATGTCGAGACCCAGCTTGCCGATGCGCAAAGCAAAGTCGCAGATCTCCGGGAGCGGCTGGTGGCGGCGCAAGACGATCTTGACCGCGTTATTGTGCGCGCCCCCAATGCGGGTACGGTAGTTGACCTTGCTGTACACACGCTGGGCGGGGTCGTCGCACCCGGCCAGAAACTCATGGACCTGGTTCCTGAAGGAGGGGGAGTCATCATCGAAGCTCAGATACCGACACACCTGATAGACAACGTTCATGCGGGGCTGGATGCGGACGTGTATTTCACCGCCTTGGATCGGACTCTTGTACCGACCATTCCCGGCAAATTGGTCTATGTTTCCGCTGATCGCATCACTGACCCCAGAACCGATATGTCCTACTTCGTCGGACGTGTAATGATCAATGAACAAGGCATGAAACTGCTGGGGAAACAGCAACTACTACCGGGTATGCCGGCTGATGTGGTGCTGAAAATGAACGCACATAGCCTGGCTGGCTACCTGCTAAAACCTTTGCTCAATCGCCTGCATTTTGCTTTTAATGAGCGCTAACTATATGAAATTAAATAATAATCTGGCTTTAAAAGTGGGTGTGCGAAACGGCTTAATCGGCTGCTGCGTACTTTTGTTCCCCGTACTGTCGGCTTATGCCGCTCCGGTCGGTCTGCTTGAACTTTATCAACATGCCGCAACTGAAGACCCCGACTTCAATGCGGCCAGGTCGGCTTACCAGGCCGGACTCAAGAATCGCGACATAGGTTTGGCGGGGCTGCTTCCCAGTATTTCGGCCAGTGTTTCCGAGACAAAAAACACGGAAGCTGTAGTGACCCCAGTGACCCGCTTGAAGCAATATAACTATACCTCACGAACGAGAACCATCCAGCTCACGCAAATGATTTTTGACTGGGAAAAAATCGCCGCCTACGGGGAAGCAAAGTATCGCGCCTTGCTTGCCGAAACGACTTTTTCTGAAGCAAAAGTTGACCTCGCGCAGCGCATAACGGAAGCCTATTTCAATTTACTGTTTGCCGACGATAATTTGGCTCTCGCACAAGCCCAAAAGGATGCGCTCAATCAACAGCGCATACAGGCAGAAAAACTCCACCAATCCGGTGCGGGTACTGTCACCGATGTGGAAGAAACCAAAGCACGGTATCAGCTGTCCGAAGCACAATTGCTAACTGCCATTAGCGCACTCGATATCAAACGTCAGGAGTTGGCGAAGCTGGTCGGCAAAGCGCCGACTGAGCTGCGCCATATCACCGGTAGTATCGAGTTGGCTTATCCTGAACCGCCTGCGCTTGAGCCTTGGCTGGAAGCAGCCAAGCGACAAAATCCACGCGTACTCAGCCAGCAGCTCAATTTGAAAATTGCCGAATCGCAGCTGGATCGTTCGCGCGCAGGCCATCTGCCTACGCTCAACCTGATTGCGAGCCAGAGTAAAAGCAATGCGCCCAACTATTTCACGACGACTGATGACCAGAAAAGAATTGGGCTGCAGCTCAATATTCCGCTCTATGAAGGCGGTAAAGTGGTTGCCGTGAATGATCAAGTGTTTTATTTGAAGGAAAAAGCCCAGAGTGAACTTGAATCAGCAGTGCGCGACAGCCACACCAAGGTCACGCAGTTTTACCTGGGGGTCATCAACGGCATCGCTCAGATCAAAGCGCTGGAACAGGCTGTCAAATCCAGTACTACCGCCCTCAAGGGCATGGAGGTCGGCCAGCGCACTGGCTTTCGTACCAATACTGATGTACTCAATGCGCAGCAGCAACTGTTTACCGCAAAACGTGACCTGCAAAAGGAACGCTATACTTATTTGCTCAATCGCCTGCAACTGAGTGGAGTTACAGGCAGCCTGGGTGAAAAGGACATCGCACTGATAGATAGCATTATCCGCCAGGCGAAACCAAAAGCTGATAAGGATGACATCAAGTCAATATCGGCTCACTGAAGGACAGAGCTTGGCGAAGGTCGGTACAGTACCCTTTGTCACAGGCCTTCAGGCCGATGGATTTAGGCGCGGAGGGGTTTTATTCCCTCCACCACGTACCCTAAAGCCTCGCCCTTCATGCCGCAAGAGCATTCCCACGGAGCGATAGGTGCTGAAGCACCTGCTCCTGAATGACGAAGCGCATCGTTCGCAAGGGTGACCTAGTCTTGTCGTTGCGGCAATAATGCGCTTCGCAAGCTCAGCAACATCCCCATCGCCTCGATCACTTCGGCGTTGCGTAAATTGGCTCTATATGATTTGCAGTGGATAATGCGACAATTTGACCATGAATAGTACAACTTTATTTGGCA
>PFJY01000031.1 GCA_002784065.1 Hydrogenophilales bacterium CG_4_10_14_3_um_filter_58_23 | reverse complement strand
AACCCCAGCTTTGGGAGTCTTGCGCTGGGAGGTTGTGACCTTTGATTCCATTTCATAATAGTAGCATTACCGTAAATAGATGGATACCCCACAAATATTATGTGGGTTTGGCTTAGAAAAAAATCAATGCGTCACATCATATTCAAGCAACAACCGTACATACCGGGTGTACGGAATACCTTTTTTCTGAGCCTTAATTTTGAGTGCATCCAGCAAATTTTGTGGCAGACGCATATTCAATGCAGCGGTTTTCGGTTCAAACTCAAAATGCATGGGTTTGAAGTCAGACAAGTTATATTTCGACAGGTCTGCTGTTTCAATAAAATGTTCTGCTGCAGCATCGTTTGCAAGTGACGGCATGGGTTTATGGTTGTGAGTTTTCATAGTGCTCTACCTCCTTTTGGTGCATGTATCTGGCGCTGATAGGGCGAAGCATATTTCTGCTGTCGATCAGGCGAAGCATGAACGCCAGAAACACGTAACGACCTGCCTTTGTTTTTCCAATAGCCCTCATGCGCGGTTCACTTGGGTGAGGGTCTGCCATGACGGCTGGTGTACCCATCAGCACCTGCTCAATTTCCTCTTTAGAAACCCCATGCTTCCCGCACTTCGGCCAGTTGCCATTGTCCCAGTCAAATCCGGAAATATTCATAAGGGAATAATATACTTTTGTGTATACAATTGCAATTTAGAAATGCGTGAGTGGATACATCACGAACGACGGCTTTATAGCTGCAAATTTCAAACTTCGACTGGCTGCTTATGGCACACAACGCTATTTCGCACATCGAAAATCACCGCCACAAACCTGCCCTTCGCGCCTTTTGCTCCAGCAATTTATTAGCGCGCCTGATTGGGCGCATCGAGCCGAGAGCCGTCAAGCGGCGGCCTAAACCCTACCCATTACTGACTAAAACAAGGATCCTGGCAAGAGAGCAACTGAGAAAATATGGTCCCCCAAAAAAAACTTAAGGAAACGCTGATTTATTCCATTACCCCGGTTTAAGTGCCAGAAATTTGATAAAATGCTATCTACTTGATAATAGAGAATAAAACGATGCAAGCGAGTTTTTCAGAGCTGGAATATGCGGCAAAGAAGCGTCTGACACGGCGGGATCGTTTTCTGGCTGAGATTGAGGCGGTTACGCCTTGGTCATCACTAACGAGTGTCATCGCCCCGCATTACCCGAACAGCGGCGGTCGCGGTCGGCCACCGGTCGGCCTGGAGCGGATACTGCGCATGTATGTTGCGCAGCAGTGCTTCGGTCTTTCGGATGAGGCAACAGAAGATGCGCTCTACGACAGTCAGGCGATCCGCCGTTTTGTTGGCATTGACCTGAATCGTGAAGCCGCACCGGATGCCACGACCCTGCTCAAATTTCGTCATCTGTTGGAAGCGCATCAACTGACCGAATCCATCTTCAATGCGATCAACGCCCATCTGGCAGAGAAGGGACTATTTCTTCGCGAGGGGACGATTGTTGATGCCACGCTGATCGCCGCGCCGCCTTCGACCAAGAACAAGGAAGGGAAGCGAGACGCTGAGATGCACCAGTCCAAGAAGGGCAACCAGTGGTATTTCGGCATGAAGGCGCACATTGGCGTTGATGCTCAGTCTGGTCTGGTTCACACCCTGGTTGGCACGGCGGCCAATGTGCATGACGTAACCCAGGCGCAGGCGCTGTTGCACGGTGATGAAACCGATGTGTTTGGTGATGCAGGCTACCAGGGCGTTGAAAAGCGTGAAGAGAATCTTGAGCTGCCGGTGAACTGGCATATTGCGATGCGCCCCGCCAAGCGCAAAGCACTGGACAAGTCGGCTATAGGCGAACTGATGGAGAAACTCGAACATGCCAAGGCCAGCATCCGCGCCAAGGTTGAGCATCCATTCCACGTTGTGAAGAACCGGTTTGGGCACCGCAAGGCGCGCTACAAGGGATTGGCCAAAAATACCGCCCAGCTATTTTCGCTATTCGGTTTTGCCAATTTGCTGCTGGCGCGTCGATGGCTAATGGGCGCTAACAGCCAAGTTGCGTCCTGAGAATAGGAAATTGGGGAAATAATGCAAAAAACGCCGCAATTTAGACCAAAAAATGCCAAATTTCACCAGAAAACCCGAAAGCTGCGCGACGGGTTCTGCTGTGCGCTGAATTGTTCAGCGTTTCCCTAATTCAGCCTGCTCAGCCGTAAAGGATTCCTTCAAGGCATCCATGCCATCGCGATCATAGTCGTAATCGTCGAAATTCAGCTGTAGCACATCCCGAAAAGCACATCCCGAAAACCGCTGCGCAGATTGGGCAAGAAATGACGATCATGGATGGAAATGACAATGACATCATGCCTACCTTCGAGTTTCTCGGCCTGATGCAGTGGAACAAAATGGACATTTTTAAGCATATCTGCACCAATCGAGTTCAAGAAACGTGAATTGATTCAATCCCCGGAAATTTTCTGCGTTATCCATCAAAATCCCATCCGCCTTTTGCCGCCAGAACCTGCCAGATAGTCGCGGATTTCGTCGTAGCTGCCTTCTTCGTTGGCATATTCCACATAGTTTTTGGCGACCGCCAGCCATTCCAGCGTGGAGGGTTTGATTTGCTTTAAAACGGTGACGATGTCCTTGTTGTCTATCGGGCGCTCGTTGCCGGTTTTGAGGATGTCGGTCAGCGCAATATCGGCGGCCTGACTGACCAACGCAGCCAGATCCGCACCGGAAAAGTGTTCGGTGTTGCGGGCAATTTGCGTCAAGTCCAAGGGCGCGACCGGTTTATCGGCCAGATGGATGCGCAATATGGATTCCCGCGCGGTTTGATCCGGTGGCGGGACGAACAGGCGCTGATCGAATCTGCCGGGGCGTTTGAAGGCCGAGTCTATATCCCACGGCGCATTGGTCGCGCCCATCACCAGTAAGCCTGCGTTGTCGTTACCCACGCCGTCCAGTTCGTTGAGAAAGGCGTTGATGGTGGTGGTCATGCCGCTGTGGCGCATCAGTTCGCGCTTGCGTCCTAACGCGTCTATCTCATCAATGAAAAGAATAGCGGGTTTATTGCTGCGGGCAGTCTCGAACAGGCGGTGCATGTTGCGTTCGCTATTGCCGACGTAGAGATTAAGGATGTCATGTATGCCGACGTTGAAAAACGCCGCACCGCATTCACCCGCCACCGCCTTGGCGAAATGGGTCTTGCCGCAACCCGGCGGACCGTACAGCAGCAAGCCGCCTCCGGCTTTTTTGCCGTATTTGGCAAACAGTTCCGGCTTTTGGAACGGCAGGATGATTTTCATGCGGGCGGCTTCCTTGAGCGATTCCAGCCCGCCTACCTGTGCAAAGGTCACCTGAGAACGGGTTTTCAAATCGAGCGGGCGAAAATCGGAAAGGTCAACCATCGGGTCATCCACGCTTTTTTGCTTATGGCTGCGGCGCGGCTTTATCCCTTTGGCTGCAAAGGCGGCAAGCAATTCCTCAACATCGTGATCCGGTGCGGCATCCATCAGATCATCCAGTTTTGCTTCGGCCTCCGGGACGCGGGCGGTTTCCAGCAGTGCGCGGATCAACAGCGCGGCCAGTTCCGGCTGCTGCTTTTCCACGGACTGTTTGAGCCACGAGTCCATATTTTCAAGCAGCTCTGTCCACATTTGCAGCGCGGACAGTTTGCGTGCCAGTAGCAGCGCCAGATCCGGATTATCCGGGGAGGCGCGGTAAGCGGCGTGTATCAGCTTGAGTTCGTCCAATGTCATGCAATTCTCCGTAAAAAGTCGGCTGTGATGATACCCGTCAGTGCCAGCGCCAACCCCAGCAACAAGTTACCCGACAGGCTTAATACAGCAGGGTCGTGACCGGCGGACAGAAACATCAAAACAAAACCGTGCAAAAACAATAATCCCCAATAGCCAACCCGCTGCTTTTCCGGCAACCATAATCTGCCGAGAATATAAAGTAGCAAAGGCTGAACGAAGAGCAGATACACAACAAGCTGATTCCAGGAAGATGCCAGCAAGGGCGCGAACAGCGGCGGCAAACAGGCAGCGAGGTTGAACCAGGTATTGCGCGAATGGATCAGCTCATGCAAAAACGCCTTTGTCACGCCTGATTTTCGCGCCTCGCGAAACGCCTGCCATACTTCGCGAATTGATGCCCAGGGAACAATCAGTATGACTTTCACGATCATCATGATCAGTGTGCCGATGTAAGCCATGATGACCAGCCCGACGCTCATAGCCAGAAAAATCCCTGCACCCTGCTTTGTCAGTCCAACCCAGGCCGCAGCAAAATCGTTAGGGGCAATACCTAGCGCGATGTTTACAAAATTGAAGCCGACGATCAGCCGGAAAATTTTCTTCTCATAGGTCGCCAGCGCCACACCCACAATCCAGATGACGATAGCGCCCGAACTTTTATACGCCCATTGCAAGTCCGCTGGCATCAAAAATTTCACCGCGAGATGCAGCAGCGTAAAAGCTGCCGCCAGCAACAAGGTACGCCTAAATTGTTGTGTCTGTTCGTTGTAGAGATTCCGGTGCGCTTTATGCTGGGGATCCAAGTGCAAAACCGAGCGCAACAAATCCAGCTTCTTGCCGCGATGATGCTCAAGCCGTGCCAGCATCCCCAGCAATTCGACATGATTCGGGTCCAGCGACAAACCGGTATTCACCGAGGTCAGCGATTCCTCCTCTTTATCCTGGTAATACAGGTTTTTAGCCAGTAGAGAGTGCCAGGTTGGATTATTCGGCTCCATATCCAGTGCGCGCCGGATACACAAAACCGAATCGTCATAGCGGCTCATGTCATACAGCACCGCAGATTCCAGCGCGTGCGTATCGGCACAGGGCCACAGCGCCACCGCCTGCCGCGCCTCTTCAAGCGCCGCCTGAAACAGTGACTGACCGCACAAGGTGCGCGCCAGTTCAATGTGCAAGACGGATTCCTGCGGATAATGGCTCAACGCTTCTTCAGCCAGTTTCCGTGCTGCGCTATAGTCACCCAGCAGGCGCATGCAGGCGGAGCACAACTCAAAGGCGGAAACCGGGTCGTCATCAGCATAAATATGCGGGCGCAGCATTTCCAGCGCATCGCGGTAACGCTCCAGATTGAACAAAACCTGCGCCCGCTCCAACAGACCGGATTCGGCGCTATGCGTTTGGGTGTGCGTGTCGGTGTCGGTCATACTGTCAAAACGTATTTCAGGGACGTAGGTCGGGTTTTAACCCGACATGTTGAACGGGTACCCGCCCATATGTTTTTCGGGTTAAAACCCGACCTACTGATCATGGCTTTTTGCCCGCTTCCGGCTGGTCGCGCTTCTCGATCTTGAGCTTGTGTTCGGCAAGATTCCTGGTCATCACGACGGTAGCCGGGGCATCCTTACCGTAAAGTTGTTCCGCGACGCGCGCGGCTTCTTCAAGGTAAGGGGTGGCTTCCTTGAGGCGCTTGAAATGAGAGAGCATCCCGCCGGTTTTACTGAGGGTGCTGATGTACTCATAGTTGAGCGCGCCCGCGCTGCGCTCCATTTCCAGCGTCCGTTTGAAATACGTTAATGCCTGATCCGGGTGACCAATCAAGCCCTCAGTGCCCGCCAGCGATTCGGTAACCACGATGATGGATTTAAGATTCTTTTCCTTGTCCTGATTCAGCAGTGCAAGCAGTTTTTCCAGATAGGGAATGCTTTCACCATGCAATTCCTGTTTCTGTAGTGCTTTGAGGATGGTGCGGATAGTCGTCAGCTTCTTTTCGGCTGGCGCCTCATGCGCCTCCTGATAGGTCAATGCCAGCTTGCCAAGTTGCACGGCGCGCAGCGGTTTTGTATCGATGGACTCTGCGGCAAGTCGGCGCATCAGCGACTGGGTGTGTTGATTGTCCATCCCCCAGTGCCTTTTCATCACCTCGAATGCCTGCTCCAGTGCGGGCAGCGTGTCCTTGCCGGTATATTCATCGGCACTCAGCGCCTCAACGAGTTTTTCGATGGTCACAACCAGCCCTGAGGGCGGATTGCCATCGAGTCCATCCAGATAATTCATCACGCGCAAATAGAGCGGCACGGCCTGAGCGGGCTGTTTGCCCTGCATGTAATTATCCGCCAGCGCATTGGCAGCGAAGATTACCGAAGGATGTGAGGGCGACAGCAGCTTTTCCAGCTCACCCAGCCGCTCGATGCGCAGCTTCAGTTCCGTTGCCGTATCCTTGTTGGCACGGGCGGCAAGCGCACTGGTAAATAGCTGATCCACTGGCGCGCGGCGCGCCAGCCAAGTTTTACTCTGTTTGGCGAACCAGTCGTGAGCATCCTGTGATAGCTTGTTCTGCCAGCCGCGCTTTTTAAACGAATCGAAGTCGTTCAGAATATCTGCAAGCTCCTCCCTGGTTGCGACAAGCGGCAATGCCTTCTCGTACCCTGCCCATGCGCGCTCCTTGTCGCCTCGCAACAGCCAGGTATGACCAAGATTTACCGTTGCTCCCAGATCGCCCGGATCGAGTGCGATTGCTTTCATGCAATCGGGTTCAGCATCGGCAGAGTCTCCCAGCAATATCTTGCCCCAGCATGTTGCACTCCATGTCGATGCGGCATTCGGGTTCAGTTCAACTGCATGCAGAAGGTCGGCAAAAGCCAGCTCACGTTTACCTTGTTCCGCATACAGGACACCCCGCTGACTCAAGGCTTGCGCGTCGTCGGGCAGTACCTGCAAAAGTCGGCTCCACAACTCGATTGCCTTGTCCGTTTTGTGAGCATCGATGGCGGCAAAAGCTTCTTTGCGCAACGACGCTATGGCGCTCTGTTGATCTGATGACAACTCGGGTTGAGTGCTCGCAACATATCGACTCTTGAGCGAAACAAGCGCCCGCTCCAGCGCCTTGTCCTGAAGCGAATCTGGCGCTTCATTGGCGATCAGAATATCGGGTGCAATGCCTGCGGGCGCACTCGAACGCCCCAATGGCGTTTGCCAGCGCGCAGTGGTCAGCTTGAGCGCCGTTGCCACCTTGTTGTTCTGCTCTGACAGCGGCAATATCGTCTGTGTCGAGTCCTTACCGAAGGTCGGCATACCGATAATCAGCGCGCGACGGTAATCCTGCAATGCGCCGGTGACAATTTCCGGTCCTGCCGCCGACCAGTCGTTAACCAATAACACCAGCGGAATCTGCTTCACCCAAAAAGGCAGTTGCTGCAATGAACGGAAATCTTTCAGACTGAGAACGTCATCGTTGTTCTTGTAGGTACGCTTCATATACTCTGCCCGCCCATGCATCGACACCAGCAAAGCATCAGGGGGCAGGAAGGCCGCGGCCAGCGCCAGCGATTTATCGAGCAGTCCGCCCGGATTGCCGCGCAGATCCAGCACCAGCCCTCTCATCTCACCCGACTTGTCCAGTGCCTGCATGGCTTCGACAAACTTCTCGATGGTGTCATTGTGAAAGGCGCTGATTTTGACGTAGGCGTAACCCGGTTTCAGCATCCGCGAGTAAGTATCCCCCGGCAAAGCCGGGGGCTTTAGTTTTGTTAGCCCCTCAAAGGGGCGAAATCGTGAAGCGCCTAAAGGCGCTGGT
>PFJY01000028.1 GCA_002784065.1 Hydrogenophilales bacterium CG_4_10_14_3_um_filter_58_23 | reverse complement strand
CGCGATCACCGGCTGGCCCGTCGTGGCGGCAGACCGCAACGCCGCCTGGGAACAGATCAACGCTGCCAAGTAATCGACGATGACCTACGCCACCCAACAGGACATGATCGACCGCTTCGGTGAGCAGGAGCTGATCGAGCTGACGGATCGCGACCAGTTGGGAGTGATCGATGCGACGGTGATGGCGAAGGCATTGGCTGATGCCGATGCGGAGATCAATGCCTACCTGGTGGCGCGATACACACTGCCGCTGGCCGGCACGCCGCCTATCCTGACCAAGTTTGCCGCCGATGTGGCGCGTTACCAGCTGTACGACACCAAGGCGACCGAGCAGGTGAAGGCGCGCTACGACGATGCGGTGAAGTTCTTCAAGATGTTGTCCAGCGGCGCAGTGTCGCTGGGGCTTGACCCCGCCAGCGAGCCGGTGGCTGCGACGGGCAGCGTGAAATTCTCGGCACCGACGCGCGTGTTTAACGACGACTCGCTGGGCGGCTACTGATGCTGCTCTCTCCCGTTGTCGCCGCGCTCAAGCTGATCGTCACCCCGGGCGGCGCGCAGGAATTCCGCAAGGTGGCCACGGCGGCGAATTTCGCGGCGGCGCGCGAAGACCTGAAACAGCCGCCCGCTGTATATGTGTTGCCGATGAACGATGCGGCCGGGCAGAACAGCCTGGGCGGCGGCGCGATCATCCAGCCGGTGATCGAGCGCTTCGGCGTGGTGCTGGCGGTGAGCAATCTGCGCGACGCCTCCGGCGTGGCGGCTCAGGTCGAGTTCGAGCGGCTGCGCCGCCTGGTGATCGACCAACTGCTGGGCTTTGTGCCCGGCGATGGCTACGAGCCGTGCGAGTACGTCGGCGGGTCGCTGCTGGCGCTGGATGCATCGGTGCTGTGGTGGCAATTGGTCTTCAGGACCGGATACATGGAAAGGAACTACTGATGAGCGACTACCAGGACGAACATGCGGGCCGTGGCGGGTCTTACGTGATCGGTGCAGACGGCAAGCGCGTGCTGCAGCAACGCACCGGCCACGTCGTGCCGGATGCGCAACAGGCCCGGCCGGTCGTACCGGCCAAGACAACCAATTCCAAAGTGAAGGGAGCAAGCAATGCCTAGTCCGACCAATATCCGTTTCTGGAAGAAAAAGGCCGTCCTGTTCGGGATGGAGGCGGCATATGGCGTAGACCCCGTCCTGGCCGGCACTGACTGGTTCGAGGCGCGCAACGTCTCGCTGACGCCGTTCGACGTGGAAAGCCTGGATCGCAATATCGCGCAGCCCTGGATGGGCAACAGCGGGAAGCTGATTGTGGCCATGCGCCAGAAGTTGTCCTTCGACGTGGCGCTGGCCGGGTCCGGATCGCTGGGGGTGGCACCGAAGATCGGCAAGCTGCTGCGCGCCATCGGTTTCGCCGAGACAGTCACCGTTGCCACCAAAGTGGAATACACGCTGATCGACTCGGCGTTCGAGTCGGCGGCGTTCTACATCAACGTGGACGGTGTGTTGCACAAGGGGATGGGTCTGCGCGGCACCGGGCAGGCCGTGCTTGATGCCAAAGGCATCCCGGTCCTGCGCGTCGAATTAACGGCGCTCTACACGGCAAAGGTGGACGCCGCACCCGCGGTCGGCGATCGCACCGGCTGGCCGATGGAGGAGGCGGTCAATTCTGCGAACACGCAAGTGTGCAAGGTCAACGCCGTCGACAGCTTCTATTCGAAGTTCGGGTTTAGCTTGGGCAACCAGGTGTCGCACGACATCTACGGCGGCGGCTACCAGCAGATCAAGATCGGCGACCGCCAGCCGGCTGCCAACATCACCATGCTGGCGGAGCTGCTGGCCACCTTCGACCCATATGCGCTGGCAGTGGCCGGTACCAATATCGCGGTGCAGGTGATTCACGGGTCCGCTGCCGGCAAGAAAGTTCAGGTGGATATGAAGGCGATCATCACCAACGTGAACGAGACGGACATCAACAGCAACGTCGGCTACGACCTGACCCTGTCTCCCGTGCCGGTCACCGGCAACGACGAGATCAAGCTGACTTTCATTTGAGGTAACCCATGAGCAATAAGAAAAACCATCCGCTGTTCGTGGTCGATGCGACCGATACGGTGAAGTGGCCGGTGATCGTGAACATCCCGGTGGACGGCGGCGAGTTTGCCCCGTTCCAGTTCACCGGCATTTTCAAGCGCAAGAGCGAGAGCGAGTACGAATCCATCCTGCAATCGACACTGGCCGAGATCGGTCCGGCAGATGAGGCGGCTGCAGAGGTGCTGGCCGGCAAGCGCCGCTCGGAGATTTTGGCGGACAACGCAGACCTGTTCTTGCAGTTGCTGGTGGGCTGGGAAGACGTGCGCAATGCCGCCGGCGGGCCGGTTGAATTCAGCGCGCAGGTATTGCTCGACCAGATCACCGGCGTGAACGGCGGCTATCTGTCGATCGGCTTGTGGGTGGCGATCCACGAGATCCGCAACGGGGCGCGCCTGGGAAACTGAAGGCGGCCGCCCGCCACTGGGCAGATCAGCGCCAGGGCGGCCGCGATGAACTGGCGGAAGACCTTGAGTTGCTCGGGTTGGCCGACCAGATCAAACCGGGTGGCGATCAGTCATTCGGCGTGTGGCCGGAGAACACCACCACGGTGAGCGCATTCGTGGCGCTGGACGGTCACTGGCAGCTGGGCAGATCGGCAGACGGCATGCAGCAGCTGCGGATGCCCCCGGAAAAAATCAAAGATACGTTGGAGCTGATGGGCGTTAAACGGCGGCAGTGGCCGGAGGTGTTTAACGATCTGTTGGTCATGGAAACGGAAGTACTGGATACTTTGTTCGGGGAGACTGAGTGAGCGAACTGACATTCGGAATGCGCCTCACCTACGACGGCAAGAGCGCCGGGGCAGGACTGGAAGAGACGCGCGCAAAACTGGACGGTCTGACAAACTCGTCCAGCAAGCTGGCCGCGCAGAACCGCATGCTGAGCCAGACTTACAAAACGCACAGTGCCGAGGTGCAGAACACCGAGGCAGGTGTGCGCAAGCTGCTCGACCGCTACGATCCGCTGGGCGCGAAACTGCGCCAACTCCAGAACGATTTCAAGCAACTGAATTCCGCCGCTGCGGGCGGCAAGATCTCCGGCCGCGACGACGCGCGCACGGATCTGGTGTATGCCAATCTGCAGAAGCAGATCTCGCTGGCCAGCGCGGCGACGAATGGTTATGCCACCGCCTCCACGAATGCGGCCCGCTCTGCCGGCCAGCTGCGCATGGCCAACCAACAACTGCCGATGCAGTTCCAGGATATCTGGGTGTCGATGGCTGCGGGTCAGAACCCGATGATGGTGCTTGCCCAGCAAGGGGCTCAACTTTCGGGGATGTACGGTGGCGTAGGTAAGGCAGCCAAGGCGATGGGTAATTACATCCTTGGATTGATCAATCCTTTCACTGTCACTGCCGCCGCTGTTGCAGGTAGCGCATATGCCCTGTACGACTATGCAACCAGCGTCAACAAAGCACGCATGGAGCTGATGCAGTTCAAGGACGATCTGGCGGTGATGGGTGACACGGCCATGCTGAAGCGTGTTCTGGACTTGCGCTCGGCCGTTAAGAAGGCTGAATTTGAGGCGGTTCAGGGCGGGTTTGGTTCCATAGGTAAAGCAGACGAAGCCAAAAAGCTGAACGAACAACTTGTGCTGGCTGAGGCGGCGTACGGAAAACTTCGTGATGCAGAGACTGCTCGCGGAGACGCTGGCGGTATAGCCTCAAAGCTGGCACTCGAATCTGAAACAGCCAAGCGCCGCGAGCTGGAATTCAATATCAACCTGCTGCAGGTTTACCACGATAAGCAGGTCGCCGGATCGACCAATGAAATCGACAGCCTGAGTAAGCTCGGCGAGCTGAAGAAGCGCCTCAAAGACATGGATAAACCAAAATCCGGCACTAAAGACGACCGCAATCAAACTGCCATCACTGGTTTGGAAACGGAGCTCTTCAAAAAACAGATGGAGGTTGCGGGCGTTTCTGCCGCCCAGATAAAAGTGTATGAGTTGGCCAAGAAAGGCGCGACAGACGCACAGATTGAAAGCGCACAAGCTGCTGCCGACGGCATCATCGTGCTGGATGCGGAAACCAAAGCCACTCAGGATCATGCCAAAGCCATCGAAGAGACCAACCGCATCCTGGCGAACATCGATCCGCTCTATAAGGCGAATGCCGAGTGGGCGAAGCTGGTGGATCTGCAGGCGCGCGGGCTGATCACCGACGAGCAGATGGGCGCGGCCTACGAGCAAGCGATGGCCGGCATGAAGAAGAAAACCGAAACCGCCGCCGACGGCATGTCCGAGGTGTGGAAGACCTACCGCGACAGCACGCAGCGGGTGCTGGGCGACCAGATGTTCGACGCGATGATGGGCAAGTTCAGCAGCCTGGAAGGTGCGTTCAAGCAGATGATCTTCCGCATCGTGGCCAACGCGGCATCCGCCCGTTTGACCGAGGCTTTGTTCGGCGCGACAGGGCAAGGTTCGTCTTCGGGCGGCTTGATCGGTGCGATGATGACGGGGTTCGGCTTTGCCAACGGCGGCACCTTCGGCGCGCAGGCTTTCGCCAACGGCGGCACCTTCTCCAACGGTCTGTACACCTCGCCCACCCCCTTCAAGTTCGCCAGCGGCGGCGGGTTTAACCTGGGCGTGATGGGCGAGGCGGGGCCGGAGGCGGTGATGCCGCTGGCGCGCGATAGCAGCGGCAAGCTGGGCGTGCGGTCGCAGGGCGGTGGCGGTGGCGGCGGCACGCAGATTGTGATCAACGACCACACCACCATCCACGTCGACGCACGCTCTGATCGCGCGCAGGCGCTGGGCGAGATCTCGCAGTTGATCGACAACAGGCAGGCGCAGCTGGTTGACCGCCTGCGTCGGGAGGGTGCGATCGCATGATTATCACCTTTCCTTCCACGCTCACGCTGGTGACCGGCGTCGAATGGGGCCAGCTGCGGCGCGACCTGAACTTTGATTCGATCTTTGGGAGCCAGTCCGCCGAACTGTCGCCGCCGGTGTGGACGGCGCTGTTGACCCCGGCGAAGTTCAGCCGCGCCGAGTATGCGGAATGGGAAACGGTGCTGCTGCAGCTGAAGGGCCGGCAGAACCAGCTGGCGCTGTGGCATCTAGACCGGCCGCAGCCGCGGGGCACGATGCGCGGCGAGATGGTGCTGAATGGCGCGCATGCGCAGGGTGATGACGCGCTCAATATCAGCGCCGGTGCCGGGCAGGCGGGCAAGACCTTGCTGGCCGGTGACCGCCTGGGGTTGGGTAGCGGTACCACGCAGCAGGTGGTGCGGGTGCTGGCGGATGCCACGGCGGATGCATTCGGCGCCATCAGCGTGCCGGTCGAATCATCGCTGCGCAATGCTTTCGGCACCGCCACACCGGTCACCTGGGATAAGCCGTGCGCGCTGTTCCGCCGCGTCGCTTCGCGGTGGAGCATGAAGCATGCGCGCGGCGGCGTGGACGGCACCGTGCTGGACTTGGTGGAGGATTGGAACGCATGACCGCGCGCCTGGATGCCGAGCAGCAGGCCGCGCTGGAAAAGGCGCACATCAAGCTCGTCTATTTCATCGAGTTCCACTTTGCCAGCCTGGTGTACCGCTGCTCCACGCTGGGCGTGAACGTGAGCTGGGACGGTTACGAATGGACCGGGTTTGGCCTGATCGGCAACTTCTCGCCCATCGACGAATCGCAGGGCACTTCGGCGGCGGCGATCACGTTCGACATGAGTCTGGCTGATGCCACTTTTGTGGCGCTGTCGGTCGGCCCCGTCGAGGAATATAGAGGCCGCGATGTGGTGATGTACTTCTGCCCGCTGGACGACAACTTCCGGCTCGTCGGCACACCGAAACGTTGCTGGCGCGGCACGATGGATACGCTGAACGGCGGCATCAGCGGCAAGCCGGACGAGGCGACCGGCAGCCTGCAGCTTAAATGCGAGACCTCGGCATATGGGCTGAAACGCTACCCGGCATTGCGCCTGAATGCGGCGCAGCAGAAACAGCGCTACCCGAACGACACCTCGCTCGACCGCATGACCCGGCTGATCAGCAAACAAGTGCCGTGGCTGTCCAGGAAATTCCAGCAGCGATGATCACTCTGGCCGACTACATCGCCGCGCGCCTCAACGCCCCGTTCCAGTGGGGCGTGAACGACTGCATGACCTTTGCCGTCGGCTGGGCCGAGATCGCCGGCGGCCGCACGCTGCTGCCCAAGCGCCTGTGGCACACCGAGCTGCAAGCCGCGCGCCTCATCAAGCGCCACGGCGGGCTGGTGGCCGCGCTGGATGCGCACTTCGGGCAGATCCACCCGAACTACGCCAAGGACGGCGATATCGCCATCGCCGACGGCGTGGTGGCGCTGATCAGCGGCGCGCACCTGGTGGCACCGGGTGCCGACGGGCTGGTATTCAAACCGCGCACGGAGGCAGATCATGCGTGGTCGGTTTAGTATTTTTGCTGCCCTGCTGTTGGTATCGACCACGGCGGCGGCCATGCCGCAGGCGCTGGTGTTCGCCGGGGCATGGTTGTTGAGCTACGGCACCCTGCTGTCTGCAGCGGGCTGGGTGGTCGGCATCGGTCTGGTGGTGGGCGGCTCGGTGTGGGGTGCATCGCAACAGCGCAAAGCCATGCAAGAGCAAGAGGCCGCCGCGCGCGCAGCCTACAACGCCTCGCTCAAGGACCGTACCACCACCGTCATCTCGTCCGAACACCCATATGTCTACGTGTACGGCAAAGAGGTGGTGGTCGGCGTGCGCATCGTGGATGTGCTGACCAGCGGTGATCGTGACCAGTATCACCATCTGGTCTGCGTGGCGGCCGACCACGAATGCGAGGCTATCCTCGATATCGCAATCAATGACAAGTGGCTGGGCGCGCTGGATGCCAACGGCAATGTCACGGCGGGTGATTACCTGTACACCGAGCCGCAAGACGCCACGGAATACAAATCCGGCACCACCTTTACCCTGGCGCACACCCCGCTGGCCGGCAGCCTGCGCATCACCTGGTGGCAGGGGTCCATCGACAACGGCCGCGAGCGCGGCATGCCCTACACGCTGGTGGGCAACGAGGTGACAGTTTCCGTCTGGCACAATTTTACCTGCTCGTATCGGTGGGCCAAGACCACTCCGCGCGTACGGGTGGCCAAGCGACTCGGCGCACCCGCCACGCCGGCCGACCCGGCCACCATTGCCGAGTGCCCCACCCAGTACACCGCCACCAGCACGATGGACGAGAAGTGCGGCCTCATCGTGCGGCTGGATCTGGACCATGCGGAGTTCCAGGGCGGCGTGCCCTCGGTCAAGTTGAAACTCAACGGCAAGAAAGTGCATGACGTGCGCGATCCGGCGTGGCCGGCCGATGTGCCGGTGTGCTCAAGCAACCCCGCGCTGTGCCTTGCCGATTACCTCACCAGCGAGATGTGCCGGGTACCACTGACCGACCTGCCGCAGGCGGACTACATCGCGGCGGCCAATGCCTGCGATACCGTCGAATCGTTTGGCGCGCGGTACACCCTGAACGGCACGGTGCGGTCCGATCAGGATCGCGGCCAGGTGTTGGATGCGATGACCTTGAGTATGGCCGGCACGCTGTGTTCCACCACCTGGGGCACCCGCGCCGGGGTGTGGGAGGCACCGGTGCTGGCGTTGACGCAGGACGACATCGTGGGGGATTTTAGTTTTAACGCGGGCGTATCGGATGCGGATCTGTTTAACGGCGTGAAGGGCCAGTTTGTCAGCGCGGACAACCTGTGGGTGGCGACGGATTACAAGCCATACCAGAATGCCGCCTATATGGCCGCCGACGGTGCCGAGCTGTGGACGAACATCGATTTCCCGTTCACCGATAGTCTGCAACGCGTGCACAACCTCTGCCGCATTCTGGCCGAGGACCAGCGCAACGCGTTCACTGTGGAGGGGTACTTCTCGCACAAGGCGTGGGATGTGCCGGAACACGGGCAGCGCGTCACGTTCACCAGCCCCTTCCTCGGGCAGACCGCCAAGATCTATCGGGTGATGGATAAAAAGGTCGGGTTGAAACAGGCGGTATGGCTGAAGCTGAAGGAAGACGCGGCCACGATCTATGACATGGCCGATGCGGTGGTCGCGGATTCGACCCCCAATACCAGCCTGCCCGACCCCTTCGCCATCGCGCCGCTGGAGTCGCTCACCTGCACCTCCGGCACCGATGTGATGCAGCGCAACGGCGACGGCACCATCACCTCGCGCATCCTGGTGCAATGGCCGCCGGCCACTACGCCCGGCGTGGTGCACGGCGGGTACATCGAGGTGGAATGGAGCCGTCTGGGCGAGGCTGTCTGGAACGGCACGCCGGCCAGCGGCGGCGCGACCGAGGTCTATATTGGCCCGGTTGAGGATAGTGCGTTCTATAAGCTACGCGCGCGCACGGTGAACGCCACGCTGAATATCAAGTCGGCGTGGCTCTACGCGACGCACGAAGTCGAGGCGCAACAAACGATCATCAGCGAGCTGACAGATGATGTCGCGGCGGCGACAGAGGCTGTCGCGGCAGCGCAAGCCGCCGCAGCGCAAGCCGCCGCAGCGCAAGCCGCCGCAGCGCAAGCCGCCGCAGAGCAAGCCGCCGCGGCACTGAGAGAGGCCTCTGGTCAGGCCGATGTCTCGCTCGATGCGCTGGGCAATGCGCGGATCACCTTCACCACCTACAACGACCCGCAGATCCTCGGCTACGAGCTACGCGAGGGCGAGACGTTTGATGCCGGGGTGCTCGTGGCTACCACCAGCGGCAACAGCTTCACGTTGCCGGTGTTGGGCAGCGCGGGGAAAATTTACTGGATCCGCGCTCAGTACGCCGCCGGCTATTCCATCGCCGGGTACCGCATCGATTTTAGCGGCAGCAACATGCCGGCACCGGGGCTGCCCACCTGGAGCATCGCCGAGCCGAATTTGGTTTATGCCTGGGCGGCCTCGGCCGGCGCGGCGCAATACCTGTGCCTGTTCGAAGTGGGCGGTGTGACTACCGTTAAAACCGTCACGACGCCGGGCGTGAGTTTCCCGATCCCGAAGTACGACGCGACGATCCGCATCGTGGCGATGGCGGCGGACGGCACGTTGTCGCCGTTCGTGGACGAAGAGATCAGCCTCGGCGGCCAGTACCACTACAACGAGATCGTCAACGTCGCTTTGCCGCTCACCACCGGGCAGTATCTCAACCTGGCCTTTACGGCCGCGAACACCGTCAAGCGCGCCAGCCTGCTGGGCAATGCGCCGGTGGCACCCTACGCGCAGAACATCAACGACGGCGACCTGTACACGTTCGGCTACAACCTCGCCAACCTTGCCGCGTCCAGTATCCAGGGCATTTCCGCGAGCTGGTTCCGCAACGGCTTCTGGCGCGAGCGGGCGGGCTACTTCGAGTCCGCCGTGGTGGACCTGGGCGCGGTGCTGACCGGCAGCCTGATCCTCAATCTGACCAAGACGGTGACTTATGTCGGCAATGCGCCGGTGTCGAGCTACGCCCACGTCTCTGCCGAATATATGGCCGATGCCAACACCCAGGCGCTGACCGACCAGAAAGCGTTTTTGACGGCGCGCTTCTTCGTGGCCACGGACAGCGCCTACAGCGCGAACTGGAAGGAAGCGGCGAACGGCGACTGGATCACCGCGCGCTACGTCAAGATCGTGGTGGAAGTGGCGATGGCCTCGCCGCTGACCGAGATCACCGTCACGGCCGGCGCGATCACCATCGACGTGCCGGACGTGACCGAGACGGGCAGCACCGCAGGCGTGACCAGCGCCGGCAAGGCGATCGCTTTCGCCAAGAGCTACCACAGCGTTTCGGTCGTCATCGCCACCGCCCGCGGGGCGGCCAAGGCCTACACCGGCAACATCACCGCCACCGGCTGCACGCTGTACGCCGATACCGGCTCCCAGCAAGTCGATTATTTTGTGAAAGGATTTTGAGATGACTTTTGATGCGGAAAAACCGAACACCAGCCAGACCATCGGGGATGTGATTACCTCGACCGCCGTCAACCTGAACGACCTGGACGCGCGCGATGTGGCGCACCAGGCCAACAGCACGACCGCTCACGGCATCGATGCGCTGCTGGCCGCTAAAGCGGCCGCCGAGGCGCACCAGGCCGACAGCACCACCGCGCACGGCATCAACACCATCAAGGCCGCGGCGGATGCCGCGCAGGCCGAGGTGACCGCCGCGCGCGGCAGCAAAGCCGCGCTGGCCAGCCGGCTGGCCGTTGCGCTACAAGCCGATGGCGGCATCAAGCTGTCCAGCATCGCCAGCAAGTGGCTGGACAACGGCGACGTGCCGACCTACATCAGCACCACCCGCTTCAGCGTGCCCGGCGACCGCACCAAGGTCTACATCGCCGGCGTGCTGCTGCGCGGCACGGTGTCCGCCGAATATGCATATGCCGCCATCGCGAGCAGCTCTTACGGCGCGGGCATCACCACCGTGGTGCTGGACCCGCTCTATCCGGTGCTGACCGCCGGTCTGTCGAAGATCGAGATCGCGCTGATCGCCTGGGACAACGCGGTGGCGCTGGCGGCCACGCAGAACGCGGCGGACATCGTGAACCTGCAAGGCGACCTGACCGCCATCTCCACGCTGGGCAGCATGGCGGGCGACCCGACCGCCGCCGAGCTGGCCGCCGGCAAGGTGCGCGTGTGGAAAAACACCACCAGCGGGGCCGTGAAGCTGTGGGCCAACGACGGCGGTATTTTGAAATCAATCGAACTGACATAAGGAGCACGCAATGACCGAACAGGAACTTATTGACCAGATGGTTGCGCTGACTACGACAGCGCGATCCATTCTGCAGACCGTCCAGACCTACGGCACCGTCGATCAGGACGTGATGTTTGAGGCGGGGGGATTGAGCATCACCGTGCCGTCGGTGCCGAAACAGGTCGGGCAGATGACCGCCGCATTCGACCTGATGAAAGAGCAGTTCACCGGCGACTTTGGCGGGGCGATGGCGGGGATGACGCTCACCCGCGATAGCGCCGGCCGCGTGACCGATGTAATCGCCACATTGTCCAGCGGCTGGTCTGTGACCCACGCCTACACCCGCAACGCGGCGGGCAAGGTCAGCGCTGTCGAGGCGACCATCAAGGACGAGCTGGGCGCGACACAGGCCACGCTCAACAAAACCATCAACTACGACGCCGGCAACCGCTTCGTGTCGATTTCTTAAAGGAGAAAAAAATGCTCGAAGCCGTTATTCTCGACAACACGGAGCGCATGCTGGCAGGAGCAGGGGCGCGCTCGGAGCTGTCCAACAGCAGCAATATGATTGCAGCGCAGTCTCAAATGACCTGTTATGGCCGCGACAGCAAGGCGGCAACGCCGTTCACTGAACTGTTTAACTTTGTCTATGCGGGAATAGCGGCGCCGGCCATCTGGCGCAGCGATGTGAATAATGTGCTGCTCGTTGCCGCCGGCATCAGCCCGTTCAACGTGATTGCGATAGACCTGACCACCAATGCGATGACGTTGGATTCTACCGGCAGGTGGTTCAATAACATCACCGAAGACGCCAGCGGGGTGGTCTGGGCGAATGCTGCCAATAGCGGGCAGTACGGCCTGTGGAAGCGCACCGGCGCGGGTGCGTGGACGAAGGTGTTGGCCGACTCTGCCGTCGGTTATTTGTGCATGTGGATTGACAATAAAATTTATTACAGGAGCTCCGTCGGGAATTGGTACGAATGCACCGCAGGTACGGTTGTATTGAGTGCGGACCCCCTTGGGATTGCGGGCTGGTATTCAGTATTTACAAATTCACTCTCCAATGACAATGTTTATTGTTACCCCATTACTAGCTACCCCGGCTACTTGACGGGTTTGGGCAAAATGTCGGCGGTGCCAGGCTACAGCGCCTATAAAAACGAAGCCGCGCGGTACTGGCCGATTAGCGCTGCCGGGCAATATACTGGAGTTAAAATTGCACCCCTGGGAGAGATGAACTGGGAGTTTCTGTCTGAACTAACTCAACCGAATGCGCTGAACGTGGCGTCGGATGCGCTGTCCGTCTTGTACCCTGCAACGCAACACCGATTTATCAGGCTGGATAACACGTACATGCTGCATTCCTGCGCCATGAATTTGAATGGCGCGTCCGCAACTCGATTGCCGAATCAGGGGATGCGAAAAATAGCCCTCAATTTGTTAAATAAAACCACGAAAGTTAATAAATTCGTCGGCTCTATCTACCTGACGAGCTCCTCCACAGTAGGTATCAGCGCGACAACACCTGCCTTAATGTATGGAAACATTATCGGCGCGCAACTAACCAGTGGCGTGCTGGATTTGTGGATTGCCCAAGGGACGTACACCACCAACACCTCAACCGATATATACGGTCTGTTCAAGAAGTCGCTAACCCTCAATCTGGATTTCTAAGGGAGAAAAATCATGATTAAACTGGAAGCAGGAAACTATGTTGTGCAACTGCCTGAGCACTTTCTGTATCAGGATATCAACCCGGAGAACGGGCAGCCGTTCGTCTCCGAGGCTGCGGCGCAGGCGTGGGAGGACGCGTATCTGATCACCGCCGCTCTTGCGCAAGCAGAGAAAGATGCAGCGTTCGAGGCGGCGGCGCCAATCAGGCTTGACGAACACAAGGCAAGGAAGGTGGCAGAGATCCGCGCGCACTTCGCCGGGTTTGTGGACTCCCTTAAAGCCGATGCCGCCCCCTACGAGGTCGAGACATGGCCCGTGCAGACCGCCGAGTATTCGGCGTGGATGGCGAAAAGCACCACCCCGACACCGTATGTTTCGGCGCTCGCAGCTGCGCGGGGTATGCCGCTGGCAGACTTGATGGCCAAGATCGGCGCGAAGGTCGCGGGTCTGGCTCAAGTGCAGGGCGCACAGCAGGCGCTGGAAGCCGCGGTAAAAGCGGCTGTTGATGAAGCGGCAGTTGATGCGGTGGCGTGGTGAGAGTGCTGAAAAGCCTGTGGATCTATCACCTGAGACGCCGCCTGATACTGGCGGTGTTCCTGATCGTCGGCATGACCGGCGCGCTGATCGCGGCGGTCTGGCTGCTGGCCTGCGTGCTGTTCTCACCATATGGCCGGCGCCCCATCGCTATCTCCCTCGGCTTCGACCAGCTCACCAACGCCGCCACCGGCGGAAACGAGGACGAGACCATCAGCCTGCGCGCCGGACGCCTGCGCAAGACAGGTCGCGGCTGGGCATGCGTCCTGTGCCGCTTCCTGGATTGGCTTGATCCGGGGCACTGCGACAACGCAAAGAACTAGTCGGGGACAGCGCCACCAGGCGGCGACGGCGGATGGGGTGGTGAGGGTGTAAGAAAAGACGGTGCGACCGTTAAAGTGCGCGAACACTCTAACAGCCAACGCCCACGGCAAACCAACCGAAAGCCGCGAACTGGTGATCACGAACTACGAGCCCGGGATTATGGGAGGGTTGTTTTGAGAAGCCGACCCCGCGCCCTAAATTCCACCCCCCCCCAGTGCCAAATGCCGCGCAAATCAGTGCCAAATGCGGCGCGCGCTTACAGCTCGATGGCCAAAAAAAAAGACCTGCCGCAAAGCAGGTCTAGTTTTTTGGTGGGCCCTCACGGACTTGAACCGTGGACCAAAGGATTATGAGTCCTCTGCTCTAACCA
>PFJY01000092.1 GCA_002784065.1 Hydrogenophilales bacterium CG_4_10_14_3_um_filter_58_23 | reverse complement strand
GCGTCGAGTGGTTCCGCTTATCGCTAATGTCGATCTTTCTCCGCTGCTGCTGTTCATCATCTGCGAACTGCTGCTGATGGTGCCTTTGGCCTGGCTGGAAAGCCTCGCCATGCAACTCGCCTAATCAAATGGGAAACGGCAGCGCAACCGTGCAACGCAGACATGCCGAACTGCGCCACGAGCAAGACACGCTGGCCGCTCTGATCGGAAAAAACCGCGAGGTGGCGGAGCGGCTGGAGAAAAGCCTGCTGACAGACCAGCTCCAAAGCCAGGAGGCATGGAAAAGCTTCAGCATCGCCCGCAAACTCATTGCCCGGCAGGGCCGCATACTCCTCAACCACCTCGACAGCGAATACGTCGAAAGACTGGAGGCGAAAAACCTGAAGGAAATCCTGAGAAGCCCCACCACAGGCGCGCTTACCCAGGCAATGCAATCCCTGATCAGCGAGGCTTCTACCTTGCTTGAAGGTTTCGAGCGCCAGAATCGTCAAATCATGAACGTGGTCGAAGCCGTATACGCCCGACTCAATCAACTGCCTGGCTTCAATCTAGCCTCACCCCAACTTTCCGGTATGGAAAACACCCGCCAGGACTTACGGCAACTCGACGAAAAAACTGCGGAATTTTGCCGCCGCCCGATCAATCTGATGACAGACAAGACCAGCCTGGCAAAAAAATTCGGCATGGAAGTGGTGGTGCCTCTGCGCGACCTGTTCACGCAACTGAAAGCAGAAACCGATTGGTGGCTGAAGGAGCTGTCCGTCCCGGTGCAGGAGCAGATCCAGACGCAAAAAATAGCGCTGGAGAAACGCAAGGAAGACATCGACATGATCCATAATCAGATCGCGACCCTGGAGGCACGAATGGAGGAAACGGAAGCCGCGCTCGCCAGGCTGCGCCAGCAGGAAGCAGCGATCGAACGGACATTGGCACTCACGAAAACACTTTAACCCGAATGTTTCATAAAAATGGCTGTGTCCCTGTAGGAGCGGCCTTGGCCGCGATAAACTGCGGAGATACTGCCAGCGCTGGAATCGCGGCCAAGGCCGCTCCTACAATGGGATTGATCGAATTTATGAAATGTCCGGTTTAGGTTAAATGATGTCACCAGATAACATACGCGCCCGATCGGTGGCGGTCATCGGCGGCGGTCCCGCCGGGCTGATGGCGGCTGAAATATTGATCCAGAACGGAGTTCGTGTCGATCTTTACGACGCCATGCCATCCGTGGGACGCAAGTTTCTGCTGGCCGGCAAGGGCGGCTTGAACCTCACCCACTCCGAAACGTCCGAGCTATTCCTGTCGCGCTACGGCGCACGCCGGGCGCAAATCGAGTCCTGGCTCGAAGCATTCGGCCCTGAAGCCTTGCGGCTATGGGTGCATGGGCTCGGTGTCGAGACCTTCGTCGGCACCTCCGGGCGCGTGTTTCCCACCGAGATGAAGGCGGCGCCGCTGCTACGCGCATGGCTGCACCGCTTGCGCGAAGACGGGGTGCGCTTTCACATGAGGCATAGCTGGCGCGGCTGGGACAAGGAGGGTGCGTTGCGCTTTGCGACACCGGAGGGAGAGAAGTTGGTGCGCAGCGACGCTGTGGTATTGGCGCTGGGAGGTGGCAGCTGGGCGCGTCTCGGCTCTGATGGCGCGTGGGTGCCACTGCTCGCGCAGCGCGGGGTTCCCGTCGCGGCGCTGCGACCCGCCAACTGCGGTTTCGATGTCGGTTGGAGCGAGCACTTTCAGACCCGCTTCGCCGGTCACCCCTTGAAATCGGTGGTCGTGACTTTTACGGATAGGGACGGCGTCATGCTTCGCAAGCAGGGCGAATTCATGGTTACGGCGACCGGTGTCGAGGGCAGCCTGATCTATGCGTTTTCCGCAGGTTTGCGCGACGAGATCGAGAGCGCCGGCGCGGCGGTCATTGGTCTCGATCTGCTTCCCGGCAGGGAATTGCCTTATGTGATCGCAGAGCTGGCGCGACCGCGAGGTTCGCGGTCGATGGCCAGCCACCTGCAAAGCCGGCTGGGGATCAAGGGAGTGAAGGCCGGCCTGCTGCGCGAGTGCGTACCGGCGCAAGACTACACTGACCCGATCCGCCTGGGGGCGGCAATCAAGGCGTTGCCGGTGCGGCTCATCGCGCCGCGCCCTCTCGACGAGGCGATCAGCAGCGCGGGCGGCGTGATGTTCGAGGCGCTCGACGAGCGGTTGATGATCCGTTCCTTGCCGGGCATGTTTTGTGCGGGGGAGATGCTGGACTGGGAGGCGCCGACGGGGGGGTATCTGCTAACCGGCTGTTTTGCGAGTGGTCGTGCCGCAGGGTTGGGGGTGTTGGCTTGGCAGGCGGCCAGCCCCGCGTAGGGCGTCAACGCGTAGGGCGTCAATAAGCGAAGCGCATTGCGTCGTATGTTGCTCGAATAAGGTGCAATGCGCTTCGCTTATTGCACCCTACATGATTTCTTGGCGTTTTGAGAGAATTCGAGTTAGTAGGATTCAGGCAACAACAGGCTGAGCCACGGCAGCAACTGCCCCAGCAACACCAGTGCCAGGAGTACGGCAATCACCATCATCCAGCGCCGCTCGCGGGCGTCCCGCGCACGCAATTCGTCGCGCAGTTGCTGAACTTCTCTATTCCCCTCAAGGCTCAAGGCGCGATGCACCAGGCGCGGCAGTTGCGGCAGCAGGGTTCCCCATTGCGGCGCTTCGGTCTTGATGGTTCGGATCAGGCCGCGCCAGCCCAGTTGCTCGCTCATCCAGCGTTCCAGGAAAGGCATGGCGGTTTGCCACAGGTCGAGGTCGGGATCGAGCTGGCGCCCCAGGCCTTCGATGTTGAGGAAGGTTTTTTGCAGCATCACCAGTTGCGGCTGGATCACCACGCCGAAACGGCGCGAGGTCTGGAACAGGCGCAGCAGGAAGCGGCCGAAGGAAATTTCCTTGAGCGGGCGGTCGAAGATCGGCTCGCACACCGCGCGGATCGCCGCCTCGAACTCGTCCACGCGGGTCTGCGGCGGCGCCCAGCCGGACTCGATGTGGGCCAAGGCAACGCGCTTGTAGTCGCGCTTGAAGAAGGCGAGAAAGTTCTGCGCCAGGTAGTTCTTGTCGCTGTCGGTGAGGGTGCTCATGATGCCGAAGTCGAGCGCGATGTAGCGCCCTTCCGGGCTGACCAGGATATTGCCGGGGTGCATGTCGGCGTGAAAGAAGCCGTCGCGGAACACCTGGGTGAAGAAGATCGTCACGCCATCTCTGGCGAGCTTGGGAATGTCGATGCCCTGTGCGAGTAAAGCATCGACCTGGCTGATCGGCGTGCCGGCCATGCGCTCCATCACCATCACGCCCGTGTGGCACCAGTCCCAATAGATTTCCGGCACCCGCAGCAGGTCGGAATCCTGGAAATTGCGCCGTAGCTGGCTGCCGTTGGCGGCCTCGCGCATCAGGTCGAGCTCGTCCTCCAGGTGCTTCTCGAATTCCGCCACCACTTCCCGTGGGCGCAGGCGCTTGCCGTCCTCCCACAGGGATTCGACCAGGCCGGCGCCGGCATAGAGCAGCGAAACGTCGTGGGCGATGACAGGGGCGATGGCGGGGCGCAGGATTTTTACCGCCACCTCGCGGCCATCCTGCAGCCGGGCGAAGTGGACTTGGGCGACGGAGGCGGAAGCCACCGGTACCGGGTCGAATTCGGCGAACACGATGCTGGCTGGCTTGCCGTAAGCTTTTTCTATCGCTGCCAGGGCAATTTCAGGCGCGAACGGCGGCACCCGGTCCTGCAGTCTGGCGAGCTCGTCGGCGATGTCGGCAGGAATCAGGTCGCGCCGGGTAGAAAGCACCTGGCCGAACTTGACGAAAATCGGCCCGAGCGCTTCGAGCGCCTGGCGTAGCCTGACCGCGCGCGGATCATTGATCGGGCGCCAGAACAGCGCAACCACGAACAGCGGCCGCAGCCAGCGGAAGCGCTCGTGGCCGAGGATGAATTCTTCCAGGCCGAAGCGCAGGGTGACATAGACGATTTTGGCGAGGCGCAGGAGTTTCATTGCTTGGTAGAAAGTTGATTTATTTTTTGTTCCAGTTGTTCAACCCGGTCATGCACTTCGCCCACTTCATTGAAGAAGGGTTGCACCTGCTCGGGTTGGGCCAGAACGGGTTTTTCTTCCTGCCAGTGCTCGACCCAGGATCGGGCGATGGTTTCGGCAGCGTTCCTGTGCCAGTCGAGCACGCCGGTTGCAGTGGAAACCAGCTTGTGTGCCGCGATGTCGCCGAGCACCCGGCTCAGGTCTTCTTCCACGTCCCAGCGCATTTTTCCCAGGATTTCCGCAAGCTCTTTGGCCAGAACGGCATCTTCCCCACCGGCGATGAAGCGGGCATCCGAGGCGGCCAGCCAGGCCAGGGGGTTGGGGATCAGCGTGGCATCCACCCGCGCATCAGGCGCGGCGGGGGCGAAGCTGCCGTCCTCCTGGATGGAAAGAACGGCAGAGGTCAGCGGCAGTCGCAGTTGCAGGGTTTTGCCGGCACGCGGGCGCAGGCGCGCCATGGCCCAGGAATGCTGGCTGAGAAGATGATTGAGAAGCCCGGCCAGCGCGGTTTCAGGCAAGGCCGAAACCGCGCTGCCGGGCTGTTGGCTCGGCGTTTCAGGGGTCAAGGGTCAAACCTGCTGGATGCCCGAGATGAACCAGGTGGCGTTGGGCTGCGACTGGGATTTCTGGATATGCCAGATTTCGCTGAAGGCTCCAGCCGGGGCGTTGGCTTCTTCGCGGATCATGCCGGAGAAGCGCACGCTGGCGATCACCATATCGCCTTCGGTGACCACATCGGCGATCTCGGCGTTGAGCGTCACCACTTCAGTCTTGTTCGGTTGACCGTTGCGTTCCCGAATTTGCATGCTGATTTCGGCATACATTTCCGGCGTGACGTACTCGTGGATGTCATTGATGTCGCCTCGGTCGTTGGCGTCCTGCAGGCGGATGAACTGCTTCTTGGCTTCGCGCAGGAAGGGTTCGTCCTCGAACCAGGCCGGACGGGAGCCGGTGTTGGCCTGCATCATGGCGGCGCCCGGTGCGGCGGAACCGCCGGTGGCCACCATGTCGGACACGGTGTTCCTCTCGATATTGCCTGCGTACTGCACCGGCTGCGGCTGTGGCTTCTTCAGCATGCGGAAGATGAAGAACGCGCCGCCAACCAGGGCGAGGATCATCAGGATGTTGCCGATGCCGCCACCCAAGCCGCCCATGCCGCCGCCCATGAATAGGGAAGCGAGCAGGCCGCCCGCTGCCAGACCCGCCAGGGGGCCAAGCCATTTGTTTCCGCCCGCCGGGGCAGGCGCTGCGGCAGGCGCTTGTGTCGGCCTCTGGGGAGCGGGGGACATCTGGCGCTGCTTGCCGAAGCTGCTGCCGCCGCCGAAGCGCCTGGCGTCGGCATCATGGGCGGTCAGACCGAAACTGATCAGCGCAACGAAAAACAGGGTGAAAAATTTGCTCATGGAAAACTCCTTTATTTAGCTATCAGACTGTAGGTTGGACGAAGCCGCTATCGCGGAGAAATATTTCCCAC
>PFJY01000188.1 GCA_002784065.1 Hydrogenophilales bacterium CG_4_10_14_3_um_filter_58_23 | reverse complement strand
ATTCAAATTAGTTTATCATGAGCGAACATTATATGAAGTGCAGAAAAAATAGATGACAACACCCCGCTTTTACTGCCCGGAAATTTTAGCCCAAAACGGCATAGCGGAACTGCCCGAGCAGGCCGCGCACCACGCCATGCGGGTGCTGCGCCTGCAAGCTGGCGACAGGGTCAGCGTGTTTAACGGACGGGGCGGGGAAGGCGATGCGAGCATCACGGAAATCGGCAAGCGCAATGTCACCCTGGACATCGTGGACTGGCACACTGTCGAGCGCGAATCGCCGCTGCAAGTCCGGCTGGCCCAAGCGGTTTCAGCCGGGGAAAAAATGGATTTCACCCTGCAAAAGGCGGTGGAGCTGGGTATCGGCAATATTCAGCCGCTGGCGAGCGAACGCAGCGTGGTGCGACTGTCCGGCGAGCGGGCGGAAAAGCGCGTGGCGCACTGGCAAGGGGTCGTGATCTCTGCCTGTGAGCAGAGCGGTCGCAACCGCGTGCCCGAGGTCGCCCCGATCCGCCCGCTGCTCGATTGGTTGGGCCAACAGGATGGGTCGGGACTCTGCCTGATGCTGTCGCCCACCGCCGAAGTCGGGCTGCGTGGCCTGCCCCAACCCACCGGCAGCGTGACGTTGCTGATCGGTCCGGAAGGCGGCCTTTCCCCGGCGGAAACCAAGGCGGCACAGCGTTACGGCTTCACCCCGGTGCGGCTGGGCGCGCGCGTCCTGCGCACCGAGACAGCGGCGCTGGCGGCGCTGGCAGCGATGCAAACGCTGTGGGGGGACTTTTAAGTCCTGAGTCCTGAGAATTGACGCGATGCAAACAGATTGGGGTAAACTTTGTATTTGTTTGATTCGCTAACGGGTTGACTGTCGATGACGCTCAGGACTCAGGACTCAGCACTCAGAACTTACTTCGTCGAGTGGTTTCGCTCGGCCGCGCCCTATATTCACGCATTTCGCGGCAAGACTTTCGTGGTAGCTTTCGGCGGCGAGGTGGTGAGCGAAGGCCAGTTCATCGCGCTGGCACAAGACCTCAATCTTCTCAACAGCCTCGGCGTTCGGCTGGTGCTGGTGCATGGCGCGCGGCCGCAGATCGAGGAGGAGCTGACCGAACGCGGCGCGGCGATTCGCTATGCCGGGGGAATGCGCGTCACTGACAACGACGCCCTGAAATGTGTCAAGGAGGCGGCCGGCACGGTGCGGGTGGAGATCGAGGCGCTGCTTTCCATGGGTCTCGCCAATTCGCCGATGGCGGGCGCCGATATCCGGGTGGCCAGCGGCAATTTCGTCACCGCCATGCCGATGGGGGTGCAGGGCGGCGTGGATCTGATGCACACCGGCGAAGTGCGCAAGATCGATGCAATCGGCATCCGGCGCCGGCTCGACGCCCATGAAATCGTGCTGCTTTCGCCGCTCGGCTATTCACCCACGGGCGAGGTGTTCAATTTGTCGCTGGAAGATGTGGCGACTTCCACCGCGATCACGCTGGATGCCGATAAGTTGATCTTCCTGATGGACACGACTGGGGTTACCGGCGAAAGCGGGGATTTGCTGCGCGAACTGACCACGGCAGAGGCGGAAGCGATTCTTGCCCCCACCGCCACGCTGCCTGCGGACGTGGGCTATTACCTGCCCTGCGCGGTGAGGGCCTGCCGCAAGGGCGTGGCGCGGGCGCACCTGATCAGCCGCCATATCGATGGCGCCTTGCTGCAGGAGCTGTTTACCCATGAGGGCATCGGCAGCATGGTCAGCGAAGATGCGCTGGAAACCCTGCGCGACGCCATGATCGACGATGTCGGCGGCATTCTCGCGCTGATCGAGCCGCTGGAAGCCGACGGTATTTTGGTGCGGCGTTCGCGCGAGCTGCTGGAAATGGAAATCGACCGCTTTTCCGTGCTGGAATACGACGGTCGGATCATCGGCTGTGCTGCACTGTATCCGTTTCCGAAAGAGAAGGCGGCAGAGTTGGCGTGCATGGCGGTGCATTCAGATTATCGCAGCGCCGGACGGGGCGAGGCATTGCTCGAATACATGCAGGTCAGGGCGCTGGCCAAGGGCTTCAAACAGTTGTTCGTGCTGACTACCCGTACCGCGCACTGGTTCCTGGAGCGTGGCTTCACCGAGGTTGGCGTGGACAAGCTGCCCAAGGCCAAGCAAGGGCTGTACAACTATCAGCGCCGCTCCAAGGTGTTCGTGAAAAAGCTGTAGAGTAGTTTCTTGAAATAATTCAACCTGGATTGTCCATTATTAGCCTAAAACCAATGGATTCCCATGTAGGAGCGACCTCCAGGTCGCGATTTTCAAAACCTTATCGCGGCCAGGAGACCGCTCCTACGGGAGTGGCGCAATTTTCACGAAAGGCTATTTGGAAATATAATCAATTAACACTATTTTGAACGGAGTGATGAAATGGCAAGAACAGTGAAATGCGTGAAGCTCGGTCGGGAAGCAGATGGGCTGGATTTTCCGCCCTATCCTGGCGAACTCGGCAAGCGGATTTGGGAAAATGTTTCCAAGGAGGCCTGGGCAGCCTGGCTCAAGCACCAGACCATGCTGATTAACGAAAATCGCCTCAACATGGCCGACCCCAGCGCACGCAAATATCTGGCGGAGCAGGTGGAATCCTACTTTTTCGGCGCCGGGGCGGATATGGCATCGGGTTTCGTGCCGCCGAAGCATTAACGTGAAACTCGCGCAGCGATTCGTTTGCCCCCTCGCCCGTCTCGCCAGAGCGGCAGCAAAGCTGCTCGCTCTGGCGAGACGGGCGAGGGTTGGGGTGAGGGAAACGGGCATAGCTGGTTTCATTTTTAGGGACGACATCCTTGCCGTGCCCGTTAAGCTGAGCTCATGACCGGCCCTTCGACCGCGCTCAGGACAGGCTTGCACGCCCGGAAATACTATCTCAACCGCGAATTGGGTCAGATGGCCTTCAACCGGCGCGTGCTGGCGCAGGCCGAGGATGGCCGCAACCCGTTGCTGGAACGGCTGAAGTTCCTGTGCATCGTCAGCAGCAACCTGGACGAGTTCTTTGAGGTTCGTGTCGCCGGACTGAAGGAGCAGATCGCCCTTCATGCCACGGCGACCGGGCCGGACGGCATGTCGGCGCGGCAGGTGTTCAAACGGGTTACCGAGCAGGCGCACGAACTGGTGGAACAGCAATATCGGCTGTTGAACGAGGGGATACTGCCCGAGTTGGCTCGCCGCGATATCCGCTTTTTGCGCCGTACCCACTGGCACGATGGCCAGGGCGAATGGATCAAGGATTTTTTCTTTCGCGAGTTAATGCCGGTGCTTTCCCCGATCGGCCTCGATCCCGCCCATCCTTTCCCTCGCGTACTCAACAAGAGCCTGAATTTTGCCGTCGAGCTGGAAGGCAAGGATGCTTTCGGTCGCGCCTCCGGCGCCGCTATCGTGCAGGCGCCGCGCTCGTTGCCCAGGGTAATCAAGCTGCCGCCGGGAGTGGCCGACTGCGAGCATGGCTTCGTCTTTCTTTCCTCGATCCTCCACGCTCATGTCGGTGAGCTGTTTTCCGGCATGGAGATCAAGGGCTGCTACCAGTTCCGCGTTACCCGCAACTCCAATCTGTTCGTTGACGAGGAAGAGGTCAAAAACCTGCGCGAAACACTGCAAGGCGAGCTGCCGCAGCGCAATTTCGGCAATGCCGTCCGCCTGGAAGTGGCGGACAACTGTTCGCCGGAAATGGCCGGTTTCCTGCTGGGACAATTCGGTCTGAGCCAGGAAGATTTTTACCAAGTCAACGGTCCGGTCAACCTGGTGCGGCTGATGCAGATTCCAGACCGTGTCGATCGGCCCGATCTCAAATATTCGTCCTTCATTCCGAGTATCCCGCCGACGGTGGCGCAACAGCCCGACATGTTCCAGGCGATCAGAAGCGGCGATATTCTGCTGCATCACCCTTTCCAGTCGTTTTCCCCGGTCGTCGATTTCATCCAGCAGGCGGCTACCGACCCCAACGTGCTGGCGATCAAGCAGACCATCTACCGTACCGGCACCCATTCCTCGCTGATGGAAGCGCTGATCAAGGCGGTGCATAGCGGCAAGGAAGTCACCGTGGTGGTGGAGCTGCTGGCGCGCTTCGACGAGGAAGCCAACATCAACTGGGCGGGGCGTCTCGAAGAGGCGGGCGCCCACGTGGTGTACGGTGTCGTCGGCTACAAGACCCATGCCAAAATGTTGCTGGTGGTGCGGCGCGAGGAAGACGGGTTGCGCCGCTACACCCATCTCGGCACAGGCAATTACCACCCGCGCACCGCCAAGCTGTACACCGATTTTGGCCTGTTTACCTGCAACGAGCAGATCGGCAGCGATGTCAACGACATCTTCATGCAGCTTACCGGCATGGGCAAGGCGAGTAAGCTGAACCATTTGTTGCAGTCGCCGTTTACCCTGCACCAAAAAATGGTGGAAGCGATTCACGCCGAGGCGGCGCATGCTCGCGCCGGCGAAAAGGCGTTCATCGTTGCCAAAATGAATTCCCTGATCGAGCCGCAGATCATCAGCGCGCTGTACGACGCGTCCGGTGCGGGGGTCAAGATCGACCTGATCGTGCGCGGGGTGTGCGCCCTGCGGCCGGGGATTCCGGGCGTTTCGGAAAATATCCGGGTGCGCTCCGTCATCGGCCGCTTCCTCGAACACTCGCGTATTTTTCATTTCTACAATGGCGGCGCGCACGATGTCTATCTGTCCAGCGCAGACTGGATGCCGCGCAACTTCTTCGGCCGGGTCGAAGCCTGTTTTCCGGTGCTGGATGCGAAGCTGAAGAAGCGCGTCATCAAGGAAGGGCTGGAGCCCTATCTCAAGGACAACTGCCAGGCATGGGAAATGGACGCGGAGGGCAATTACCGGCGCAAATCTCCACGCCGCGGCAGCAAGATCGTCTGCGCCCAGGCGCAACTCATGGAGGAGCTGTCGCAGCCGCTGAAATAGCCGCTCGGCGCGGCGTTATACTCCTGTCACAATTCAGGTTTAGCATCTCTCGCACTATGACCAAAAAACCGACTCGGACTACACCGCCCGATCCATGCCTGGCTTTGCCTGATGAGGACGACAAGAACCTGCGCGTCATCCACGAGGCGATCGTCGGTACTTTCGGCCTGCCGCCGGACAAGCTGTTCGTCAGCATCAAGGGCGACCCCACCCTGCGCGAAACCGCGTCGCTGCGCCTCCGCCAGGAAAGCCGGATCGACCTGGAAGCGGGAAAAGTACTGAAAACCTGCGAATGGTTGCTGCGGAAAACCGGCTGTTTCAGTATCTACGTCGGCTTCAACAGCAGCGAGGTGCGCACCGAGTCGGTGTTCAACCCGTTCAATTACGAGATTCACGATGCCATCGCCCTGATCCAGCCGGGCTATGTGGAGCGCCACTTCGTGCAGGTCCCCTATCAGAAAAAAAGGCTCTTTTCGCAAACCGTGTTGGTGGCTCACGTAGTGAGCCACCTGTAGTGGATACTGGATGTTATGGCGCGGTTGCGTCGAATCAT
>PFJY01000165.1 GCA_002784065.1 Hydrogenophilales bacterium CG_4_10_14_3_um_filter_58_23 | reverse complement strand
TTTTTTTAACCCGGTCAATCTGAACAATTGAATCACCCGGATCGACACCGCTTCAGGCTCATACCTGAATTGGAAAATACTGCCTTGGCACGGCGCACGTTAAAGATGGGGTAGGGCCACAGCGCCATAACCCCATCAAAAAAACGACCGCAGGAGCGCCTAAGGGCGCTCCTGCGGTCATTGTCATGCCGCTCAGCGGGAAGTTTTACTTCACGACCTCTTTCAACTGCTCCAGAATCGCCGGATTTTCCAGCGTGGATACGTCCTGGGTAATCACTTCGCCCTTGGCCAGGGTGCGTAGCAAACGGCGCATGATCTTGCCGGAGCGGGTCTTGGGCAGGTTGTCGCCAAAGCGGATTTCGTCGGGCCTGGCGATAGGGCCGATTTCCTTGGCCACCCAGTCGCGCAACTCGGCGACGATTTTCCTCGCTGCTTCGCCTTCGGGGCGATGGCCTTTCAGCACGACGTAAGCCACCACCGCCTCGCCCTTGATGTCGTGCGGCTTGCCCACTACCGCAGCCTCGGCGACGAGCGGATTCGCCACCAGCGCGGATTCAATCTCCATGGTTCCCAGACGGTGGCCGGAGACGTTGAGCACGTCGTCGATCCGCCCCATGATCCAGAAATAGCCGTCCAAGTCGCGGTTGGCGCCGTCGCCGGCGAGGTAATAACTACCGCCCAGGTCTTCCGGGTAGTAGTTCTTCTTGTAACGCTCCGGGTCGCCGTAGATGGTGCGGATCATCGACGGCCAGGGACGCTTGATGACGAGAAAACCCCCTTTGCCTTTCTCTACCTCATGGCCGGCCTCGTCGACGATAGCGGCCATGATACCGGGCAGGGGCATGGTGCAGGAACCGGGCTTGAGGCCATGCACGCCGGGCAGCGGAGTGATCATGTGGGCGCCGGTTTCGGTCTGCCACCAGGTATCGACGATCGGGCAGCGGGTTTGGCCGACGGTGTTGTAGTACCACATCCAGGCTTCAGGGTTGATCGGCTCGCCCACCGTGCCGAGCAGGCGCAGGCTGGAGAGGTCATACTGTTTGGGCAGGTCGGCGCCGAGCTTGATCAGGGAGCGGATCGCGGTCGGCGCGGTGTAGAAGGTGGTGACCTTGTGATCCTGGATGATTTTCCAGAAACGTCCGGCGTCGGGGTAAGTCGGCACGCCCTCGAACACGATTTCGGTGGCGCCGATCGCCAGCGGGCCATAGGTGGCGTAGGTGTGGCCGGTGATCCAGCCGACATCGGCGGTACACCAGAACACGTCGCTGTCCTTGTAATCGAAAGTCCAGCGCATGGTGTTGATGGCTTGGAGCAGGAAGCCGGCGCTGGAATGCTGTACGCCCTTGGGCTTGCCGGTGGAACCGGAGGTGTAAAGGATAAACAGCGGATGCTCGGCGCCGACCCATTCCGGCTCGCAGGTGTCGGCCTGGCCTTGGATCGCGTCGTGCCACCACACGTCACGCCTGGCGTCCCAGGCCGTTTCGACGCCGGTGCGCTGGTAAACCACGACGTTCTTCACGCAGTCGCAACCGTCCATGGTGAGCGCCTCGTCCACCGCGTGCTTGAGCGACATCGCCTTGCCGCCGCGAAACTGGCCATCTGCGGTAATCACCAGACTGGCGGTCGCGTCGGTAATGCGCTCGTGCAGGCTCTTGGCGGAGAAACCGCCGAACACCACCGAATGGATCGCACCGATGCGGGCGCAGGCCTGCATCGCCACCACCGCCTCGATGCTCATCGGCAGGTAGATGATGATGCGGTCACCCTTCTTCGCGCCGAGCGCCTTGAGCGCGTTGGCAAACTGGCAGACGCGGTGATAAAGGTCCTTGTAGCTGATCTTGGTGACCTTGCCATCGTCCGCCTCGAAGATGATGGCGATTTTGTTCGGCTGGGTAGCGAGATGCTTGTCCAGGCAATTCCAGGACACGTTCATTTCGCCGTCTTCGAACCATTTGTAGAACGGCGCGTCACTCTCGTCCAGCACTTTGGTGAAGGGCTTTTTCCACACCAGCAGTTCATTTGCCAGCCCCGCCCAGAAACCTTCATAATCATTTTCAGCCTGTTCGCACAGCGCCCGGTAGCCTGCAATCCCCTTGACGTTGGCCTGGGCCTTGAATGCCTCGGCCGGCTCGAATACCCGGGTTTCGGTCATAACTGATTCGATCGACGACATATTTTCTCCTCGCTGGTTTTGATACTATGCGGTAGGGTGAGCAGGTTTGATAATATTGCCTTGATTCGGTTTTGCCGATTGATGCAAGCCCGGCAAAACCAATTTTTGCCAACGCGATGCCGACAAAATCTGCGACCCCGGAATCTTGTAGATAGCCTGTTTATAATACCTTAAATTACCTTACGAATACCTTACAAACTCCAAAATGGATACGCCTACACCCAAATCGCCCGAAGCTCTGATCGAAAAAGCGCTCCCCCTCAGCCGCTACGCCCGGCGCCTGACCGAGAGCGAACCGGTCGCTCTCGTCCGGCTGCGCGAAACCCTGTTCATCCCTTGGGATGCGGCGGAGATGCAGGCCATCCTCGACGCTAGCGCAATCGACGATGAAGCCGCCCTGAAAAAAGCCCTGCGCGTTCTGCGCAAGCAGGTGATGCTGCGCCTGATCGTGCGCGACCTCGCCGGACTGGCCGACCTGCGCGAAGTCATGCGCACCGCCACCTGGCTTGCCGAAGTCGCCACCCGCTTCGCCCTGTCCCGGATCGACAGCTGGCTGCGCGGCCAATACGGGCCACCCATCGGGGAAGAAAGCGGCGCCGAGCAAGACCTGGTGGTAGTCGGCATGGGCAAGCTCGGCGGCGGCGAGCTCAACGTCTCATCGGATATCGACCTGATTTTCGCCTACCCCGAGGAAGGCGAAACCGCCGGGCCGCGCAAAACCAGCAACCACGAATATTTCGCCCTGCTCGGCAGGAAGCTGATCGGCGCCCTCAACGAGGCCACGGCGGACGGCTTCGTCTTCCGCGTCGACATGCGGCTGCGGCCATATGGCGATTCCGGGCCACTGGTCGGCAGCTTTTCCATGCTGGAGAACTACTACCTCACCCAGGGCCGCGAATGGGAGCGCTACGCCTGGATCAAGGGGCGAGCCCTCACCGGTAGCCAGTGCCGGGAACTGGCCGCCATCCTGCGCCCGTTCGTGTTCCGCAAATACCTCGATTTCGGCGCCTTTGCCTCGATGCGCGGCCTGCACGCGCAGATTCGCCAGGAAGTGAACCGGCGCGACATGCAGGACAACATCAAGCTGGGGCCGGGCGGCATTCGAGAAATCGAATTCATCACCCAGGTGTTCCAGCTCATCCGCGGCGGCAAGGAAACCGAGCTGCAAACCCGCTCCACCCTGGTGGCGCTCAACCTGATCGAACAGCGCAACCTGCTGTTGGCGCAGACCGTGGGCGAGCTGCGCGACGCCTATTTTTTTCTGCGCAACCTGGAGCATCGCCTGCAATATCTGGAAGACGCCCAGACCCAGACCCTGCCGGTTAACGACGCCGACCGGCAGATCATCGCCACCGCGATGGGCTACGCCGATTGGCCCGAATTCCTGCAAGCACTCGACAGCCACCGCAGCAAGGTGGCGCGCCATTTCGATCAAGTCTTCGCCGAGCCGCAAAGCGCGCAAGGCAACCACCCCCTGGCGGCGTTGTGGCAGGGGACACTGGCCGAAGAGGAAGCCATCTCGCTTCTCGCCGAACAGGGATACCGCCATCCCGCCGAGGCCAGTCAACAGCTCAAGCGCATCCGCGAGAGTGGTCGCTACAGCCAGATGCCGACCGAGAGCCGCGCCCGCTTCGACGCACTCCTGCCGCCGCTGATCCAGATGGCCTGCAATTTCTCCAACCCGGACGAAACCCTGGAGCGCATCCTCCGCCTGGTGGAGAACATCAGCCGGCGCAGCACTTACCTGGCTCTGCTGCTGGAATACCCGCAGACCCTCAACCAAGTGGCGAAACTGTGCAGCGCCAGCCCCTGGGTGTCGGACACCCTCACCCAGCACCCGGTTTTGCTGGATGAACTGCTCGACACCAACGAGCTTTACGCCAAGTATGACCGGGAGACGCTCAGGGACGAGCTGAAAGGGCTGCTACACGCGGCTGAAGGCGACGCCGAGCGGCAGATGGACAGCATGCGCCACTTCAAGCAGGCGCAAATATTCCGCCTGGTAGCGCAGGATCTGGCCGGGGTGCTCCCGCTGGAAATCCTGTCCGACCAGCTCTCCGACCTGGCCGACATGATTCTGGATGAAACCGTGCGCCTCGCCTGGGCCGGACTGCGCGTCAAACACCGCGAAACCCCGCGCTTCGCCGTCATCGCCTACGGCAAGCTGGGCGGCAAGGAACTGGGCTACGCCTCCGACCTCGATATCATCTTTCTTTACGACGACGATTCCCCGGACGCCGCCGAGATCTACGCCAAACTGGCACAGCGCATCAACAGCTGGATTTCCAGCATGACGCCCGCCGGCATCCTTTACGAAACCGACCTCAGGCTGCGCCCCAACGGCGCCAGCGGCCTGCTGGTCAGCTCGGTCGAAGCGTTCGGGGGCTACCAAAAGAAACAGGCCTGGGTGTGGGAGCACCAGGCGCTGACCCGCGCCCGCTTCTGCGCCGGTGACGCCGAAATCGGCGCGACCTTCGAGCACATCCGCATCGAAGTGCTGCGGCAGGAACGCGACGCCGCGACCCTGCGCGAGGAAGTGCTCAAGATGCGGCAAAAGATGCTGGATGCACACCCCAACCCCAGCGGCCTGTTCGACCTCAAACATGATCGCGGCGGCATCATCGACGTCGAGTTCATCGTGCAGTACCTGGTGCTGAATTTTTCCCACATCCATCCCGAACTGACACGAAACGCCGGCAACCTCGCCCTGCTTCGGATCGCCGGCGAGCTCGGCCTGATTCCCCCGAAACTGGCGGAGCAGACGCGCGACACTTACCGCGAATACCGCCTGCTCCAGCATCAGCTGCGGCTACAGGGCGACGCCCATGCCCGCATCGACCCGGCGCAGATGGAAGAACACGAGGAAGCCGTCAAGCGGCTGTGGCAGGCGGTTTTTGAAACGGAAAGGATATCTTGAACCGCAGAGGGCGCAGAGAGATTCGGCTTGTACAAGCAATTCGGAGATTGTGCTGTTATGCCACATGACTAGATTCCGATGGCACTATCCACGGAAAATAATTTATGGAAATCTGCATACATCGCGGCACCCACGAAATCGGCGGCACATGTGTAGAAATAGCCCATGACGGATTTCGGATTGCTATTGATCTTGGGTTGCCCTCGGATGCCGATCACAACGGGCCTGAGTGGCTACCCCTGGTAGCCGGGATCACTCGCCCAGCCGAGAGCTTTCTTGGGATTATTATTTCCCATCCTCATCAAGATCATTACGGCTTGCTTGCACACGTACCGGAGAATCTGCCCGTCGCCATGGGACAAGCTGTGCGGCGTATTCTGGAAACTGCTTCCTGATTCATGCCGGGACCAAACCTCCGACGACTTGGCCGGCGGTCGTTCCACCTTCATGGTGGAAATGACCGAAGCGGCCGATATTTTGAACAACGCCACCGAAAACAGCCTG
>PFJY01000230.1 GCA_002784065.1 Hydrogenophilales bacterium CG_4_10_14_3_um_filter_58_23 | reverse complement strand
GTGCGCGGGTAATCAACGCCCGGAATCGGGCTTGCTTTTTCCATAGCACGAAAATATCATGATCTCGTACGTGCGTCAAAGGGATACCCATTTTAAAGAGAAAGAGAGCAGCGTTTGTCTGATGCAGGGGAAATGCTTATTCCGCCCTGGGCGATGGCGCTTCATGCCATAGCCATCGCGGTGCTGGATGAGGATAGCCGGGTTGTCGAGTTCAATCAGGGCTTTCTTTCCGTCACAGCGGAAGCGAAGGCAGAGGCGGAGGGGGCTGGCGTGCGTCTGACCAAGCCGGATAGGGTAGTGCTCAGTCAGGCGGAAGTCGGGGTGGACGGCAAGGTATACACTGGGGCAATTGTCCTTGCCGCTGCATCGGAGGGTTGGGTGGCTCTGTCCGGCAGCATCTACCGTACCGGATCAGGATGGTTGCTCGAAGCCGAGGTGGGTGTCTCGGCATACTCGCAGCTCAATGGCGTGATCGAGCGGCTGGGCAGGGAGATGGAGGACACAGAACGCACTCTGGCGCGACGCAATCAGGCGCTGCAAAAAGCCTTGGAGGAGGTCGAGGCGCTCAAGCGCCAGGATACCCTTACCGGTTTGGCTAGCCGCCGAAGCCTGGATGACCGTATCACCGAAGAAATCGGCCGCTGGGAACGGTATCGCCGCCCTTTGGGGCTGATATTGATGGAAATGGATGACTTCGGCGGGGTCAATGAAAACTATGGCCGCGAAGTGGGGGATGAGCTGCTGCACCATGTGGCGACGGTTATCACCCGTTCGGTGCGCACCACCGACCTGGCGGCACGCTACGGCGGATTGGAGTTTGCCATGCTGCTGCCGGAAACCAACGAAATGGGCGCGCTGATCGTGGCCGAGCGGCTGCGCATGGATCTGGAGGGGCAGTTTATCCTGCCCATGACACGACCGCTGACCGCCAGCTTCGGCGTAGCCATGCTGTTGCCGGGGGAGGGCCGCCAGGATCTGTATGCCAGAGCTGGGCGGGCGGTTGGGCACGCCCAGAAAAACGGCAGGAATTGCGTCACCATGGCGGGTGTGATCAGCGAATGCGACCAGCTATACCAAGCTGCTGTGATGAGTACAGAAGGAAGCGACAATGTTTAAGAGCATCGAGGAATTTATCGGCAATACGCCTCTGGTTAAGCTGAAACGATTGCCAGGCAATACCGGCAACGTCGTGCTGGTCAAACTGGAAGGCAACAACCCGGCTGGCTCGGTCAAGGATCGGCCTGCGCTGTTCATGATCCGGCGGGCGGAAGCGCGCGGCGAGATCAAACCGGGCGACACCCTGATCGAGGCAACCAGCGGCAATACCGGCATCGCCCTGGCGATGGCGGCGGCGATGCGCGGCTACAAAATGGTGCTGGTGATGCCGGAACATATGAGCGTGGAGCGGCGCCAAGTCATGCACGCCTTTGGCGCGGAAATCGTGCTGACACCGAAGGCCGGCGGCATGGAAGCGGCGATCGACACCGCCAACCGGATGCGCGACGAAGGCCGGGGGATCATCCTCGACCAGTTCTCCAACCCCGACAATCCCCTGTCTCACTATGAGAGCACCGGCCCGGAAATCTGGCGCGACACACAGGGCAAAATCACCCATTTCGTCAGCAGTATGGGCACCACCGGCACCATCATGGGCTGCTCGCGTTACCTCAAAGAACAGAATTCGAACATCCAGATCATCGGCGTGCAGCCCAGCGAAGGCTCGCAGATTCCCGGCATCCGCAAGTGGCCTCTGGCCTATCTGCCGAAAATCTGCGATTTCAAGCGGGTGGACCGGTTGATCGAGGTCGGCCAGCAGGAAGCCGAGGACATCACGCGCCGACTGGCTGCGGAGGAAGGTATCTTCGCCGGCATTTCGTCCGGCGGCGCATTGGCGGCCGCGCTCAGAGTGTCGGCGGAAACCGAAAACGCAGTCATCGTGTCCATCGTATGCGACCGGGGCGACCGCTACCTGTCCACCGGCGTGTTCCCAGCCTGATTCCACGGCAATGAATTGGGCGCAAGTTGTCCGTGCCTTGATCCTGTTCGTGTTGCTCTCTCCTTTTGCCCAGGCCGGGCAAATCACGTTGAGTGTCGACGATATTTCTTCACCCGCTTTTCACGCCAAGGCCATCAGCGCCACGCTGGACGGGCCGGATTTTTCCCATTTCGAGGCGCGCATCGGCGAGCTTTCCTTGCGCGATCGGACATGGCGCAAAGTGCGCCTGACCTGCGTAAAAACCCAATGGAATAATGGCGTAATCCGTTGCGACCAAGGCGAACTGGATCTGGGTGAAAAGCTGCCGGTGCGCTTCGTTTATCAGCAGCAGTCAAAAACGCTGGCGCTGACTCTGGATTTTCCGCGCGGCGAGACCTGGCAGCTTAGCGCTCAATGGGACAAGCCCGGCTGGAATGTCCGTGTCGAGGCCCGTAACGGGCAGGTTGCGCGGCTGGCCGGATTCCTGCCGCAGGGCGGTATTCGACCCACTGCCGGAACGTGGAGCGGCAGCATCAGTCTGGACGGCGGTCATACGGGGGTGGGGAACGTCACTGTCGATGCGGTCTTCAAGGAACTTGCTTTTGCCGATACCAGCGGACTGCATGCCGGCGAGAAAATCGCTGGCGGGGTGCGATGCGATGCATCGCGCCGGGAAGGTGGGTGGATATGGCGGGGCGAGGTGGACTGGAAATCCGGCGAGGCTTTCTGGCAGCCGCTTTACTTTGCCGATGGCAGGCATCGTTTTGCCGGGCAGGGCAGCCTGGAAGCGGACTGGTTGCGCCTCAGCCAGGGCAGCCTGCGGCTGGCGGGAGTGGGCGAGGCTCAGCTTTCCGGTGCGTGGGATAGAGCGGGGCGGGGTCTGACGGATTTCGATCTCAAGGCGGCGGGCCTCGACGTGGCCGGGCTGTACCCGACTCTGCTCAAACCTTTCCTGGAAAAAACCGCTTTCGCCAAGTTACAGGCCAAGGGTGGCGCCGATCTGGCATGGCGCTACCGCGATGGCGTCACCACCGACTTCGACTTGAGCCTGCGCGCTGCCGAATTTGTCGACGAGGATCAGCGCTTCGCGTTGCATGGCGTGAACGCCCATATCCCGTGGTCGAACAAGGAAGAGCGCCAGGCGGAGCTTAGCCTCCAGAGCGGCGAGGTGCTGCGCTTGGCGCTGGGCGAGACTCGGGTGCCGCTGACAATGAGGGGCTGGCAGTTCGGCGCGCCCGACTTTTCTGTTCCGCTGCTCGACGGCAGGCTCAACATCGACGGCTTCACCGCCAGCCGTAACGATGGCGACTGGCAGTGGCGCTTCAGCGGCGGCCTGGCGCCCGTTTCGATGGAGCGTTTCAGCGCGGCATTGAAACTGCCTCTCATGCAGGGCACGCTGGCCGGCATCATCCCCGCCGTCAGCTATGTCGGCGGCAATCTCAAGGTGGATGGCGCCTTGTTGTTCAAAGTGTTCGACGGCACGGCCGTGGTCAAAGACCTCTCGCTGCACGAGCCTTTCGGTCGCGTTCCGCGCCTGTCGGCTACGCTCGACATGCGTAACCTTGATCTCGATCTGCTGACAAGTGCTTTTTCCTTCGGCAACATGCAGGGGCGTATCGACGTCTCGGTGGCCGGACTGGAGCTGTCTGACTGGCGTCCAGTGCAGTTCGATGCCAAGGTGGCAAGCAGTCCCGGCAACTATCCGAAAAAGATCAGCCAGAAGGCAGTACAGAGCATTTCGTCTCTGGGCGGCGTCGGGGCGGCCGCCGCAATACAGCGCAGCTTTCTGAGCTTCTTCGAGCAGTTCGGTTACGAACGGATCGGTCTTTCCTGCGCGCTGCGCAACGGGGTGTGCCTGATGGACGGCGTCGAGCCGGCGCCGCATGGCTACGTTATCGTGAAGGGCGGCGGTATACCGGCGATCAGCGTAATCGGTTACAATCACCAAGTGAGTTGGGACGAGTTGCTGGAGCGGTTGAAGCGGGTGACCCAGAAGAATGTGAAGCCGGTTATCCAGTAAGAAAGAAGGAGATTTAATGCGAACATTACCCATGGCTATGGCCGTGTTGCTGGCGGCGACAGTTTCGGCGTGCGTCACCATCAACATCTATTTTCCCGCAGCGGCAGCGGAAAAGGCCGCCGACAAGATCATTGACGAGGTGTGGCAGCTGAAGAAGTCTGGCGACGCACCGGCGCCGGCCAAACCGGACGAACAGAAATAGGGGGTCACAATGTACAGCCAGATTCTTCGTTTGTGGATGGCCGTTCTTCTACTGTGGATGCCTTTGCTGGCGTTCGCTGCGGCCGACCTGGAAATCAACACGCCGGCCATCGGCAGCCTGAAAACGACCATGCAGCAGCGCCATGACCAGCTTGCAGGCCACTATGCCAGCGGCGCGGTCGGCCTGACGCGCAACGGCCTGGTCGCGGTGCGCGACGCTACCCTGGTGCCGCTGGCGCAGCGGCAGGCGGTGAACGGGCTGGTCGCGGCGGAGAACCAGGACCGCCAGGCTCTGTACCGCGAGATTGCACGCGCCAACGGCCATCCTGAATGGGAGGATGAGATACGCGCCACCTTCGCCCAGCGCTGGGTGCAGAAGGCTGCGTCGGGATGGTGGTATCAGAACCAGAGCGGGGTATGGGTACGAAAATAATGGCGCCCGTTCTGGTATTCGATATCGAAACAGTTCCCGACATCGAGGGCCTGCGCAAACTCAACGGGCTCGGGGACGAAATCGACCCGGCCCAAGTGGCGGAGATGGCCTTCCACCAGCGCCGCCAGGCCACCGGCAACGACTTCCTGCAACTGCACGTGCAGCGCGTGGTGGCGATCTCCTGCGCCCTGCGCGAGCGCGACAGCTTCCGCATCTGGACTTTGGGTAGTCCCGAGGACGACGAGGGCGAAATCATCCGCCGCTTCTTCGAGGGCATCGAGAAATACACCCCGCAGATTGTTTCATGGAACGGCGGCGGCTTCGATCTGCCGGTGCTGCACTACCGCGCCATGATTCACGGCATCCAGGCGCCGCGCTACTGGGACATGGGCGAGGACGACCGCGAATTCAAGTGGAACAACTACATCAGCCGTTACCATTCCCGCCATCTCGACCTGATGGATCTGCTCGCCCTCTACCAGCCGCGCGCCAACGCCCCGCTGGACCAGATCGCGCAACTGATCGGCCTGCCCGGCAAGCTCGGCATGGACGGCTCGAAAGTCTGGGATGCGTTTCAGAACGGCGAAATCGACGGCATCCGCAATTACTGCGAAACCGACGTCGCCAACACTTACCTGGTTTACCTGCGTTTTCAGCTGATGCGCGGCGTCCTGACGCGTGAGGCGTATCAGTCCGAGTGCGATCTGGTGCGTGCCATCTTGAGCAAGTCCGATGCGCCGCACTGGCAGGAGTTCCTGGCTTTGTGGAAGTGATGATACCTTGCTTGGATTTGAATGAATTGCTGTAACTACTCGGGTACGGTCGTTTTCCTCCCCTCGTGCCGTCTGATGTAGGTTGGGTTAGCGGCCTTATCGCGTAACCCAACAAACCCAAACTTCAAAACCTGTTTTTGATGTTTGGGTTTGTCGTCTAGAGGCGCCTACTTCTGGTGGGTTACGGCGCAAAAAACCGCGCCTAACGCATAAGGTTAGATCGTGATCGCGGAGCGAGCCACGATCTGAACCGTTTGTTGGACGAGCCC